>CAZVIK010000055.1:0-20825 GCA_964627045.1 uncultured Solibacteraceae bacterium | reverse complement strand
GACTTGACCATCATCACCCTGGGCCCGGCGCTCTATACGGCTCTGGACGCGGCCAAGAAGTTGGAGGCCGATTACGGCCTTTCGGCGGAGCTTATCGACCTTCGCGCCGCCAATCCGCTCAACTACGAGCCGCTGGTGAACTCGATCAAGAAGACCGGCAAGGTGGTGCTGGTCTGCGACGCCGTCGAGCGCGGCTCGGTCATCCAGACGGTCGCGGCGAACCTGTCACAGTTGGCCTTCGACTACCTGGACGCTCCGCCGGCCATCGTCGGCTCCCGCAACTGGATCACGCCGGCCGCCGAACTGGAAGCCATGTTCTTCCCGCAGGTGGAGTGGATCCTCGACACAATCCACGAGCGCATCATTCCGCTCGCCGGGCACACTCCGTCCACCAATCAGACTCTGGGGGAATTGGTCCGCCGTTCGCGGGCGGGCACGTAGTCTCGCTTGGGAGTCAACCTGGCCCGGGTCCGCTCGCGGATCCGGCCAACCCCGGCCCGGGAGGCTGCTCGGACAGCACCCGGGCCCTTTCTATTCTTGCCTCCCCGGCCGGCGGCCATTACCGCGGCGGGCTGGGCTCCAGCGATCGGGTCGGGTCGATCTTCAGCCACAGCGCCGACGAGACGAACAGCGCGATCGCCATCGGGATCAGCGGCAGGTCGTAGCTCTTGAAATAGACCACCATGTAGCCGAATACGATGGAAGACAGGAACGACCCCGCCTGTCCCGCCATGTTCATGGCGCCGCTGACGCTGCCCGCGTACCGGCCGCCGATGTCGAGGCAAGCCGCCCAACTGGCCGGCATCATGCAGTCCATGAAGCCGAAGCCGAGGCCCAGGAACAGCGCCGCCAAAGTGTTGTTCGCCGTCAGCGCGGTGGCCAGTTCCAGCGCGCCGGCCAGCCCCAGCCCCGCCGCGGCCACGCTGCGCCTGCCGACCTTCAGCCCGTAGCGTTTCACCAGGTTGTCGCTGATGGTCCCGCCCAAAATGCAACCCGCCGCACCCAGCACAAACGGCAGCGTGGACCACACCGCCATCTGGTTCTCGCTGAACCCCCGGCCCTTCACCAGGTAGGTGTGCAGCCACGATTGATAGAAGTACCCGCCGAAGCAATACGTCCCGTACATCAGCATCAGGTAGATCACATTGCGATCTCCCAGAATGCGCGTCCAGGGCAGCGCCGGACTCTTGGACGGCGGCGCTTCGCTCTCGATCTCTTTCAACTCCGCCGCCGCGACCCCCTTCTTCTCGGCCGGCCGGTCCCGATACCACCCATACCAGACCGCCGCCCACACCACGCCCGCCACTGCGAACACGTAGAACGGCGTGCGCCATCCGTGGGCCTGCTGGATCGGCACCACCAGCACGGGCGTCAGCGCGCCGCCCACCCGTGCCGCCATCCACATGATGCCCACCGCGCGTGCCCGCTCCACCTTGGGAAACCAGGTGTACAGCGCCGCATTGCCGATGGGGTACGCCCCGGACTCTCCGGCCCCGAACAGCAGCCGGGTGATGAGCAGCATCGGGTAGTTCACCGCCGCCGCCGTCAGCGAGGTGAACGCACTCCACCAGAGCACAATCCCGGTCAGCACCTTGCGCGCGCCGAAACGCTCGCCCAGCCGCGCCGATGGCACGGCCAGAAGCGAATACGTCAGGACGAACGCCCCGACCACCCATCCCCACTGATCGGGGGAGAGGCCCAGGTCGGCCTGCATGCGCGGACCGGCGACGGAAATGCACACGCGGTCCAAATAGCTTATGGCGGATATGAGGAATACGAGGCCAAGAACCTTATAACGAGTTTTCATCTCGTCGGATTATGTCATAGTCCCGCGAGATGCGCGCCCGAGAACCTACGTGGCGGAAACCGGTCGGCTCGCAATTGGCACGATGCCCGCCTCTCTCTGGACCGCCTCGTGCAATGCGAGAAGGCTTTGGGTCGAGGTCCCCTCCAGCCATGCTGCAAAGCGGCGCAGCCCCTCGTCGAACTCCACGCGCGGGTGATATCCCAACAGCCGCTGGGCCTTGCCAATGCATGCGAGCCTTTGCGGCGGCTCTCCGGGCCGGAGGGACTTCGGCTCCAAGCGCGCCGTGGCCCCGAGCGCCCGCTCCAGCGCCCGCTCCGTCTCGCACAAAGTGTGGGTTTGGCCCGAGCCGAGATTGATCACCTCGTAGCCGAGGTCCCTGTAGTCCATGGCGGCGCGAACCCCGTCGACAACGTCCCCGGCGTAAGTGTAGTCGCACGCCGACGACCCATCGCCGGGCAACTCCACCGGGCGGCCCGCCAGCATGGCGGCGGCCATCGCGCGAATGCACTGGTCCGGACGTTGCCGGGGCCCGTACACGTCGAACAGACGCAGCGCTACAAAGCGGATCCCGTACAGGTGGCTGTACACGTGGCCGAGGCTCTCGCCGGCGGCCTTGCTGGCGGCCAACGGGCTGACCGGCAGCAGTTCGGTGTCGTCCTCCCGCCACGGCGTCCGCGGATTCGCCCCGTACACATCGCCGCTGGAGGCGAACACAAACTGGCCGGTGCCCCACCGCCTGGCGCATTCCAGGAGATTCTGGGTTCCGCAGACGTTCACCTCCTGGACATCGCCCGGTTCGCCAGCCGGGTGCGGTGAACCCGCCCGCGCCGCCAGGTGAACGACCACATCATAGCCGCCCTCCAATTGCGACGCCAGGGATGGCAGGTCTCTGAGGTCGGCTTCGACGATCCGGCACCAGCCTTTGGCCCCGCACCCCGCCAGGTTGGCTTTCTTTTCCGCCCGCGTCTCCGGCGGGTCGAAGGCGTCCAGCACCGTGACCCGCCAACCTTCCTCCAGGAGGCGGTCCACGAGGTGGCTTCCGATGAACCCGGCGCCGCCCGAGACCAACGCGTGACTCAAGATTCCGCCTCCAAACGCGTCCATCGGCGGCGGTGCGTCCGTCCAACAGATCCGGCAGCGCCTAAGTTACTATAGTTCGAGGAGTTGTCCGAGGATGCCATCAGGCCTGGAACACCAACCAAACGAGACGATCAAAACCCTGCCCGGAGACGACGTACGCCAGATCATGTGGCGCTACGCCGATCGCTACGACCTGCAAATGGTGGTGCAATCCGCCCGTGGCGTGGCGCGCGGACCGGTGGCGAGATTGGTCGCCGAGGGCGCGCGCAACAGCCACGAGTGGACCGAGAGCAAGTCCAGTCTTCTCAAGGCTTTCGATGAGGCCGGCATCACCACCGTCTTCCTCGATCCCGCGCAGGGCGGCTACCTGGAAGGGCCCAAAAACCTGGCCCTCGGTCTGGTGGCCTTCGAGTTGGCCTGGGTCGATGCCGGCGCCGCCACCAGCAGCCTGGCCAATTGCCTGGCCCTGGCGCCCATCCACGAGCGCGGCACCCCGGAGCAGCAGCACAGCTACTTCTCCCGCTGCGCCCCGCCCGCTCCTGGAGAGGACCGCGAGATCTGGCGCGGGGCTTTCGCTTTGACCGAACCGATCCCCTATGTCGGCGTCGAAACCGGCCTGCTCGGCGGCAAGGTGACCGTTGCCGAATGGGACGAGGGCGGAGAGCCGGTTCTTCAGGTCGAAAAGCGCGGCCGCTTCATCACCAACATGGCCTTCGCTTCCTTCGTGACGGCCGCCGTCGAATCGGCCGACCCCCGGATCAAGGGCAGTTGCATGGTCATCCTGGAGAAGACCGACCCGGGCGCCTTCGACCGCGGCACGCCCGCGCGCAAGCTCGTGCACCAGCTTTCTTCGACGCGCGACCCGGCCTTCAGCCTGCGCGTCCCGGCCAGCCGCATCATCGGCGGATACACCATCAAGGACGGCGTCATCGTCCCCAACTACAGCCACGGCGAGATTATCGAAGCCGTCTTCCGGCGCACCCGCGTGACGGTGGCCCTGATGACCTCGGCCAAGCTGCTCTCGGCGGTCGAGCCCGTCATCCGCTACCATCGCCAGCGTTTCCGCGGCGGAGACAGCGCCACTCCCGGCACGCCGCGCTACGACCTCGGGCTCCAGATGAAGCAGGACACCCCGCAAAGGCTCGTCGATGTGTGGGCCGCCGGCGAGGCGGGCGCATCGCTCGGTTTCGAAGCCGCCCGGCTGTTCGACGAACTCGATCCCTTGGAAAAGCAGAAGGACGCCATCCTCGCGGCGCAGGGGGCCAACAAAGGCACGGCCGCGTTCAAGGCGCTGCGCAAGAGCCAGAAGGCCGCGTTGGAGTGCGTTGCCCATGGCGGCCAGAGCGGCGACCCGATTGTCCGCTTCCTGCTTCTCGACAGCTTGGCGAACGTCCTCTGCCCGGCCTGCAAGCTCTGGAACACCGGCTATGGCGCCACGATGATGCGCGAGGCCGTCAGCCTGATGGGCGGCTACGGGATCACCGAAGACTGCCCCGGATTCCTCGGCCAAAAATGGATGGACGCGCAACTGGAGGCCACCTACGAGGGGCCGGAAGCCGTCCAACGGCGTCAACTGAGCGTCACCATGGTGAACGAGGTATTTCTGGCTCAGTTCGAGCGTTGGATCGCGGAAATCCGGAAGATCGCCTCCACCCGGCCCGCCACCGGCGCCTGCACGTTGGCCACGGGAATGAGCCTGTGGCTGTGGACTCTCAATCACTTACAGAAGACCACCGACCCGGAGGGGGGCAAGCTCTACCACAGTTCCCGCCACGCGGTCACCTTCGCCATGGCCGACGCTCTGTGCTGGCTCCTGGCCGCCCGCAGCTTCCTGCTGGATGTCCTGGAGCTTGAAGAGAAAGGCCCCTCGAATCCGATTCTGGCCGAAGGGATGACGGGGCTCTCGGCCTTCTACACCGATCTTTGCCACGTCCAGTGCGCTCGCGCGGCCGGCGAGGTAGGCCGCATCGCCGCCGAACTCGTCTTCGGCTACCGGGCGCACCTGGATTGGGCCACCGATCCCGAGGCCTGCTACCATGCCGAGGATCTGGTTGCTTTAGAAGGGATTATCCCCGGCCTGGCTTCTACGGCCACAGACGTAGTTCAACGCGACGGCGGCCACCCGGAAAAGGCGGGTCCCTGCAGCCGGTTTGAGGGCGTCGAGCAGTTCGTACGGCTCCGGGCCAAGCTCGACGGTTGCCTGTCCGGTGCCCGGCTGGCCAAGGACCGCGCCGCCGAAGCACTGACCAAGATCATGATTCCAGAGGCTTTGGACTACCCGGCATGAGCGCCGAAGCACCCGTGGACCGGCAGACGATGGAGGTGGATGTCGTCTGCGTCGGCTTTGGCCCGGCCATGGCCGGGTTCTTGACGACGCTATCGCGCGGCCTGGTGAACGAAGACGGGACACCCGCCATCGAGAGCAAGGTGGCGCCGGGCCTGCCGTTGCAGGTTCTCTGCTACGAGCGCGCCGACGACATTGGCTTCGGCGTTTCCGGGGTGGTCACCAAAGCGCGCGCCATCCGCGCCAGTTACCCCGCGCTGAATCCGGGAGAGATCCCGATGGCCGCCCCGGTCGAGCGCGAGAAGGTCCTGTATCTGCTTGATCCGATTGGGGCAAGCCGACGTTCGCCGGGCCTCCGCCTGGCGGACCGTTTGCTCCGGATGTTCCGGTGGGTTCTGCCACTGGAAGACCACGCGTTGGAACTTCCCTACACGCCGGATTTCCTCCACAAGGAGGGCGGGCTGATCCTCTCCATCGGCCAGTTCCTTCAATGGGCCGGCAGTCAGGTGATGAGCACTGGAACGGTTCAGGTGTGGCCCGGCACTCCCGTCGAGAAGGCCCTGGTCGAAGACGGAAAGGTGGTCGGCGTCCGCCTGGTAGACCAAGGTGTTGATCAGAATGGGAATCCGGAGGCGACTTACCTTCCGGGGATGGATATCCGCGCATCTCTTACGGTTGTCGGGGACGGCCCGGTTGGTCCTGTCGGACGTCAACTCGACGAACAGTTCGGTTTGCCGGATGGACATCATCAACGTGACTGGGCCGTCGGCGCGAAGATGGTGGTGGACCTTCCGGAAGGCTGCGATCTCAAGCCTGGAACGGTGTGGCACACCTTTGGGTATCCCGAGCCCGAGATTTTCGGGTTTCTGTACGTGCACCCCGGCTCGGTGGCTTCGTTTGGCATTTTTGTGCCGTCGTGGTTTGCCAGCCCCGTTCGCACGTCTTACACTTATCTACAACATTTTATTAAACATCCGTACATTTGGCGGCACCTGCGGGGAAGCACGCTTCGAAGTTGGGGCGCCAAGACGATCCAGGAATCGGGCCGACTCGGGGAACCCCACCTGGTGCTGGATGGCTGCGCGCGCATCGGGGAAGGCTCGGGAAGCACCAACGTTCTCACCGGCTCCGGGGTCGATGAAGCCTGGATGACCGGGGTTCACCTGGCCGAAGGGGTTTTGGAATTATCCAAAAAAACGAATAATTATTCACGCGAGAACCTCGAAAACGCCTACGTGGCTCGCCGCCGGGCCGGGTGGGTGGAGTCCGAGGGCCGGGTGGCCGAGCGTGCACGGGTCGGCTTCCACCAAGGGTGGATGCGGGGCTTGGCCGGAATGGCGCTCTCGGGCCTTACGCGCGGAGCGTTCAACCTCCCTGGGGAACCGCGTTCGCCGCAGGAGAACACGTCATCGTTCGCCTCATACTATTCCGGTAAGATATCGTCGCAGGAGATCGAAGAGATCCGCCGAAGGTGCCTGGCCGAAGGGAGTTCCGTGCATGAGGCGCTCATGCGGCGGTGCGGTTGGCCGGCCATCGAATACGACGGAAAGCTGCTGGTTTCCCATCAAGATGCGCTGCTGGTGGGCGGCAAGGTGCAGGCTCCGGCCGGGTACGCGGATCATGTTGTCTTTCTCTACCCAAACCTGTGTGAGGCGTGCGGAGCCAGGATTTGCGTGGAGGTCTGCTCCGGGGAGGCGATCACGGCGGACGCGGGCGGGGCGCCGCAATTCGACCGCGAGAAGTGCGTGCATTGCGGCGCCTGCCAGTGGAACTGTTCGATGACGTTGCCGGGCGACAACAGCAAGACCAACATCGAGTTCCGCGCCGGCGCTGGCGGACTCCATTCGACCGAAAATTAGCGCCGTACAGCCCGCCGAATCCGCCGGTGGCCGACCCTGCGTTGCCCGCGGCGCCTGGGTCTGATACGATCACGGTGAAGTTGTGTGTTTGGTGTCTGAATGAGAAAAGTCCCACTGGCTGAGTCGCTTAGGATCATCGGTCGCGGCTCGCTGAACTGGCTGCAAGAGCGGCCCATCGTCGTGTCGTTCGAGGTCACCGATTCGTGCACCTGCTACTGCAAGCACTGCGACCATGGCGGCCCGAAAGACGACTCGATGAACCTGAAGCCGGCCGATTACCGCCACTACACCGAGGTGCTGCGGCCGTGCGTGGTCCAGATTTCCGGGGGCGAGCCGCTGATGCGGGCCGATGTGGCCGAGATCGTCCGGAACGTCAAGTACGCCGGCGGCGTGCCCTACACGATCCTGGTCTCCAACTGGTCCGAGATGACCGAGGAGCGGTATCTGGAGTTGCAGCGCGCGGGCATCGATCAGTTTTCGGTCAGCCTGGATTTTCCCGACGCCCGCCACGACGACTTCCGGGTCTACCCGGGACTCTACAGCCACCTGGAAGACGTGATTCCACGCTGCGCCCGGCACGGCTTCGATAACATCGTTCTCAATTCGTGTATCACGAGCGAAAACGTGGGCGAAATCGAGGCCATGGCGGACAAGGCGCGCCAGTGGGGCGTGAACATCTGTTACAGTTCCTATTCGGCGCGGCGGACGGGTTGCCGCGACTACTTCCTGAACACCAAAGAGCAGCTCACGGAACTGAATCGCGGGCTGGATGCGGTAGAAGCGCAACGCGACGGCACCGGCTGGATCGTGAACTCGCGCTCGACGCTGGACGCCACGCGGAAGTATTTCGCCAACGGCGGCACGCCGGGTTGCAAGGCAGGACTGCGTTTCCTGGTGGTGACGGCGCAGGGCATGCTGCAACCTTGCTCCATGCAATTCCAGCGCTACAAACTGGAAGACCGCACGAAGATGATCCGGGAGTTCACACGCACCAACACCTGCGATCAATGCTACGTTTCGATCCGCTCCTACCTGGACAAGAGCTTCCCCACGCTGCTTTGGGAAAACGTGAGCGGGTTCTTTTCCTTCAAGACCCCCTGAATATACTAGAGAAATGCAGCCCTTACAGATTGTAGTCTGCGGGAGCATTGTCCCCGACCCGCTACAGACGTTGGAGCCGGTGACGGGCCCCTCGGGCCCGGCCCTAAAAAACGAACTGATGTTGCCGGCGGTGCTGGACCCCTGGGCGGGCCACGCGCTGTTCGAGGCGGCGAACCTGGCGAAGAAGGTCCCTGGGAGTAAGGTCTGGCTCGTCAGCCTGGGGCCCAAAGCCAAGCTCCAACAAGTGATGATGACCGTGGCGCAGAAAGCGCCCTTCGAGCTGGTGGCGCTGGATGGGCCGTCCAGCGGTTTCACGGACGCCTCCGAAGTGGCCGCCGCACTGGCCGAAGCGATCCAAGCGATTCCGGGACTCGACCGTAACCGCTTGCTGGTATTCGGCGGCTGGGAGTCGGCCTCGCGCGGGGCGGGCGCGACCATGCAGATGGTGGGCGAGCGGTTGGGAATCGCCGATCAGTTTCAGGGCGTGGACGAACTGGAGGTGGGCGAAGACGGGTCGCTGCGGGTGTTGGAACGCGTGGAGGCCGGCAAGCACCAGGTGTCGGTCTGCCAGGGGCCGCCGGCGCTGCTCGGTTGGGCCACGGGCAACCTGCCGGAGCCGCCCAACAATCCGCAGGTAGGCATGGCCAACATGCGGACCATCATGCCCGCGCTGCAACGGGCGAAGGCGGTCAAGGCGGGCGCCGCAGGGCTGAGCTACGCGAGCGTGAAGGTGCCCAGCCAGCGGCGCGAGACTAGGATCGTAAAGGACCTCCCGGCCGAAGAGGTCGCGCGCGACATCGTGGCATGGATCCGGAACAGCTAGGGGGGCGCATGGAACAGATACTCGTACTGGTTCACGTGGAAAGCGACGGCGCGCTGGGCAAACCGGCTCGCGAGGCCCTGACGGCGGCCGGGTTGGTTAAGGAGGCGCTGGCGGGGTCCAAGCTGACCGTTGGCCTGGTGGGAGCCGAGGTGGACCCGGCCGCCTCCTCCGTGGGCGCGTATGGAGCGGACCGGTGGTTGGCGGTTTCCGGCGCGGAGTTCGGACAGCCCCGTTATTCGACCGATGCGGCCGCGGCCGAGGCGCTGGCGCGAGCCGCCGGCGCGACGCTGACGATCGCCGCGGCGACCTCGCGGTGGGCGCGTTGCCTGGCGGGCGTCGCGCAGCGGCTGGGCGGGCGGGTGGATACGCATGTGACCGAGATCCAGACGGGCGAAGGCAAGATCGCCGTCAACCGCTGGTACTACCGGCAGCGGATGGAAGCGGTTCTCGAACGGACCGAGCGGCCGTGGTTCCTCCTGGTGGACCCGGGCTGCCACGAGCCGTGGCAGGGCGCGGCGAAGGATGTGACGGTGGAGAAGGTCGCGGCCGAAGCGAGTCCCCGGACGAGTTTCGTCGAGTACCGCGCGCCCGAGGCCGGCCAACAGACCATCCGGCCGGACGCGGCCCTGTTGTTTGTGACCGGAGCCGGGTGGACGAAGAAACAAGCCGACGGGCAAACGCACACAAGCGAGGCCGGCGCGCTGATTCTCGACTTCCTGGCGAAGACACAGTGTTCGCTTGGCAGCAGCAAGTCGCTGGTGGACTTGAGCGGCGAAGGCCAGGCGGTGCTGCCGTTCCTGACTCACCTGAACCAGGTGGGGCAGACCGGATCGACGCCGCGGCATCCCAAGGGGCTGGCCACCTGCTGCCACGGAGAGGAGCCGCACGTGGTGGGGTGGCGGTTCATCAACGACCGGCGGGCCGTCAACCTGGACGCCAATTGCGGTTGGGCGCACGGCAAGGCCGACGTGCTCTACGTGGCCGACGCCTTCGAGGTGATGGCCAAGGTGAACGCGCTACTGTCCGAATAGCACGCGGCGGCCCTCGATGCGGTAGCCGCCGGAAAGAACCAGCCGGATGGCCTCGCTATAGATGCGATGTTCCTCTTTGAGAATCCGCGCCGAGAGCGTGTCGGCGGTGTCGGCGTCCAGCACCGGTACGGCGGCCTGAAGCACGATGGGGCCGGCGTCGAGGTGTTCGTCGACGAAGTGCACGGTGCAGCCGGTGATCTTCACGCCGTGTTCAAGCGCCTGATGCTGGGCGTCCAGGCCGGGGAACGAGGGCAGCAAGGCCGGGTGGATGTTGAGAATCCGCATCGGGAACTCGCGCACGAAATGGGCGCTGAGCAGCCGCATGAAACCGGCCAGGCAGACCAGATCGACGTTGCGCTTTTTCAGCTCGGCGACTACCAGGCGGTCGTAGGCTTCGCGCTCAAGGCCCTTAGAGGGGATGCAAACGGCGTCGAGGCCGCGCGCCCGGGCGGTTTCCAGGCCGCGCGCTTCGGGGCGGTTCGAGACTACAACCGCGATTTGGGCGTCGATGCGGCCGGCGGCGACGCTATCGGCGATGGCTTCGAAATTCGAGCCGCGTCCGGAAAGCAAAATCCCGATGCGTTTCATTGGTAGATCACCCTGGAGCTGGCGCCGCGCGGCAGGCCGATGACGCGGCCGATGCGGAAGTGAGGTTCGCCCAGGCGGTCCAGCAGACGGGCGGCGCGGGCCGCCTTGGCGGCGGGCACCACCAGGATCATGCCGATGCCCAGGTTGAAGGTGCGGCGGAAGTCGTCCTCCGGGATGCGGCCGATTCGCTGCAACAGAGAGAACACCGGGGGCACGGGCCAGCTTGCGGTGTCGATCTCCACGGCCAGGCCCTTCGGGAGGATGCGGGGCGTGTTATCGGTGATGCCGCCACCGGTGATGTGGGCCGCGCCGCGCAGCAATCCCTTGGCGTGAAGCGACTGGATGGGGTTGAGGTAGCTCCGGTGGATCTTAAGCAGTTCGTCGGCGACGGTGCAGCCAAGCTCCGGCAGCAGGGTGTCTACGCGGTATCCGGCCACCTCGAAGAACAGCTTTCGCGCCAGCGAGTAGCCGTTGGTGTGGAGCCCGGTCGAGGGGAGCCCCAGCAGGACGTCGCCCCGGCCGATGCCGGCGCCGGTGAGAAGGCGCTTCCGTTCGACCGCGCCCACGATGAAGCCGGCCAGGTCGTACTCGCCATCGGCATAGAAGCCGGGCATTTCGGCGGTCTCTCCGCCGATCAGGGCACAGCCGTTGGCGGCGCACCCGCGGGCCAACCCGCTGACCACCTCGCCGGCGACCGAGGCGTCCAGTTTGCCGACGGCGAAGTAGTCCAGGAAAAACAATGGCGTCGCGCCCTGGACCCCGATGTCATTGACGCAGTGGTTCACCAAGTCCTCGCCGACGGTGTCGTGCCGCCCGGAAAGGAAGGCCACCTTCAGCTTGGTGCCGACGCCGTCGGCCGAACTCACCAGGACCGGGTCTCTCCAGCCGGTAAGACGGAAGCCAGCGCCGAAGCTGCCGATGGCGGTGAGCACATTGGGGTGAAACGTGGTTCGGGCGAGCTCTTTGATGCGGGAGACGGCGCGATCCGCCTCCGCTATGCTCACACCTGCGTCTTTGTATAGAATTGCCTTTCGGGTCGGCATAATCTGGCCAGACTCTACAGTATAACGATATGCACAAGCCGCTCTTAGTTTTGCTCGTTCTCAGCGCAACGGGGTTGCAGGCGGAAGCGCCGACGGCGTACGCCATCCGGAACGCTACGGTGGTGACGGTCAGCGGAGGGGTCCTACAGCGGGCGACCGTGGTCCTGCGCGATGGGTTGATACAGGACGTGGGGCCTGGCGCGGCCGTGCCCGCCGATGCGTGGGTGATCGAGGGGGAGGGGCTGACGGTGTATCCCGGCCTGATCGATGGCCTGAGCGGGTGGGGGATCACCGAGCCTGCCGCGCCGTCCGCCCCCACGCCGGGCGCCGGCGGGGCCACGCCGCCGGGCGGGCCGTCGCCTCCTCCGAGGTCGATGGGGCCGGAGGACCGGCCATCGAATACCAGTTGGGTGCGCGCGGCGGACCTGGCGAATCCGGCGGACAAGAGGCTGGAGACGCTGCGCAGCGCGGGCTTCACGACGGCGGTGTCCTTCCCGATGCGCGGAGTCTTCGCCGGACAGGGGGCGGTGGTGAACCTGGCCGGGACGCGGGCGGGGAACATGGTGGTGGCCTCCCAGGCCGGGTTGTACATGACGCTTTCGGCGCAGGGAACCAGCGGCTTTCCGGGGTCCCTGATGGGGGTGATCGCCTATATACGGCAGGTATTCCTCGACGTGGAGCACTACCGGACGGAGATGAGCGAATACGGGCGGGGCGCGGCGGGGTTGAAGCGGCCGGTCTACGACAGGGCGCTCGAAGGCGTGGCGGAGTCGCGGCGATTTCTGCTGCCGGCGTCGAGCGCGGTGCAGATTGACCGCATGCTCGGCCTGGCGGGGGAGTTGAACATCAAGGCGGTGCTCTACGGTGGGCACGAGGCCTTCCGGGCGGTGGAAACGCTCCGGCAGGCCGGGGCGCCGGTGCTGGTGAGCCTGAAATGGCCGGAACGGAACAAGGATGCCGATCCGGAAGAGCAGGAGGCCACGCGAGTGCTGGAGATGCGGGAGCGGGCGCCGTCGACGCCGGCGGCGCTCGTGAAGGCGGGGGTCCCGTTCGCGTTCTACTCGGACGGCATGGAAAATCCCAAGGAGTTGATGGCAGCGGTGAGGAAGGCGATCACGGCGGGGCTGCCGCGGGAGTCGGCCACACGGGCCCTCACGCTGAGCGCCGCCGAGATCTACGGCGTGAGTGACCGGCTGGGGAGCGTGGAGCGGGGCAAGATCGCCAACCTGGTGGTGACCAAGGGCGATCTGTTCCAGGAGACGACGGAAGTGAAGTACGTGTTTGTGGACGGAGTGAAGTTCGAGCCCGTCCCGGAAACGCGGGAGGAGAAAAAGCCATGAAGAGCGCGATTCTGGGATTGGCGGCGAGCGCGGCGCTGTGGGGGGCCGGCGGGGCGGTGGTGATTCAGAACGCCAACGTCCTCACGGTGACCCGGGGAGCGTTCCGCGGGTCCGTGGTGATCCAGGACGGGAAGATCGTCGCAGCCGGCGAGAAGGTTCTGGCGCCGCCGGGAGCGCAGGTCATCGACGCGGGCGGGCAGTACGTGATGCCGGGGATTATCGACTGCCACTCGCATATCTCGGCCGAGAGCGTCAACGAGGGGAGCGTGTCGGTGTCCTCGATGACCGGCGTGGAAGACGTGCTGAACCCCGAGGACATTGCCATATACCGGGCGCTGGCCGGCGGAGTGACGACGGCGTTCGTGAATCACGGCAGCGCGAACTCGATCGGCGGCAAGTGCACGGTGATCAAGACGCGCTGGGGAAAGGACGCCCGGGGGATCGTGTTCCAGGGCGCCAAGCCCGGGCTGAAATTCGCGCTGGGCGAGAACCCCAAGCGCGCGGGATCATCGCCGCAGATCCAGCGCTACCCGGCGACGCGCATGGGCGTGGAGGACGTGATCCGGCAGGCGTTCACCGAGGCCAAGATCTACCGCGAGCAGTGGAGCGACTATCAGGCGAAGATCCAGCGGGGCGAACGTGCCATCCCGCCCCGGAAGGACCTGAAGCTCGAGCCGCTGCTGGAGGTCCTGGATGGAAGCCGGCTGGCGCACGTGCATTGTTACAGGGCCGACGAGATCCTGATGATTCTGCGGGTCGCCGAGGAGGCCGGATTCAAGGTGAAGACGCTGATCCACGTGCTGGAGGGCTACAAGGTGATGGACGAGATCCTCAAGCACGGCGCCGGACCGACGACGTTCTCCGACTGGTGGGCTTACAAGATGGAGGCCTGGGACGCGATTCCTTACAACGCCGCGCTGATGGTGCGAAAAGGGCTGCTGGTCAGCCTGAATTCCGACGACGCGGAACTGATGCGGCACCTCAACCAGGAGGCCGCCAAGACCATCAAGTACGGCGGGCTAAGTGAGGAAGAGGCGCTTTCGTTGATTACCATCAACCCGGCACGCCAGTTGGAGATCGACGCGCGCGTCGGGTCCATCGAACCCGGGAAGGACGCCGACCTGACCATCTACGACAAGCATCCGCTCTCGAATTACGCCAAGGTGCAAAAGGTCTACATCGACGGAGAGGTGTATTTCGACCGCGACAAGGAACTGGCGGGAAGGGCGGAGAAAGAGGCGCGCCGGAAGGCGCTGCTGGAAGCCGCCAGGAAAGAAGCGGAGAAGCCGAAACCGGAAGCCGAGAGGAGGCCGCAATGAGAACGATCGTCCTTGCATTGCTTGCCAGCGTGCCTGCCTGGTGCGGCGCAGAGGATAGCTTCTTTCTGAGGAACGCGACGGTGCATCCGGTTTCGGCGGGCGAGATCGCCGATGCCTCGGTGCTGGTAATCGACGGTAAGATCGCCGAGATCGGTCAGAAACTGCGCGCGCCGAAGGGCATCCGCGTCGTCGAGGCCAAAGGGTTGCACGTCTACCCCGGCATGATCGACTCGGCGACGGAACTGGGCTTGTCGGAAGTGGAGTCGGTGCAGGAGACCCTGGATACGCGGGAACTGGGGAGTTTCAACCCCCAACTCCGAGCCATCGCTGCCGTCAATCCGGCGAGCGAGCACTTTCCGGTGGTGCGGGCCAACGGGATCACGGCGGCGATCACGATTCCCTCGGGAGGCGTGATTTCCGGCCAGGCGGCGCTGGTTCACCTGGACGGGAGAACCTGGGAAGAGATGGCGGTGAGCCCGTCGGCCGCCGCGATGATGGTGTTCCCGGTGCTCCAGGTGCGGATCTCGCCGAACCTCGCGCCCGCCAACCGCGTACCTTACGCCGAGGCAAAGAAGCGCTACGAGGCACAGTTGCGCGAATTGCACGAGTTTGTGCAGACGGCGCGCCGCTACCAGGTGGCCAAGCAGAGCAAGGCCGCGGGCTTCCGGCACGACGACAAGCTGGAGGCGATGCTTCCGGTCCTGGACCGGAGAATCCCGATTCTGGTTTACGCGGTCCGGGAGCGCGCCATCCGCGCCGCCTTGGAGTTCGCCGAGAAGGAGAAGCTGCGGCTGATCCTGGCGGGCGCTGGCGAGGCGGGCAAGGTGGCCGCCGACATCAAGTCGAAGGGCGTTCCCGTGATCCTGGGTCCGACGCTGGCGCTGCCTCTGGACGAGGACGATCCCTACGACGAGCCGTTCACGCTGCCGGGCGAACTGTTCCGCGCCGGGGTGCGGTTCGCGTTCGGGTCCTTCGGCAACCAGTTCGCGCGGAACCTTCCCTACCAGGCGGCCAACGCCGTGGCCTTCGGACTGCCGTACGAAGAGGCACTCAAGGCCGTGACGCTGTATCCGGCGGAAATCTGGGGAGTCGCCGACCGCATGGGGAGCATCGAACAGGGCAAGTGGGCGGACCTGATCGTCACCAACGGTGATCCGTTGGAGACGCGCACCGAGGTGCGGCAGGTGTTCATCCAAGGGCGGGCGGTGGACCTGAGGTCCAGGCACGAGCGGCTCTATGAGCAGTTTCGCGGAGTCCAACCAGCGAAGTAGGTGCGGGCCGCGATGGACATGAGACCGGGCGAGCGGCGGCCGGGACGGTTGTCCGGCGGCGTCCCGGAGGAAGTCCGGCGAGGTTAGCGGCTCCACGGGCGGCGGCATGCAAGGCGGTTACCCGGCACAGCGATGAGAGTCGTAATCCAGCGTGTCACAGAGGCATTCGTCGAGGTTGACGGGCGGCGCGTGGCGGGCATCGGGCGCGGATTGCTGGTTCTGCTGGGCGTGGGCAAAGGCGACACGCGGCGGGAGGCGGACTATCTGGCGGAAAAGACCGCCGGCTTGCGTGTGTTTCCCGACGATCAGGGGCGGATGAACCGGGACATCATGCAGGTTGGGGGCGGCCTGTTGGTCGTCTCGCAATTCACGCTCTACGGGGACGTAAGGCGAGGCCGCCGTCCCAGTTTCGACGCCGCCGCCCCGCCGGAGGAGGCCCGGGCGCTCTACGAGTATTTCGCCGAAGCCTGCCGAGGGCGCGGCATGCCGGTCGAGACCGGTGTGTTTCAGGCGATGATGTCCGTCCACCTGGTCAACGACGGGCCGGTGACTATCATCATCGACTCGCCGTCAATAAGTTGACACACAAACGTCGAATAATGGTATTGTGTTTCTGGGAGAACACATGCCACGACCAATGAAGTCAATTCAGGACCCCGCCTTCCTTACGGCCGCTCTCGAAGGACTGGAGATCCAACGTAAGCGGATCGAAGAGCAGATTGAACAGGTGAAGGCGATGCTGGGCGGACGCCGCCCGAAACTGGGCGCCGCCAAGCCCGCCGGTAAGCGGCTGCTTAGCGCCGAAGCGCGGAAGCGCATCGCGATGGCGCAAAAGCGGCGCTGGGCCGAGTATCGCAAGAACAAGGCCCAGGCGAAGGAAGCCTAGACCGCCGCGGCGACAGTGGGACTGGTCCAGCTTGCGCCCGGGCCGCTCAGCCCGGCGGCTGCCGGACCAGTTCCGCGCCGACGCGGGACCCGCGCCAGCGTACTGTAACTCTTGTTACGTGGGTTTCCCCGATGGTACTAGAACGGGGAATCCATCCAGGCTCCGAGTACTATTTGGCGGCGGCCGACCGCCGACTTTCCCACGTTAATACTCTATTCCATCGCGTTCGGTAGTACCCTTCTTCACTTTCCCATGGCAAAACAGTACCCAACCAGATAGGACGGTTAGGTAAACGGGACGTTGGGTAATTCGACAGAGTGGCGGCTACGGCCATCTTAATAGTGGTAAGTGAAGGGTTAGCCGCCTCCCTCTCAGTCCCCAAAAACGCGGATGGTGGCGTATGCATGCGGGGATGTCCCAATGTCGCAGATGGGGAGGGGGCTTCGGTCAGTTCGCCGGCCCGTTGGCCGCGGCACGGCGGGAGGAGGACTGGGCGGGTTGGTGGGAATCCAGCGCGCGAGTCTGGCGCCAGGTGAACAGCATCCGGTGAATCACGGTCAAATTGGCGAGGATGGCGATGACCCAGAGAACTTGGGCCATGCGGCCGAACAGGGCTCCGATGATGAGCAGCACCAGGCGTTCGGGACGCTCCATGAAGCCGACCTTGCACAAGGGGATGGTGCACTCGGCACGGGCGCGGGTGTAGCTGACCATGACCGATCCGGTCATCACCACGGCGGTGAGGACCACGTAGAAATAGCGATTGATGGAGGCGTAGTAGACCAGCAGCCCCATGAGGAGCACGAGGTCGGAGTAGCGGTCGAGCACGGAATCGAAGAAGCCGCCGAATTGGGTGACGCGATTGGTCTGGCGGGCGACGCGGCCGTCGACCATGTCGAACAGGCCCGCGGCCATGATGACGAGGCCGGCGGCGAAAAAACGCCCGGATGCCAGCATAGCGGCGGCGACGCCGTTGATCAGAAGGCCGATGAAGGTGAGGACGTTGGGGTGAATCCGGGACAGCGCCAGCATCCGGACAATCCAGAAAATCACCCGCTCGCAGGCGGCCCCGATGGCCCAAGTGAGCGTCCAACCGTGTCTCTGGTTCGTTTCCGTCATTCGACCGGGTCGTGGATGGTGTTGAGTTTGACGATTTCCAGTTCGCGGACGCCGCCCGGAATGGTAACCTTCACCACATCCCCGAGGGAACGGCCGATCAAGCCGCGTCCGATGGGAGAACTGGTGGAAATACGGCCGGCCGCGACATCGGCCTCTTCGCTGGTGACCAGGCGGTAGGTGATCTCCTGTTCCTTCTGAAGATCCATGACGATCACCGTAGAGCCGAGGCCAACCTTGTCGACGGGGAGCTTGGAGAGATCCACCATGGACATTTCGGCGAGCCGCTTCTTAAGTTGCCCAAGCCGGGCGTTCACGAGTCCCTGCCGCTCCTTGGCGGCGTGGTACTCGGCGTTCTCGCTGAGATCGCCGTGGGCGCGAGCCTTGTGGATTTCCTTGGGAAGCTCGAGGCGGAGCTCATGCTCCAGAGCCGCGATCTCCTCCTGAAGCTTCTTTTTGATGTCTTCCATGTGCCCGGGAGGACTCCAGTTGGTCATTATAGTCCATGGCGGAGCCCTCGGCATGCCGGCACGGCGCGCCGGCCGTTGCGGGCGGTGCGAGGAGACGCCGCTTCCGGCGGTTTGACACTGCTTTGCAAGTCTTTCTATACTAATCGATTGGGATTGAAAAGCCGCACCCTGCCGCCATTGGGGTATAGGAGTGCGCCTACCCTAGGGGCGACGAAAGAAATGCCAAAGCGTACATTCCAGCCGAACAACCGGAAACGTGCCAAGACTCACGGCTTCAGGGTGAGGATGAAGACGAAGAACGGGCGGGCCGTCCTGGCTCGCCGCCGGGCCACCGGACGCAAGAAGCTGACGGTAAGCTCGGAGAGAGCCGTCCGAAACGCCAAGTAGCTTGAACGATCCACGTGCGCCGCGGGCAAGTTGGCCGAAACAGGCCAGGCTCCTGAGGCGGGCTGAGTTCCTGCATGTCTACGAAAACGGCTGGAGGACCTCGGGCAAGTGGTTTGGGGCCGTCTGCCTGAAGACCGACGGGCAAACGCACGCGAAGGTGGGCTTCGCGGTTCCCAAGAGCCTGGGCGGGAGCGTCGTGCGCAACCGGGTGCGGCGCCGGTTGAAGGAAGCGGTGCGATTGAGCCTCGCGCAATTGGGCGGGGAGTGGCGAGTTGTGATTCAGGGCCGTCGAGGGGCGCTGGAGGCGCCGTTCGCGGATCTGAAAAAGGAGATCGAGAGGCTCTTTCAGCGATGCGCGCGCTCGTGATCGCCGCCCTCCGGTTCTACAAGAGATGGATCTCCCCATGCCTGCCTTCCGCCTGCCGTTTTGTCCCCACATGCTCGGAGTACATGTTGGAAGCCGTCGAGAAGCACGGCGCGGCTCGCGGTGTGTGGCTCGGCGTGAAGCGACTGTCCCGGTGCCATCCGTTTCACGAGGGCGGATATGATCCGGTGCACTGACACGAGAGGATCGGACGACTTGGATGGCTGACCCGAGCAAGAGAGAAATCAAGCCCCTGGGCCAGGAGGAATCCGGGTTCCCGATGTCGAAGAACCTGCTGCTGGCCTTCGTGTTGATGGGGCTGGTGTTGTTTTTGAGCCAATACCTTTACAAGCCTTCCAGCCCGGCGCCGCAGAAGAGCCCAACCCCAGCCGCCAAGACGGAGACTGCGCCGGTGACGCCGTCCCAACCCTCCGAAAGTGCGGCGGCACGCCCGGCGGCGATGCCGGCCGGACGGGTTGCGGCCAGCGAGGAATCGCTCGTCACCATCGAGACGGATCTCTACAAGGTGGTCTTCTCGAATCGCGGCGCGGTGGTACGCAGTTGGCTTCTGAAGAACTACAAGGACAGTGCGGGCAAGCCGTTGGAACTGGTTTTCGCCCCCGGCGCGGCCAATGTAGGCTACCCTTTCGCCTTGGACTTCCCGAGCGGAAAGGCTCCGGCCTCGTTCCGGGACGCGCTGTTTGGGGCGGCGGCCTCGGCCGACGGTCTGGGCGTGGAGTTCCGGTATTCCGACGGGCGCTCCTCGGCCCTGAAGTCCTTCCGGTTTCAAAAAGACCGGTACGTGACCGAGATCCACTCGTCGGTGACCAGCGACGGGCGTGGCGTGCCGCATGTATTGACCTGGCGCGGCGGATTCGGCGACGGGAGCGGATTCAACCACGCCGGCATGTTGCACAGCCTCTACTTCGATCCGGCGAATAATAAGTTGGTGGTGGAGGCGGCCAAGCTGGCCAAGAACGGGCCGGTATCGCGGTCGGGGTCGTTTTCTTTCGCCGGTATCGAAGACGGCTACTTCACGGCCGTGGTTCTACCGTCCGGTGCGGCTCCGCTGGAGATCCGGACTTACAGCGACCAGGTCTCGCCCTCCGAGGGAGCGGCCGAGGTGGCGTTCCTGGGCACGGGCGTCGGCGGCGGCGAGGAGAACCAGTTGCTCGCCTTCGTAGGCCCCAAAGACCTGGACATCCTGCGGAGCGTGAATCCGAAGCTCGAGCAGGTGGTGGACTTCGGCTGGTTCAGCATCATCGCCAAACCGTTGTTTCTGTCGCTGGCCTGGTTGAATAAGCACTGGTTTCACAACTACGGATGGTCGATCGTGGTGGTGACCATCATCATCAACATCCTTCTGCTACCGCTGAAGTTCACCAGCCTGCGCTCGATGAAGAAGATGCAGGCGCTTCAGCCGCAGATCGCCGCCATCAACGAAAAGTACAAAGGCATCGGCCTGCGGGACCCGCGCAAAGCCGAGCAGAACCAGCAGGTCATGGACCTGTATAAGAAGCACGGTGTGAACCCGATGGGCGGGTGCATGCCGATGATTCTTCAGATCCCGTTTTTCTATGCCTTCTACAAAGTTCTGACCGTGGCCATCGAGATGCGCGGGGCGGAGTGGCTCTGGGTAAGGGACCTGTCCCAGCCCGAGCACCTGGCGATCCGTGTTCTTCCGATCGCCATGATCGTGACACAGTTCCTCATGCAGAAGATGACGCCGGCGACATCGGTCGATCCGGCGCAGCAGCGGATGATGCTGATGATGCCGCTGATCCTAGGTTTCATGTTTTACGGGATGTCCAGCGGGCTCGTATTATACTGGTTGACCGGTAACGTGGTCGGGATCGCGCAGCAGTGGATTTTCAACCGGTTCACGCCGGCCCCGGCCGTTCCCGCTGTTGCCGCGAAAGCCAAAGCGAAGAAGCCATCCAGGACCTAGAACGTGAGCAAACCGAAGTACTCGGCCGCCGAGATTGGTTCAGACATCGAAACGTTTCTCCGGACCGTCGTCAAACGAGCCGGCTTCAAGTTATCGTTCGAGATTGCC
>CAZVIK010000054.1:14082-20930 GCA_964627045.1 uncultured Solibacteraceae bacterium | reverse complement strand
GAGGAAGTCACCAGTCCCACCTACACTCTGATTCACGAATTCAACGGCAAGCGGAAGGTGTACCACATCGACCTGTACCGTTTGGAGCTGGCGAGCGATGTCATCGCATTGGGGATGGAGGAGTTGATCGATAGCGACGCGGTGCTTCTGGTCGAGTGGGGCGAGCGGTTCCCTACGCTCTGGCCGCCCAACCGGATCGAAATCCGGCTCACGTCGCTCGACGAGACCGTGCGCGAGATCGCGGTCACCGGCCTACTGCCGGTATAGCTCCTCGATCAGCGCACGGTGGTTCTCCATAATTCGGGTGCGGCGGAGCTTCATGGTGGCGGTGAGCTCGCCATCTTCGATGGTGAACTCCCGGTCCAGGATGCGGAACCGGTGGATGCGGTCGAATTCCGCCAGGCGCCGGTTGACGCGTGAAATCGCGCGATCCACCGCGTCGGCCACGGCCGGCGCCTTGACGATTTCTGCGTAGGGGCGGTCCCTGAGTCCCTCCATTCCTTTCAGTGCCAGCGCAGCAGCCGGGTTCAAGGTGAGCAGCGCCACCGGGTACGGCAGGTTATCCCCCAGCAGGAAGACGTGACTGATCAGCGTCTCGGTCTTGAAGAGATTCTCGACCAAGGCAGGATACACCTTACGGCCGGCCGAGGTCACAAGCACTTCCTTCTTGCGGCCGGTAATGTAGAAGTAGCCGTCTTCGTCCTGCCGGCAGAGATCCCCAGTGCGCATCCAGTCGCCGTCCATAAGCGATGCGGTGGCGGCCGGGTCGTTGAAGTAGCCTAGAAACCGGTAAGGGCTGCGGAGCAGAAGTTCGCCGTCTTCGGCGACCCTGGTCTCCACCCCCGGCAGCGCTTTGCCAATACTGCCGGCCTTCTGCCGCCCGCGCGGATTGAGAATTACGATGCCGCCTTCGGTGAGGCCGTATCCCTCGTGAAGCGGCAGTCCGATCGCCATGTAGAACCGGGCCAAGTCCGCGCCCAGAGGCGCCGCTCCGGAGGCCGCAAACCGCAGGCGGCGGCCGAAGCGTTCCCGCAGCTTGCGGAATACCACCCGGTCCGCCACCTTGAGCGCTTGCTGCATCCACCCCGGCACGGGTTTGCCCGCCAATTTCAGTTCGGCGGCGCGAATGCCCACGCCCAGGGCGGCATAGACGATGTTCCGGACCGGTTTGGGGCGCTTGGCGATCTCGGTCCGGACAGTCTTGTAGATGCGCTCCCACAGGCGCGGCGGGCCGACAAACAGGGTTGGCTCAATGGATAGGAGTTCCTGCGGCAGGCGCAACAGACTCTCGCTGAACCAGATCGGTGTGCCGCAGCGAACCATGAGCAACTCCATCACCAGCCTCTGGACGATGTGGGCCGAGGGCAGAAAAGCGATGGTTGAATCGCCGGGGCCGGCATCCAGCACTTCGGGTCCGAGGTCGGCGTTGGCCACCAGCGCGCGGTGGGAAAGGAGGGCCATCTTGGGCTCGCCCGTCGCGCCCGAGGTCAGGTAGAGGATGGCGGGATCCTCCGCGCGAACCGCTTCGTGCAGCCGCATCCAGAGACCGGGATCGGCGGCCATGGCGTCGCGCCCGGCCAGGCGCAACTCCTCCAACGTGGTGACGCCCGGGGCCGAACCCGTCAGCAGAATCCAGCGCACCGCGAGCGGCGCATCCGCTGAGGCGGCCTGAAGCCGCTTCAGCATCGCGGGATCTTCGACGAAAACGGCCTTGGCGCCGCACGCGCGCAAGGTCCCGGCCAGGTCGGCCGGCGGGTAACTGGTATAGAGCACGGCGGAGATCGCGCCGCGTGCCAGGATGCCGAAGTCGGCGATGTAAAGTTCGGCGCGCGTTTCGCTGGCGATCGACACGATGTCGCCCTTGCCGATTCCCGAGACCGCCAGCGCCGCGGCGACCTCACGCGCGGCGTCCCGGAAGTCATACCAGCTATGGCGCCGGTAGTGCGTGGCCCCGTCTTCGCTGTAAGGCTGATGCAGCGCGAGCGCCTCGCCGTGGCGTGCGGCGGTCTCTTCCAGCAAGCTGTAAACCGTGCGATCGCCCATGTTCAATGCGACCCGCGGACTATCACCGGAAGCTCGGCGGTCTCGATCGTCTGGTTCCGGGATGTAGCCGTAAAGCGGTAGGTCGTGGTGCGGTCCGGGCGCACGTCGAGACAATAGCGCGCCGAGGGCTTGAGTTCGGCTACGGGGGGATCCACCGTCACCGTGACAGCGTCCGGCGCGCCATAGCAGATCGTGACGGTGTCACCGGAGGAAATCTGATTGGCGCTGGCGAAGGTCAGGGTGAAAAGACCGTGGCGGGCCGGGTGATCGTCCTTGGCGAGGGGCGCAGGAGCGACAACATCCACGGTAACCGACGCGGTGGCCGTACTCCCGTCCAGCCCCTCGGCCGTCAACTTGTAGGTCGTCTTTCGCGGGGGCGTGAGGTAGAAGCATCGATTGTAGCCGGGTTGCAACTGCTCGACTGGGGGCTCCAGGTGGACGGCACGGGCGTTCTCGACCCCGTAGCAAAGCCCCACGCTCTGGTTCGCTTCAATCCTCCCAGCACCGGCATAGAAATGCGTGATCCGGACCGGCGCGGGATTCGCCGTCGCGTTGGGCGCAGATCCGGCAGCGGGCTGGGGCTGGCGGCTGCAACCCACCGCGCAAAAGACTGCGACTAGACCCGCACACCGCGTCATGGTCTTCTCATTATCGCCCGCACGCTGCGGCCTCGCATGGCGGTATGCTGGCGTGCAAAGGGCCATGCCGGCGAATCTCACTCCCGACTACCTCCGGGCCGAACAGGATTACAAACGAGCCGCGACGCCCCGCGAACGGGTGACCGCGCTGGAACAGATGCTCGCCACCGTCCCCAAGCACAAGGGCACCGAGAAGTTGCAAGCCGATATCAAACGGAGGCTCAGCCAGGAGCGAAAAGAGTCACAGAAAAGGGGAGCGGCGCACGCGACGCCGTTCTATCTCGTCGAGCGTGAGGGCGCAGGCCAAGTGGTCCTGGTGGGACCGCCCAATGCGGGCAAGTCCCAACTGGTGTGCTCTCTCTCGCATGCCCGCCCCGAGGTGGCGGACTTCCCCTTCACCACTCGGACTCCCACGCCGGGCATGATGGAGTTCGAAGACATCCAAATCCAACTGGTGGACCTCCCGCCGTTGGCCCGCGAATACATGGAGCCCTGGCTCGCCCAGGCCGTTCGCCCCGCAAACGCAAGCATCCTGGTAGTGGATCTGAACAGCCCCGGGCTACTCGACGAAATCGAGTTCGCCGAACAATGGCTGGCGGAGCGGAACCTGGAGAGGCCAAAGCTGCTGGCGGCGAACAAGGTGGATCTGCCCGGCGCCGCGGACGGCTTCACGGCGCTTCAGGATCTGTACAGCGCACGATATCCCATGGTAGCCGTTTCGGCGGCGCAAGCCGCCAAGCTGGACGGCTTCCGGCGCGCCGTGTTCGAAATGCTCGGCCTGGTCCGCGTGTACACCAAGACACCCGGAAAGCGGCCCGAACTGACGGCCCCCTACGTTCTGCACCGCGGGCAAACCGTGCTCGATGTCGCGAAGTTGGTACACAAAGACTTCGCCGAGAACCTCAAGTTCGCGTGGTTGTACCGGCGGGAAGACGTACGGCACAGCATGGTGGAGCATGGCGCCGCGTTGCCGCACCGGATGGTGGAACGCACGCACCTGGTCGAGGACGGCGATGTCCTGGAATTGCACGTCTGAGCGAGGACCGGGCGGCGCTCCGGCCCTCGCCGCGATTGGTTCCTCGTCAGCAGTCTGAGCCGAAATCGGACTGGAAGGCGTCGACGAGCCTGGCACCCCAGTTATTGAGGGCCGCCATGCGTCCGTCGAAGAAGCGCAGCACCGGGGGCTCGAACTTGAAACGAAGGCCCTCCACCAGGTCACGGTGTTCGTAGAGCCACTTGATGCGGTCGACCGCATATTCGATGTGGGACATGGTGTAGACGCGCCGGGGAACCGCGAAGCGGACCAATTCCAGATCCGAAGCGAGTTCCTTGCCGTCCTGGTCGCGGTCCATCGACACGGTGCCGCGCTCCATGGTCCGGATGCCGGAGGTCAGGTAGACGGCGGCCGAAAGCGAGCCGGCCGGGTAATCGAACGAGCCCAGCTTCGGCAGGAACTTCTGCGCATCGACATGGCACGCCAGGCCGCCCGGCGGCGTAACGGCAGGAATACCGGTTCCGACGAGGCGATCGACGAAGTACTTCACTTGGTCGGCCGAGGCGCCGGCGACCTCCAGCTCCGTCATTTCCCGTACCCCCACCGCGATGGCTTCGACTTCCTTGGTGGACATCCCACCGTAGGTAAAGAACCCTTCGTAGACGGGCACCCACGGCCGGATGCGGTCAAAGAGCTCCTTGTTCGCCGTGGAGATGAACCCTCCGCGTGCGCTGCAGCTCTTGCGGCCCGACAGGTAGCAGATGTCGGCGAGGTCCATGATCTCCCGGATGATTTCCTGGATGGACTTGTCCTGGTAGCCGGCTTCGCGTTGTTTGATGAAGTAGGCGTTCTCCGAGATTAGGCTTCCGTCCACGACAAGGAGGATGCCGTGATCCGCGGCGATCTCTTTAACCTCCCGCAGGTTGCCGAGCGAGAAGGGCTGGCCGCCGATCAGGTTCGTGGTCGCCTCCATGCGCACAAACGACACCTTCTCGGCGCCGTACTTGTGGATGACGTCGTGGAACTTGTCCAGGTCGAGGTTCCCCTTGAACGGGCAGGTGCTGGCTGTGTTCATCGCCTCGTCGATGTAGATCTCCAGGACTTTGCCGCCGAGGATCTCGAAGTGCGCCCGCGTCGTAGTGAAGTGGTAATTCATCGGCACCACATCGCCGGGTTTCACAAATACCTTGGCAAGAAGATGTTCCGCGGCGCGGCCCTGGTGGGCGGGCAAAACGTAATCGTGACCGAAGACATCCTTCACGGCTTCGGCGAGCTTATAGAAACTCTCCGAGCCGGCGTAGGCATCGTCGGACACCATCATCGCAGCGAGCTGATTGTCGCTCATGGCATTTGTGCCGCTATCGGTCAGCATGTCCAGAAATACATCGCGGGTGCGAAGCAGGAAGGTGTTGTACCCGGCCTCCTCCATGGCGGCCAGACGACGCGAAGCGGGTGGCAGGGTGGTCTTCTGGACGATGCGAACCTTGTGCATCTCCATGGGAAGCACAGTGCCGTTGGACAGACGAATGCTCATTATCTAGGCTCCTGGGATAAAAGGGTGAACAGCTCGACGCAACCATCCAGCATAGTGGATTCCGGACCGGTCGTGCGCGCGAGGGTTGCAGGCCGGAACGTCGGCGGGCGTGCGCGCGGGCGCTTCGCCGGCGCCTCACTCACGCTCAAACAGCGAGGTTCTGGCCCAACGACGGAGCCGGCCGCCTCAGGATCGCGCGAAGTAAAGGTTGACGGCGCGTTCCAGGTCGGTGCGCGTCATGCGCGGCTGCCGGTTCTCGTACAAGCTGATCGAAAGCAGGATCTGGCAGATGTCGGACGGGTAGCAGGCGCGCAGCACCGTGCGCCCGTCGCGCAAGCACAAGGCCCGCAAGTAGGACGCCATATCCTGTTCATACGGGATTCCTTTCGCCAGCGTGTAGCGGCGCAAGATCTCGTCGAACACACCGGCGGAGACCTCTTCCACCAGGATCTTGTTCTGAATACGGCGAAGGAACGCCTCGTCGGCCAGACTGGCCGGGTCGAGGTTGGTGGCAAAGACCACCATCAGGTCGAACGGGATCTGGAACTTCACGCCGTAGCGCAGCATTAGGTAATCGACGTGCCGGTCCAGCGGCACGATCCAGCGGTTCAACAAATCGCGCGGGGGGATCAACTGACGCCCAAAGTCGTCGATGACCAGGATGCCGTTGTTGGCCTTCATCTGCAAGGGCGCGGCGTAAGTGCCCGAGGCCTCGTCCATGCGCAGGTCGAGCATGCTCGGGACCAACTCCCCGCCAGCAATGATGCAGGGCCGGCGGCAGCGGACCCAACGCGGGTCCCAGTCGGTTTCGTCCTCATCGTTGCCGACGCGCTGGTGAACGACCGGATCGTAGTGAATAATGATCTGCCCGTCCACCTCGACGGCGTAGGGGATCAATACGTCGTCGTCGTAGAGGCGCACCAGGCGCTCGGCTAACGACGTCTTGCCGTTTCCGGTGGAGCCGTAAAGGAACAACGCCGACTGGGAAATCATCGCCGGGCCAAGTTGGTCGAGCAGGGCGTCGGTCACAACCAAGTCGGAAAGGGAGTGTCGCAACCGTTCGCGGCTGATCCGGACACGGGCGCTCTGCGCCCTGGTTCCCGCGTGATACTGCGCGAGCGGGACGGGACAGGCGCCGGCGTACTGAGACATCTGAAAGCGTTCGGTAGCGAGCTGGCGGCCGGGTCCGGAGAGCATGAAGCTGTAGTCGTTGCCGACCATGCCAAGCACCTCCACCAACTGGCGGTGACGCATCTGCCGGAAGACCGCCTCGACGACGGGAGGTGAAAGCTTCAGGGTCTTGCTGAGGGAGGCCAACGTGCTGGTGCGTTCGATAAAGACGCGGCGCAGCACCAGATCCTGTACCAATATGTCGGAAATCCCCAACTTTTCCAAAGAATCCGGAATTTGGGGAGAAAACGACGGCTTTTCGGCGGAATATGTGCCCACGCTCATACTGTAACTCTACCTCAGAAAAGACAACCTGGAGCCCGCCGGTAGATACCATCCACGCCGGACCCCGGCGAAACGTCAATTCAGACATGAGGGTGATCTGCGCCGTGGCGCTGTCGTTGGCGGTATGGACAGCCGCTGCCGCCGCCACGCCGGAGGCCCGGGAGCGCTACGAACAGGGCCAGAA
>CAZVIK010000054.1:5085-14072 GCA_964627045.1 uncultured Solibacteraceae bacterium | reverse complement strand
CTTTTCTCCTGTATTCTCAGGCGGTTGCACTGGATCCCTACAACCTGGAGTATTGGCGGCGCCGGGAACTCGTTAGGGTGCCAATGACGCTCAGGGGCGGTTTGAGCCTGCCGGAGTCCCCTGCCGCCGCCTTGCAGCCCCGCGGCGCCGTGGCGCGAGAGCCCCTGCCGCCGCCCGAATTGAAGCCTTCGCCGGAGCGTCTGGACCTGGATCTGCGCGCCGACGCCCGGGCGTTGTTCACCCGCGTCGCCGCCGCTTTCAAACTGGAGGCGCTGTTCGATCCCGACTACCAGCCGGGGCCAATGCTTTCGTTTCATGTCCGGGGAGCGGACTATCGCGAGGCGTTGCGCACTCTCGAGTTTCTTACAGGTTCTTTTGTGACGCCGGTGGATGAACGGACTTTTCTGGTGGCGCGCGACACCGCCCAAAAGCGGCAGGAGTTGGAGCCGGTGGTCTCGGTGACGGTTCCCGCACCGGCCACCTTCAGCGCGCAGGACGCGCAGGACATCATGCGGGCCGTTCAGCAGGTCATGGCGCTCACGCGCATCAGCTACGACGCCCAGCACTCGGCCATCGTGATCCGCGACCGTCTCAGCCGCGTCCGGCCGGCCCAGGAGATGATAGAGCGCCTGTTGGAGCACCGGCCGATGGTGGCCGTCCAGTTGGAGTTTGTGGAAGTCGGCCGCACCCGATCGCTGGCCTACGGGGCGGGCCCTCAGACCTTCTTCCCTCTCGCCGGCCTGGGCGGGGCCTTTAATTCGCCGGTGAGCATTCCCTCGGCCTTCACACGGCTGCTGTCTTTCGGCGGAGGTGCGTCGCTGGTGGGCTTGGGGATCGCCGAAGTGCAGGCGCTGGCACGGGAGAGCCAATCGAACGGACACAGCCTGTTCCAGGCCGAGTTGCGTTCGGCCACTGGGCAGAAGGCCACGCTCCACGTGGGTGAACGCTACCCCATCGTCACCGGTAAGGTGGTCTATTCCGGCTTCGACGGCGAGAGCGGGATCACGCCGACGATCCAGTTCGAGGACCTGGGACTGGCGGTGGAAGTCACGCCTCAGGCCGGCGGCGACGACGAGGTGACGCTGGAACTGGTGGCCGAGTTCAAGGCGCTGACCGGGCAAGTGATCGACGAGATGCCGGTGGTAGCCAACCGGAAGCTCCAATCCAGCGTGCGTTTGCGCGCCGGCGAGTGGGGAGTTGTGGCCGGCCTCATGAACGCGTCGGAGGCACGGACGATCAGCGGTCTGGCGGGCTTCTCGCGGGTGCCGGTTATCGGGGCTGCTCTGCGCAACAACAAGCGTGACGCGGCGTCAGGCGATGTGCTGCTGGTTCTGAAGCCCGTGTTGCTCGGTGCGCCCGGCCGCGACGCACCCCCCGATGCGGTTGGCGTCGGATCGGAATTGCGTCCTCGGATTCCGCTCTAGCGCTGCGCCACCGTCAGGACGCCGCGCGGCGGACCGTCGCGACCGCCTGAGCTTCGGCCGAATGGCCTTCGCCCACGGCCCCCAGCTTTTCGGCCGTCTTAAACTTCACCGAAACCCTGTCAACCGGCAGCCCCAATGCCGAGGCCAACGACTGCCGGATGGCCTCGCGGAACCCTCCGAGTTTGGGGCGTTCCAACAGGACGGTGGAATCCACGTTAACCACGGCGAAGCCGGCATCGGCCAAAAGGCGGCAGGCGTGGCGTATGAAGGCCATGCTGTCGGCCCCGGCCCACCGGGGGTCGGTGTCCGGGAAGTGCTGGCCGATGTCGCCGAGGGCGGCGGCGCCCAGTAACGCGTCGGTAACGGCATGGGCGAGCACGTCGGCATCCGAATGTCCGGAAAGGCCCAACGGCGACGGAATCCGCACGCCGCCAAGGATTAGGGGCCGTTCCGGGACGAGCCGGTGGACATCCCAGCCGATACCTGTCCGGTACTCGGTCACGACGATTTCGTCTGAGCCGTCTCTTCGGCCAGAAACAGCCGGGCAAGATCCATGTCGGACGGCTTGGTGATCTTGATGTTGCGATCGCTGCCGGGAACCACACTGACTTCCACCTGTTCCAGGCGCTCGACCAGGCTTGATTCATCGGTGCCGACGAAGCCGTCTTCCGCGGCTTTGGCAAACGCGCGCCTTAGGATCTCCAGGCGGAACACCTGGGGAGTCTGCGCCAGGATGAGCCGGTCGCGCGACAGCGTGCCGTGGATCTTGTTGCGCTTGACCTGCTTGACCGTGTCCACGGGGACGATGCCGACAATGGCCGCACCCGACTGCGCCGCCTCCCGGATCGCCTGTTCGATGAGGGATGGTTCAACGAAGGGCCGCACGGCGTCGTGCACGGCGACCAGATCCACCGAGCCGTCCAGCGCCGCCAAGGCGTTTTCCACCGACTGTTGACGGCTGTCGCCGCCCTCGACCAAACGGACGGGTGTGGCCGGGAGTTCGGCATCCAGAAGCGATTCGACCCAGGCGAAATCGTCCTTGCGCAGGGCGATGACGATCTCGGCCACCGAAGCGCAATACGCGAACTTTCGGATCGTATGCATGAGGATCGGCGCCCCATCGAGCAGCATGAACTGCTTTCGGCTGACGCCGGCGCGCTCGGCGGACTGGCGGCCCATGCGCGTCCCGAGGCCCGCGGCGGGAAGTATAACGGCGACTCTCATGATCGACACCCCACCATAGACATGCTATCTTGCCGGCTGGGCAGGCGCGGGACCGGCGGCTTCCCGCTGCGGGCGTTCCGGCGCCGGTTTTTCGCCGGGCGACTTCTCATGGATCGAGTGCAGACGCTCGTCGTAACGGCCAAAGATCATCTTTCCAGCGGTGGTCTGGAGCACGCTGGTAACCGAGATGTCGATCGTCTTGGAGATCAGGCGTTTGGCGTTGTCCACCACGACCATGGTTCCATCGTCCAAGTAGGCGACGCCCTGGTTGTACTCCTTGCCTTCCTTAAGGATGAAGACCCGCATGGTCTCGCCGGGGAGCACGATGGGCTTCAGCGCATTGGCCAGTTCGTTGATGTTGAGCACGTCGACCCCGTGCAACTGGGCGACCTTGTTTAGGTTGAAGTCGTTGGTAACGACCTTGCAACTGTAAGTCTTGGCCAACTCGATCAACTTCATGTCGACGTCGCGAATCTGCGGGAAGTCGTCCTCTAGGATCTGCACGGTAAGGTCGGGCATCTTCTGGATCCGCTGGAGGATGTCCAGTCCGCGCCGGCCACGGTTGCGCTTCATCGAATCCGCCGAATCGGCCACCAGTTGAAGTTCCCGCAACACAAACTGCGGGATCACCACGATACCGTCGAGGAAACCGGTCTCCGCAATGTCGGCGATACGGCCGTCTATGATGACGCTGGTATCGAGGATCTTGAAGCTGCTCTTGCTGACCTTCTCGGAGCCGAACACCCCTCCCAGCGCGCCCAAATTGAGCATGTCGCCTTTGCTGGCGCCGACGACAAGCCCCACGTAGGTCATCCAAAGCATGAGGCCGATTTGGACAAAGGCCACGGTGGTGGACCGCTCCGGTGTGGCGCCCCCGATGATCAGGGACATCAGGAAGGCTCCCAGGATGCCAAGCACCGAACCCACGGCGGCGCCGATGAGACGCTTGAGGCTCACCTCTTTAACGCGGACTTCGAAGGCGATCACCGCCAGCCCTAGTATCAACCCAGCGATGCCGGAGTAGGGCTGGGGTAGCCCCAACGGCTGGAGAAAGTAGCTGGCGGAGGTCAGCAGAAGGACAAAAAGGACTCTGGCTACCAGTAGATCGCCCACGCTCTTGAACCTCGAAGCGGAAGATCAAGAAAAGAAAAAACTCTCACTTCCGTGCCTAGAGTATACCACCGCAGGAGTCTTAATTACGTCGGCTGCCGGCGGCAAAGACACCACGCCCTCGCATTGGCGCGCTGCCGCTCAACGCGGCGTTCGAAAGAACTACAGCGCCTTCGCGAGTTCTTCGGCGAATGCGCTCTGCGGCCCCTCCCCCTCTGCCTTCGGGCGCCGCGCGGGTCTCTTGCCGGCGCGTAACGCCGGCCGGGCGGCATCCGGCCTCGGAGCCTGTCCCTTGGGGCGCGGAGGCTGTGCAGGATTCGCCCGCAAGAGGCGATCCTCGAGAGGCGCCCGGTCGAACCGCCGGATGATGGACTGCATCTCCTCGGCGTTGGGGGCTTCGATAAACGCGAAGCCCTTCGACTCCTGCGTCTCGGGGTTGCGGATGACCTTAATGGAATCGGCCACCAGGGATTCCGAGTTCAGCCACGACTGGATGTCGTCGGCGGTAACCCAGACGGGAAGATTGCCAAGGAAAACGGTGAAGCTCATCTGATTGGGGTTCTTCACTCCATAGATTGGACAACAGGGAGACTACTCGTAGGAAGCGGCACCATGCGAGCTTTCCCCAGTCTAGCAGACGCCCCGGCCGTTGGCAAACGCGGGCTCACGTTTCGAATTCCACCACCCGTGCCAGCAGGACCGCCGGATTTTCCCGGAGCTCCGCCAGAACCGCCTCGGGAAGGGCGCCGTCGGTCTCCACCACGGCAACCGCCTCCAGAACCTCGCCGGGCTTCGAAGGCGAGTCCTGGCGGCCAAGCGAAAAGTTGGCGATATTGATTCCGTTGCGGCCGATGACGGTTCCCACGAAACCGATCACCCCTGGGACGTCGCGGTTTCGCAGGTATGTCAAATGGCCGGCCAGGGCCACCTCCACCTGGATGCCGTCCACCTGCAAGAGGCGTGGCCGGCCGAGCAATTGGGCGCCCTCGACCGACGTGGAGCCGCCGTCGGTGGCCAGTTCCAGGCGAATCGAATCCAGGTGCGCGACGCGCGACTCGTGCCGCTCGGTAACCTCCAGGCCCCGGCCCGCGGCGATCTCCATCGCATTCACCAGATTAGCCCGAAGCGACAGCGACCGGTTCAACACTCCGGCCAGGCCCGCGTTGCGAATCAAATGGGTCTGATGGTCAGCAAGCTTGCCCGAGTAGGTCAGGCGTACGGCGGTAGGGTTTCCCGTGGCGATGTGGGCGGCGAACGCCCCAAGCCGCTCAGCCAGTGCGATGTAGGGAGAGATGGCGCGGTACTGCTCCGGGGAGAGCGCCGGCATGTTCACGGCATTGATGGCAACGCCGCTCTCCAGGTACTCCGCCACTTGCTCGGCGATGCGCACGCCCACGATCTCCTGCGCTTCCTCGGTGGAGCCGGCGATGTGCGGCGTCGCCAAAACCTTATCCAGGGCAAACAGTGGGTATCCCGGCGCCGGCGGCTCTTTTTCGAAAACGTCGAGGGCGGCGCCGCCGAGTTTGCCGCTTGCCAGAGCCTCCCCGAGCGCCTCGCTATCCAGAAGTTCGCCGCGAGCGCAGTTGACGATTCGCACCCCGTCTTTCATCTTGGCGATGGCCTGGCGCGAGATCATGCCGCGCGTCTCGGGAGTGGCGGCCAGGTGCAAAGAGATGTAGTCGGCGGCGCGGTAAAGGTCGTCGAGCGGCATCAGCTCCGCGCCAACATCCTGCGCGGCTCGCGGGCTGATGTACGGGTCGGAAGCCACGACCTTCATCTCGAAGGCGCGCGCGCGGCGCACAACCTCTCGGCCGATGCTGCCCAGCCCAACGACACCGAGGGTCTTGCCGCGCAATTCGCTGCCCATGAACTTCTTCTTTTCCCACAAGCCGCTCTTGGTGGACGCGCTGGCCTGCGGGATCGAACGCGCCATGGCCAGCATGAGGGCCAGCGTGTGTTCGGCCACCGAGACGGCGTTTCCGCCGGGAGTGTTCATCACCAGGACGCCGGCGGCGGTGGCGGCTGCGAGATCGACGTTGTCGACGCCTACGCCGGCGCGGCCGATCACGCGCAGCTTCGGCGCCTGCTCCAGCACTTGCTTGGTGACCTTCACGGCGCTGCGAACGAAGAGCGCTTCGGCATCACTGAGGTGAGCGCCGTATTCTTTGGGGTTGGAAACAACGACTTCCCAGTCCGAATGGCCGCGCAGCAGATCGAGGCCGGCCGGCGCCATGGGTTCCGCGACAAGGATCTTCATGGCTGGCCTCCTATGCTCCCGCGGCCACGTCCAGGCCGGCGGCTTCCGCGTAGACTCTTTGCACCGCCGCGACGCCCGAACCCAGGCGGACCGGGTGCCCGTTTGCGGCGAGGATCAGTTCCAGTTCGGCGATTACGCCGAACAGATCGGCGAAATCGAAGTAGCCAAGGTGCGCGATCCGGAAGATCTTGCCCTTCATCGACCCCTGGCCATTCGCGATGATGGCGCCGAAACGGTTGCGGAACTCCTTGACGATGGTCCCCGAGTCCCATCCCGCAGGGGCCTTGATCGAGGTCACCGAGGAACCGGGCGAAGCCGGCGCGAATAGCTCGAGCGCAAGCTCGACGGCGGCGGTGCGCGTGGCTCGCGCCAACAACTGCGCGTTGGCGATCAGCTTCTCCATGCCCACCGACCGGATGTACTTGAGCGCCGCGTTCAGAGCGATCACCAGCGAGGTATTCGGCGTCCAACTGGATTCGCCCAGCGCCGCATTCTTCTTTTCCTTCTTGAGATCGAAGTAGTAGTGAGGCAGGTTCGCCGTCTCGGCGCGCTGCCAGGCCTTTGGGCTGACCGACAGGAAGGCGATCCCCGGAGGGATCATGAACGCCTTCTGGCTGCCGCCGACCACCACGTCCAGGCCCCAACCGTCGATATCCAACGGCATCGTGCCAAGCGCGGTGATGGCATCGACGACGAAGATGGCGCCCGATCTCGCCACGGCCGCGCCCATCGCTTGAACGTCGTGCTGCGCTCCGGTGGAGGTCTCCGAGGCCTGGACGAACACGCCCCGCGCGTCCGGGTTCGCTTCCAGCGCCGCCGCAACCTCTTCGGGTCTTACGACGCTACCGTATTCGGCCTTGAGAACAACGGTATCGAGACCAAACGCCTTGGTCATCTCGACCCAGCGTTCGCCGAACTTCCCGGCCGAACACACAATCGCCTTCTCCCCGCGTGAGAAGAGATTGGATACGGCCGATTCCATCGCGCCGGAGCCTGAAGCGACCAACGCGAGCACGTCGTGCGACGTGCCCATCACTTCCTTCAGACCGGCAAGGGTTTCCCGATAGATCGCACGAAAATCTTCGGTGCGGTGATGGATGTCGGAAGCCATCATCGCATGCAGGGCCGGCGGGTAAAGGGGCGTCGGCCCGGGAGTAAGGAGACGGGTCTTGCGGATGTACATAAGTGCGGGTAGTCCTCTAGAATAGCAAACATAATGTCTCTCCTGGATTGCATACAGACCCAGATGGCTCAGGCCATGAAGTCCCGCGACGAGGACCGCCTGGGCGCGCTTCGGATGATCAAGGCGGCTCTCAAGAAGCACGAAGTCGACGCCATGAAGCCGCTGGACCCGGCCGCCGAGATTCAGGTGCTCAAGACGCTCGTCAAACAGCGAGTCGAGGCGGCCGAGGCGTTTCGCAAGGGCAACCGCGCCGAACTGGCCGCCAAGGAGGACGCCGAACGGGCCATCGTCGAGTCGTTCCTGCCGGCCGCTCCTTCCGGGGAGGAGATCGACGCGGCCATAGCGGCGGCTATTGGCGAGACGGGCGTCACCGGCTTGAAGCAGATGGGCGTCGTGATGAAGGCCGTGCAGGCCAAACTCGCCGGGCGGCCCGTGGACGGCAAGGCCCTCAGCGACAAGGTCCGCGCGCGGCTTTCCTGAGCGCTCATTCCCTCCAGCCGCCGCGCGCCGCCGGGTCGCCCGGCACCGGGCTGCTCGCACTCCCGGACCCCAGACGCGATTCCGGTGCTAGAGTGATTGCTTTGGCCATGCAGAGCTACGCGAAGGGCGACGACTGCCCGATTCTGGAGACGACAATTCACGAGGTCCTCGACCGGGCGGCGGTTGAGGCCCCTGACCGGGAAGCCGTGGTTTCCCGGCATCAGGGTCTGCGGCTGACCTATGCGCAGTTGCGCGAGGAGTCGCTTCAGGTAGCTCGGGGGCTCTGGGGCCTCGGCGTGCGCCCCGGCGACCGGATCGGGATGTGGTCCACGATTTGCGCCGAGTGGCTGCTCCTGCAAACGGCGGCCGCGCGGATCGGCGCCGTGTTGGTCAACTTGAATCCTGCGTACCGGGTAATGGACCTCGCGCCGATCCTCAGGCGAAGCCGGATCAAGGCGATCTTCCTGCACTCGCGGGACGCCCGCGCGGACTACTCAGCGATCCTGGCCGACGCCGCCAATGACCAATCGCTCGAACTACGCCATACGGTCATGCTGGACTCGCCCGGCTGGAAGGCGATGATCGCCGGGGGAAGGGTTTTCGACTCGCCCGCGTCGGACCCGTACGCGGTCGTGAACATTCAGTACACGTCGGGGACTACGGGGACACCGAAGGGCGTGCTCCTCACCAACCGCAATCTGGTCAACAACGGCAATTTGATCGGAAACAACATGCGCATCACCCGGCGGGACCGGATCTGCTCCCCGGTGCCGCTCTATCACTGCTTTGGTTGCGTCATCGGCGTGATGGTCGCGATGACACACCAAGCCACCTTGGTGCTGCCGGCGGCGCAGTTCGACGCGCGTTCCACCTTGGAAGCCGTCGAGGCGGAGCGTTGCACCGCGCTCTACGGCGTCCCCACCATGTTCATAGCGGAGTTTGGACTCCCGGATTTTGCCTCGTACAATCTGACATCGTTGCGAACGGGGGTGATGGCCGGCTCGCCCTGCCCGATCGAACTGATGAAGCGCGTCGTTGGCGAGATGCACTGCCCGGAGCTGACCATCTGCTACGGCCAGACCGAAAGCAGCCCCGTGATCACGATGTCGGCTACCAGCGATTCCCTGGAGCGGCGGGTAGCCACCGTGGGGCGCGCGCTGCCCGCGACCGAAGTGCGGATCGCCGACGCCGCCACCGGAGCGACGTTGCCGGTAGGCGAGCAGGGCGAGTTGTGCACTCGCGGCTATCTGGTGATGCAGGGCTACGACGGGTAACCGTTTTCTACCGCCAAAGCTATCTTTTGGTATGG
>CAZVIK010000054.1:0-5075 GCA_964627045.1 uncultured Solibacteraceae bacterium | reverse complement strand
GATCCGGATTCGACCGCGCAAGCGATCGATTCGGAAGGCTGGCTGCACACCGGCGACCTGGCCTTGATGCGCCCCGACGGGTACTTCCGGATCACCGGGCGCGCCAAAGACATGATCAGCCGGGGCGGCGAGAAGATTTACCCCCGTGAGATCGAGGAGTTTCTGCACCAGCACCCCAAGGTGGCCGACGTCTATGTGGTCGGCTTGCCCGATGAGCGGCTGGGGGAAAGCGTGCTCGCCTGGGTGAAGTTGAAGAGCGGCCAGACAGCCACAGCGGCAGAGATCCGCGCGTTCTGCAAAGATCGAATCGCCTACTTCAAGGTCCCGCAGCACATTCGCTTCGTCGATTCGTTTCCGATGACAGCGAACGGCAAAGTCCAGAAATACCTCATCCGCCAGCGCGAAATCGAAACCCGGGGGCTGGAAGGCGTCGCCGGGATCGCCACGGCGTAGCCAGCCCGGCGCGGAGGGCCGCTACACGAAGTACTCTTTCACCTTGTCGAAGAGGCCCTTCTCTTTTGGTTGGTTGTCGGCGGGAAGCGTCGCGGCCAATTGTTCGACCAGCTTCCGCTGCTCTCGCGTGAGCTTGGCGGGAACGCGAACTTCCACGTGAACGTAAAGGTCGCCGCGTCCTCCGCCGTTCAACCGGGGAATGCCTTGAGCGCGCAACCGGAACTTCGCCCCGTGCTGGGTGCCTTCGGGGACAGCGAGCGGCTGCGTGCCGGCCAGCGTAGGGACATCCAAATCCGCGCCCAGCGCGGCCTGCGCGATGTTGATGGGCACCGTGCAGTGGATGTCGCTGCCGTCACGGACGAAGATGGGATGCTCACGGACCTTGATCACCACGTAGAGATCGCCCGGCGGTCCTCCGTGGAGCCCGGCCTGACCCTCCTGCGACAGGCGTAGATGCGTGCCGTTGTCGACACCCGCCGGAACATTGACCTTGAGTTTACGCTCAGTGCGGACTACCCCTTGTCCGCGGCACTGGCTGCATGGTTGGCGGATGATCTTCCCGCTGCCGCCGCACTGCCCGCACGTGCGGCGGATCGAAAGGAAACTCTGCTGGTAGATCACCTCGCCGCGCCCGCGGCAGGTGTGGCAGGTAGCCGTGCCGGAGCCCGGCTCCCCACGGCTGCCCTGGCACCGGGGACAGACCTCCTCACGCGGGATCTGGATTTCCGCGCTCATCCCCTTGACCGCGTCTTCAAACTCGATCTCCAGGTCGTAGCGAAGGTCTTCGCCGCGCTGGGTCCGGGAGCGCCGCCGCCCGCCGCCGCCCCCGAACAAGTCTCCGAACCCGAAAAAGTCGCCGAAGATGTCGCTGAAGTCGGAAAAGGCGTTGGGATCGAATCCGGCGGCGCCTCCGGACTGCATGTTGAGGCCCTGATGCCCGAATCGGTCGTAGGTGGCGCGTTTCTCGGAGTCGCCAAGAACGCTGTAGGCTTCGGCGGCTTCCTTAAAATGCTCCTCGGCGTCTTTGTTGCCGGGGTTGCGGTCCGGATGATACTTGAGCGCCATTTTGCGGTAGGCGCTCTTGATTTCCTGGACATCCGCGTCCCGGCCAACTCCCAGGATCTCGTAGTAATCGCGCTTGCTCACGGTTCGGTCTGCTTCGAGGACGGGAGGGCCGCCGCAACACGGACGAGGCTGGGCCGGACGAGTTTCCCACGATAAAGGTAACCCTTCTGATGCTCGGCCAACACGGTATTGGCCGGCGCTTCATCGGTCGGCTCAAGCTCCAGGGCGTGATGAAGATTCGGGTCGAACGGTTGCCCCTCAGCGGCAATGGCCTCAAGGCCCATCTTTTGGAGCTCCGACGCCATCCTCTGGACGATCAACTCCATCCCTCGCGCGTACTCGGCATCGGCACACACGACCTTCAGGGCGCGCTCAAAATCGTCCAGAAACGGAAGGACCTTTCCCAACGCCTCCATGGTGACGAAATCCCGCAGGTCGCTTTTTTCCCGCTCCACCCGGCGGCGGTAGTTTTCGAATTCGGCGGCACGACGCAGCAGGCGATCCTGAAGGTCCGCCTTCTCGGCGGCCAGTTGGTCGCGTTCGGCCTCCAGCGCGGCCAACGCCGCCCCCGCGTCCTGCGGGGCCGGCGCGTCCGGCGCCACTCCCTCGCCGCCGGCGCCGCGCGCAGAGATGGTGCTGTCGTTCTTCTGCATATTCGCTACTTCCAGGTTAACAGACCCTTTCAACTGGGGAGGTTTTGGAGAGCGCGGCCCACGCCGAGCACGGCGGACATGATCTTTCCGTAAGGCATACGCATAGGGCCGAGCACGGCAATCTTGGCCGCCATCCCTCCGGCCGCCTGAACCTTGATGCCGATCAGCGACAACTCGTCCATGGCGGGGTGCATATCGCCCAAGCCCACCTGCACCCTGATCTCGCCCGGCGGCTCTTCCAGGAAGCGGTCCAGCAACTGCAAGATGCGTTTTTTCTCTTCAAGTGCGCGCAACAGCTCGCGCGTTCTGGTGCGCGTCAGGTGCAGATCCAACGCGAGGAGGTACGCCGTTCCGTCCATGTGAACGGCCGGCCCAAGGTCAACATCGAGTATGCCGCGTGCGAACAACGCATTCAGCCGCTTGAGAAGCGAATCGTAGTAGGCGCTCTGCAACTGGCGCCGCCGTTCCATCTCCTCGCGAATATCCTGAATGGTCCAACCCGCGAAGTTCCGGTTGAGGTAGTTGCAGATGCTCAACAACTCAGCGGGACCCACCAGTTCCTCCATCGTCACCACGCGATTCCGCACGATGCGGTCGCGCGTCACGATGATGGCCAACACGCGCCGGTCGGCCAAAGGCACAAGCTGGATCTGGTCGAGCGTCTGGCTCGCAGCCGGGATGGCCGCCGAGATCCCCATGTTCTCGGTCAACGCGGTCAGCAGGCGGCTCGATCGCTCGACGCCTTCCTCCAAGCTCTCCACGCCTCGCAGTCCCTCGTGAACGCGTTGCAGTTCAGCCGGCGACGGGCGCCGGACGGTTAGCTCTCGGGCGAAAAAACGGAACGCCTTGCGCGTCGGTATCCGGCCGGCCGATGTGTGCGGCTGGGTCAGATACCCGTCCTCCTCGAGGTCCGCCATCACGTTGCGCACGCTGGCCGGGCTGAGCGGTTCGCTCTGCTTCCGGGCCACGGTGCGCGACGCCACCGGCTCCGCCGTCTCGATGTATTCGTGGACGATGGAGCGCAAAACCTGAGCCTGGCGCGGCGCCATGTACGTTTTCTCGGACATGGGGATGGGCCGATCTCCCTTACTGGTATTTTAGGAAACCGCCGTCGCTCGAATCAAGGCTTTCTCCCGGCCTCCCCGGCCGTGGCGGGGAATTGGGGGATTGTACACCGTCGGCGCGGCGACAGGCGCGCCGCGGCCTGATACAATGGCAGCTTGCTGGAGCTGTTGACGTTACCCCTGGAGATTCGTGGTGAAGGCGCTTAGCTCGCTGCTTCGTTCTTTTTCGTTTGCTTTTGTCGGCCTGTTTTCGTTGGTCTCACTGGCGATGGCGGTGATCATCCTGGCCAGTGGCCCGCAGACCGTGAACTTCTCCCTCGTGCCCGTGGAAGGCCGTCCGCAGGCTTACTGGCTGATCGGCCTGGGCCTTGTCGGACTGCTGGTCCTGTTGGCGGCGGTGCGTGGCGGCGCGCAGAAGGTGTACCTGGCATGGACCGCGCTGGTGGTGGTCCTCGTGGTGCGTTACTTCTACGCAAGCTATTCCTACGTTCCGGATTCCGGCGACTACAAACTCGCCCTGTACTCGATTTTTGCGGCGTTTCTGGCTGCGATCGGCGCCGGCATGCGGCCGGCCGAGCGGTCTTGAGCCGGAGCGGGCGCGAGACCGCGCGGCGGTGGAGTCCGGCTATCCTCTGAAACCGTGCTGCCCGCCGGAACGTCCTTGGGGGACATATGAAGGTTTTTCTGACGCTCGCGCTGGCGGTGCCTCTCCTGGCGCAGCCCTTCCCGAGGCATCACGTCGCTTTTGGGGCGGGCGCGGCGCTGCCGGGCGGCGATCTCGCCGCGCCGTTCAAGACGAGCGGCGCAATCACCGCCGGGTACGGCTACCGCGTGTACCGGAATCTCCAGGCCGATATCGGGCTGGACACCGCGTTCGGAGCGGGGCGCGTGCGCGACTTTCTGGTGAGCGATTATGGCTACCTGCGCATCCGCGATTTCGAATGGATGGTCCCGTTCGGTGCGCGGTTGGTGCTGCCGCTGAAGGAAGGAAAAGTCGAGATCTCCGGTGGAGGGGGCGGCGCTTACATGCGGTACTCCGAGCGGCTCCGCCAGATCAGCAGCTATTACCGCTTCGAGTGCCCCTATTGCGAAGCGCGCAGCGGCTGGGGGACCTACGGGCTGGTCAGCGGAAGCGTGGGGCTGGACCGCTACAACACGTTTCGCATCGGGGTCACGGCCAAGGTCTACCGGGGACACACCGACGGCGGGACCATCGGTTCGCTGGAGAACGGAAGGACGTTGGACCGTTGGATCAACACGTTCGCCGTCTTTTCCGTCAGCTTCTAAACGGGCTCGGCAGCGCCCCAGCTACTTGATTTCGGGGCTGTTCGCCGTCGCCGGGTCGGCCCCCCAATTCTCGCGCAGCACCATCGTTTGGTCGGAGTAGAAGCTCCGGCGTCCGGTGTTGTTGTAGGCGGTCGGGACTGCCGTCACCTTGTACCCGGTGGCCGTGGTCTCCACGCTGAACTTGTATCCCCCTTTGACGCCCTGCGCGAGATCCGACGCGATCAGATTCGCCGCAGTTGGGCCTTCCTGTCCGCTGGTAGGCGGCCCCAATTCGGCCAGGTTGGCGGCGTACTTACCGAATTGAGACGAGTACTGGGTCATCGCCGTGTGAATCGTCCGGATAGCTCCCATGGCGGCGGTCTCACGTGCGTTCATCAGGTATTGGCTGAACTTGGGAGCGGCCGCGCTAATGAGCACCACAATGATCGCGATGACGATGAGCAGTTCAATGAGCGTGAATCCACGACGCCTTCTTCTCTCCGGCATAACCATAGGCTACACCTACCCACCTGATTATACGCGCAAACCCCCACTGGCGTGGAGTAAGCCCCCA
>CAZVIK010000053.1:5533-21458 GCA_964627045.1 uncultured Solibacteraceae bacterium | reverse complement strand
TCACCCCCCGGGGTTAAATGCCCGGGGGGGGGGGGGTTTTGCCGGGCTGGGGGAAACAAGCCGAAGTTATTGGTGTGCGCTTCCTGCTATAGCTGCTCCACCCACTGCCCGCAGAACGTGCATATCACCGACCTGATGTACGGGCTGAAGCGCGAAGCGATCAAGCACAAGATGTATCCGAGCCGCTTCCCGATTCCCGTGCTGGCGCGCGAGTTCTACAAGCTCGTCAAGCAGCACGGGCGGAACAGCGAGATGTGGCTGGTGGTACGGATGGCGCTGAAGTCGAATCCGTTCGTGCTGCTCACCATGTCCAAGTACGGCTGGGACCTGATGCGAACCGGCCGCATGAGCCTGAAGCAGGAGCGGATCAAGGGGACGCGCGAGCTTCAGAGCGAACTGGCCGCGCCCGAGGAGGTGACCCAATGAGCGCGCACGGGAACGGTCCCTGCAAGCCGAGCTACGCCTACTTCCCCGGCTGTTCGCTCGGCGCCAACGGAAAGGCGTACGACGAGAGCCTGAAGGCGCTCTACCGGCTGCTGGGCGTGAAGCTGGACGAGTTGGAGGATTGGAACTGCTGCGGCGCTACATCGTACATGTGCATCGACGAGGGCGACGCGTTCCTGCTTTCGGCGCGGAATCTCTCGATCGCCCACAAGATGGGCGCGGGGGACATTCTGGCGCCGTGCAGCGCCTGTTATCTCACACTGCGCAAGACGCAGGATTACGTCGAGCACAACACGGTGGTGGGCGCGAAGGTGCGCCAGTCGTTGGAGCGCGCCGGCATGGGTCCCATGAACTCGGTCAAGGTGCGCCACCCGCTCGAGATGCTCTACAACGACGTGGGGATCGAGAAGATCAAGTCGCTGGCGAAGCGCCAGTGGCGCGGCGGCCGGATCGCCTGCTACTACGGCTGCCAGGCGGTGCGCCCCTACGACGAAGTGGACAAGCCGCACAACCCGATGCGCATGGACGAGATGATGCAGGCGGTCGGGGCGCCCACAGTGGACTACTCTCTGAAGACCAAGTGCTGCGGGGGTTCGCTGACCGGCACGCTGCACGAGGTCGGGCTGAGATTGAACTACATCCTTCTGAAAGAAGCGGCCCGCAAGGGAGCCGAAGCCATCGTCACGATCTGCCCGCTGTGCCAGTTCAACCTGGACGTGTACCAGAAGGAGATCGCACGGCAAAGCGGCGAGAAGTTCGACATGCCGATCCTGTACTTCTCCCAGGTGCTCGGCTGGGCGCTGGGGGCGGAAGCCAAGGAGTTGGGGCTGCAACGGTCTATCGGCGGGCAAAGCCTGATCCGCCGCTGGTTCGCGGCGCACGAGGAGGTGGAGGCCTATGTCTGACGCCAACGGCGCGGTACGCATCGGAGTCTACGTCTGCCACTGCGGCACCAATATCGCGGCCGTGGTCGATTGCAAGGACGTGGCCGACTACGCCCGCGAATTCCCCGGCGTGGCGGTCTCGCGCGACTACAAGTACCTATGCAGCGACCCCGGCCAGGAGCTGATCCGCCAGGATATCCGCGATCACAACCTGAACCGCATCGTGGTGGTTAGCTGCTCGCCGCACCTGCACGAGCACACGTTCCGCACGGCGGTCGAGAACGCCGGGCTGAATCCTTATTACATGCACATGGTCAACATCCGCGAGCACAACTCGTGGGTGCACCAGGACCGGGCCAAGGCTACGGCGAAAGCCAAGGACATGGTGCGCGCGGCGGTGCGGCGCGTGGCGCGGCACAAACCGCTCCAGCGCGGCAGCGTGCCGATCGATCCGGCGGTGATGGTGGTGGGCGGCGGCATCGCGGGGATTCACGCGGCGCTGACCCTGGCCAACGCCGGCAAGAAGGTCTACCTGGTCGAAAAGCAGGCCTCCATCGGGGGGCACATGGCGATGTTCGACAAGACCTTCCCGACGTTGGACTGTGCGGCCTGCATCCTGACGCCGAAGATGAGCGCGGTGAAGGCGCACAAAAACATCACGCTTTGGACCAACGCCGAGGTCACCGAGGTGGCCGGCTACGTGGGGAACTTCGACGTGAAGGTGACCCGCTGGCCGCGCTTCATCGACGAAGACCTGTGCTCGGGGTGCCTGGAGTGCATCAACGCCTGCGTCTACAAGGAACCCAAGTTCCCCGACGAGTTCAACATGGGGCTGAGCAAGCGGCGTCCCATCTACATCCCCTTCCCGCAGGCCGTGCCGCAGGTCCCGGTGATCGACACCGAAACCTGTATCCAGTTCAAAAGCGGCAAGTGCAAGAAGACCTGCGTGGCCGCCTGCGCCGACCGCAAAGCGATCAACTTCCAGCAGACCGAGAAGGTGGAGGCCGTCCGTGTGGGTGCCATCATCATGGCCACCGGGTTCCAGGCTTTCGACGCCAACAAGGTTCCGTATTACGGCTACGGGATGTATCCGAACGTGTATACGTCGCTCGAAATCGAGCGGCTGGTGAACGCCAGCGGACCCACCTCGGGCGAAGTGGTGTTGCGCGACGGACGCAAGCCGAAGTCGGTGGGCATCATACACTGCGTGGGCTCGCGCGACGAGGCGACCAACCGCTGGTGCTCGCGCGTGTGCTGCATGTACTCGCTGAAGTTGGCGCACCTGCTCAAGGAACACACCGACGCCGAGGTGTTCAACTTCTACATCGACATACGCACCCCCGGAAAGGGGTTCGAGGAGTTCTACCAGAAGCTGCTGAACGAGGGCGTGCACTTCGTCCGAGGCCGCGTGGCCGAGGTCACCGACTGGGCGCTGGACCCGAGCGAAGAGAACAAGCTGGTGCTGCGCGTCGAGGATACGCTGCTCGGCGCGGTACGGCGCATTCCGGTGGACATGGTGGTGCTCTCGGTGGGCGTCACCCCGCACGCGGACGCCGGCGACGTCCGCCGGCTGTTCAACTTCTCCTGCGGCAGCGACGGCTTCTTCCTGGAGCGCCATCCGAAACTTGCGCCGGTGAACACCTTCACCGACGGCATCTTCCTGGCAGGCTGTTGCCAGGGGCCGAAGGACATCCCGGACACCGTGGCGCAGGCCGGCGCGGCGGCGGCCGAGGCGCTGGCGCTGATCGACGCCGGGTCGGTGGAAACCGAACCGAACACGGCCTACGTTGTCGAGGAGGAATGCTCCGGCTGCCGCACCTGCGTTCCGCTTTGCCCGTACGGCGCGATCGCGTTCGATGCGGCCAAGAACCGGGCGCACGTGCAGGATGTTCTCTGCAAGGGCTGTGGGACGTGCGTCGCGGCCTGCCCGTCGGGTTCGATCGGGCAGCACCTGTTTGAAGACGATCAGATCTTCGATGAGATCGAGGGGGTCCTAGCCGATGCCTGAACTGACGCAAATCAAATCGCCCGGCGAGTTTGAACCGAAGATCGTGGCGTTCTTCTGCAACTGGTGTACGTACCTGGCGGCGGACCTGGCCGGGACTTCGCGCATGAAGTACGCGCCCAACACGCGCGTGGTGCGGGTGATGTGCTCGGGCCGCGTGGACCCGCAGTTCATCCTGGAAGCCTTCGCCAAGGGCGCCGACGGCGTGCTCATCGGCGGCTGCCATCCGGGCGACTGCCACTACCAGGAGGGCAACTACAAGGCCCTCCGGCGGTTTTACGTTCTCAAGAAGATGGTGCGGGAGATGGGGATCGAAGAGGACCGCTTGCGGCTGGAGTGGATCTCGGCCGCCGAGGGCGAACGGGTGAAGGTGGTGGTCAACGACATGGTCGCCAAGATCCGCGCGCTGGGTCCGCTGAAGATCCAGCCGCCGGCCGAGACGGTGGCCGAGGAGGTGACGGCATGAGCGCGAAACCGAAAGTGGCGTTTTATTGGTGCGCCTCCTGCGGCGGGTGTGAAGAGGCCGTCGTCGATCTGGCCGAGGGCATACTGGACGTCGCCGCGGCCATCGACATCGTGATGTGGCCGGTCGCCATGGACTTCAAGCGCAAAGACATCGAAGCCATGGAGGACAAGAGCATCACGGTAACGTTCCTCAACGGCGCCATCCGCTCCACCGAGCAGGAGGAGATGGTCCACCTGCTCCGGCGCAAGTCGCAGTTCATGATCGCGTTCGGCGCTTGCGCGCAATTGGGCGGTATTCCGGGGCTGGCGAACCTGTGGGACCGTGAGAGCATCTTCCAGCGGGTCTATTCCGAAGGCCCCAGCACGATCAACCCCGAGGGCGTCACGCCGCAGCAGAACTACAAGGACAATGGCCGCACGGTTCACCTTCCCGGTTTTTTCGACACGGTGAAGAGGCTGGATCAGGTGGTGGAAGTGGACTACTCGGTTCCCGGCTGCCCGCCGACCCCGGCGCTGCTGGCCGGCGCGGTGGAGGCGCTGCTCTCCGGAAAGCTCCCGCCGAAGGGCGAAGTCCTCGCTCCGGACCGCGCGCTGTGTGACGAGTGCCCGCGCAAGGAGACCAAGCCTGAGAAGCTGGCGCTCGCGGAATTCAAGCGCCCGCACCAGGTGCTGGCCGATCCGGAAAAGTGCTTGCTCGCCCAGGGCCTGTTGTGCCTGGGGCCGGCGACGCGCTCCGGTTGTGGCGCGCTCTGTATCCAGGGCAACATGCCCTGCACGGGGTGCTTCGGCCCAACGAGCCGGGTGCGCGACTACGGCGCCAAGGCCATGTCCGGATTGGCGTCGTTACTGGAAGCCAGGGACGACAAGGACATCCTGACGGCCATCGAGTCGATTCCCGATCCGGTGGGGAGCTTCTACCGGTACAGTCTACCGGCGTCGCTGCTGGTGAGAAAGAAGAAGGAGGCCTGAGCCATGTCCACTGCGAGCGCACCGGTAAATCGCATCACCATCGATCCGATCACCCGCCTGGAAGGGCACGGGAAGATCGACATCTTTTTGAACGACGCCGGCAAGGTGGAGCGGGCCTACTTCCAGGTTCCCGAACTACGCGGCTTCGAGAAGTTCGCCGAAGGCCGCCCGGTCGAGGAGATGGCGCAGATCACCTCGCGCATCTGCGGCGTGTGCCCCACGGCGCACCACATGGCGGCCACCAAGGCGGTGGACGCCGTGTACGGCGTCGAGCCGACGCCGGCAGGCCGCAAGATCCGCGAAATGGTCTACATGGCGTTTCTGGCCGAAGACCACGCGCTGCACTTTTACGTCTTGGGAGGGCCGGACTTCGTTGTCGGCCCGACGGCGCCTGCCGCCGAGCGCAACATCCTCGGCGTTATCGGCAAGGTGGGCGTTGAGACCGGCAAGAAGGTCATCGCCATGCGCCGCAAATTGCGGGCGATGGTGGCGCTGGCCGGCGGCAAGGCGGGGCACCCGGTTTTCGGTCTTCCCGGCGGAGTGGCCCGGCGCATCACCGAAGAAGAGCGCGGCCAGTTCCGTGAAGTGGCGGCCGAAGCCATCGAGTTCGCGCAGTTCAGCCTGGGCGTGTTCGATTCGCTGGTTCTCAAGAACTCCGCCTACGTCGACCTGATCCTCTCGGACCCATACACGCACCGCACCCACTACATGGGTATGGTGGACCGCAACAACAAGGTCAACTTCTACGAGGGGCAGCTTCGCGTCGTGTCGCCGGAAGGCAAGGAAACGGCCAAGTTCGATTCGTCGAAATACTTCGACTACGTCGGCGAGCACGTCGAGCCGTGGAGCTACATGAAGTTCTGCTACCTAAAGCAGCCCGGTTGGACGGGGTTCAACGAAGGCCCCTCCAGCGGCGTCTACAGCGTGGCGCCGCTGGCCCGGCTCAACGCCGCCGACGGCATGGCCACCCCGCTGGCGCAGGCCGCCTACGAGCACTACTTCAGCGTGCTGGGCGGAAAGCCGGTGCATCACACGCTGGCCAACCACTGGGCGCGCCTGGTGGAGCTGCTCTACGCGGCGGAGCGAATGAAGGAACTGGCGGACGATCCCGAGGTCGCCAGCCCCGACGTGCGCCGGCTGCCCACGGCGGTCCCCAGGGAAGGCGTCGGCGTGGTGGAAGCGCCGCGCGGCACGCTGATTCATCACTATGTGACCGACGAGCGCGGCCTGGTGACCAAGGCCAACCTTATCGTGGCGACGCAGAACAACGCGGCGCGCATGGCGATGAGTGTCGAGAAGGCCGCCATGGGCCACGTTACCCGGGAAACGCTGTCCGACGGAGTGCTGAACATGGTCGAGATGGCGTTCCGCGCTTACGATCCGTGCCTGGGCTGCGCCACGCACGCGCTGCCGGGCGACATGCCGCTGTTTGTACGCGTGCGCGACACCGGCGGCGATCTGCTCTACACCGTCCGGCGCGACCACGGCGGCAAGATCACGCAGGGCCGTTAGTTCGCAGCAATACGTTTGTCCGCGTGGCGGGGCGCGTCCCCGCCATGCGCGTTTCTTGCCGTCCCGGATCGGACGGCCGCCGCCCGCGCGCTATCATTCTTGATGAAACCTGTGTCCTACCATCCGCGCCTCAAGATCTGCGGAGTCACCAACGCCGCTGATGCGCAATTGGTGAGCGCGAGCGGCGCCGATTACTGCGGCGTCCTCGTGGAAGTCGGTGCCTCGCCGCGCAGCCTGGGTCTGCCGGCGGCGAAGCAGGTGGCCTCGGCCGCCACCGTTCCCGTGGTTGTCCTGGTCTGCGACGCGCCGCGAGACCTGGTAATCCGCGCCGCCGTGGAGATCGGGCCGCACTCCATTCAACTGCACGGGCACGAGCCGCCGGAGTTCGTGCGCGGCCTTCGGCCGTTGCTGCGCTGTGAGATCTGGAAGGCGCTGCATTTGCCGCCGCTCCCGGAGGAGGCTTCGCCGGAAGATTACATCGAGGCGGGTGTGGACGCGTTTCTACTCGACAGCGCCTCGACGGCGGGCGGCGTCCAACGCCTGGGCGGCACCGGGACGCTGGTGGATTGGAAGGCCGCGGCCGAGGCGGTTCGCACGATTCGGAAGCCGGTGTTTCTGGCGGGCGGCATTTCGCCTGAGAACGTCGCCGATGCGCTCAGCCAGGTGCGCCCCTACGGAGTCGATTTGTGCAGCGGCGTGGAACGATCGAAAGGGCGTAAGGACCCCGAGAAAATCCATCGCCTGGTGGCCGCGTTCCAGGAGAGGGCGAGAGAACTACAGTAGCGGCGGCGCGGCGCGCTGGAGTGTGAGCGCCGGGAGAGGCATCACGCGGGGGAATGCGGCGGGGCGCGATGCCCCGCCGCAGTGGTCCAACTAGGCGGATAGGAGCTTGCGGGCTTCCCGGTCGGGATCGTTCTTCACCTCGGAGGCGTCGTCGAGGATCATGGTCTCGCCATTGGCCGGAGTGTACTTTGGCCAGTTGGGCAGGCCGCTGCCGTTGGGGCTGCCGGTCTTCATGAACTGTAGCAACTGGTTCGCCATCTGCGTGGCGAGCTTGCGCGGCCGGGCGCCGCCGCCGGTGTGGGTGTACATCAAGTCCGAGTTGTAGAACCAGAAGCAGATGTCGATGCAGTGGAAGGCGCGCAGACGATTGTCGAACAGCGGCGGGCGCCAGCCGAACCAGGCCAGGTACGCGCCCGAAGGCTGCTTGGACTTGGCTTCGGCGAGAGACACGGCGGCCTGGCGGCGGGCGTTGCTGCCGATCCGGTTGAGAATGTCGATCGGCTTCGCGCCCGGGAAGACCTTGGCATAGGCCTCCACGACCGCTCGCGCGTTGTCGCCCAGACCGGGGCTGGCGTTCATCCCCGAGCCGCTGGGCTTCCGCAGCCGTTCGACGAGCTCCTCGAGGGTGATGTTTTCAAGGGCGGGATTAAAGGCGCTGGGTGAGCCCTCGTCGAAGGTGGAGCAGATCATCATGGGGACCTCGGCGCTGAGCGGAGAAGCATCGGGCTTGAAGGTGTGGTGGGCGACGATGCTGCCGTCGAGCCACGGAATGAAGCCGCCGACGCCGCCCGCCACGGTCAGACCGCCCTCCTTGGCCATCGTCTGCTGGGCGCGCGTGGCGAGGGCGTAATACTCCTGCCAGGGCATTTCCTGGAGCTTGTCCACCTGGCCGCGGCCGAGCTTGGCTTCACGCAGCACGAACTCGCCGAGCTTCTGGGAGTATTCCTTCGATGCCCATTCGGCGTGCACGCCGCTCAGCGAGACGGCCTTGTGGAAGAGCCCCTTGGCCGAAGGCATGCAGTTCAGGGCGCAAACCTTCCGGCCGCCGCCGGACTGGCCCATGATGGTGACGTTGGCCGGGTCGCCGCCGAAGTTGGCGATGTTGTCGCGAACCCATTCCAGGGCGAGGACGACGTCCATCATGCCGACGTTGCCGGAAGCGGCGTACTTCTCCCCACCCACGCCGGAGAGGTTGCAGAAGCCCATGGGGCCCAGCCGGTGATTGATGGAGACGAAGACCACGTTGCCGAGCCGGGCGAGGTTCTCGCCGTTGTAGCCGTCGTGCTCGATGCTGTTACCGCTGGTGAAGCCGCCGCCGTGAATCCAGAACAGGACGGGACGCTTCTGGCCGTCGCCGGTGGCGGGGGTGAAGACGTTGACGCACAGGCAGTCCTCGCTGACGTCGTCGTAATTCCAATGGTCGCGGAACGCTCCGTACTTGCCGGCGTAGCGGTTGGCCATGTTCTGCGGCGCGGAATTCCCCCACCAGACGGCCGGGAATACTTCGGACCAGGGCTTGGGCTTCTGTGGCGGCATGAACCGGTTCGGCCCGGAGGTCGGTGCGCCGTAGGGGATGCCAAGGTAGTAGTGGACGCCCCTGAGGATGTAGCCTTTGACCGGCCCGTTGGTGGTGTCCACGCGGGCGATGTTCTCACCGATCTGGAGGATCGGCTGATCGGCGCCGCCGCCCTCCCGGTTGCAGGACGCCGACGACAACACCGCCGCGCCGGCCGCGAGGCCCGCCGCGCCGAGGCCAAGGTTCTGGAAAAACTCGCGTCTATCGGATGCCATGGTATTGCACTCCTTTGAATCGCTCGTATCAGGTTCGGATGAAATCCGCACGCCGGATGGTGCGGCCCGGACAAACGGCACGCGTCAACTCGGTCTGGCGGCGAGTGTCAGTATAGCACCCTGCATGCAGCGAACGCCGCGGGGGCGCGGCTTGCCGAACGGCAGACGACAAGCAAAGACCGCCTGCGCCACTCCGGGCGAATGCGCCGGCGAGACCCTCCGGGGGACTGCCGCGATGATCGACAATCTCAAGGCGCCGGCGAACCGGAGGGACGTGCCCTACCAGTCGTTGTTGAAGGTGTTTCCGGCGGAGCGGGTCAGCCGGGAATCTGAGCCGCAACACGGGCGGCGGGAGCAGGGGATTTCACGCCGGGAAGCTGGGCCCGAGGGGCCGCTGCGCCCTTCCTCGTCCTCAGTTCGCCAAGGTTTTCTCTGGGTTCGAGTCAGCTAGAGCAGGATGATGATCGGGACATAACGTAGGATCTTTCCCACACAGCACCATCTTGCAGGTCTTACGGGAAGGTCCTTACATCTGTTACGAACCCGAACTTTGAAGAGGATCGCACCGTGTGCTACACGGGAAGAAGGGGGGCAAACAAATGCATCAACCGAAAGACAAGCTGCCGATCGCTGTGAGCGCGGGCGAAGCCACGATCCGGAGCGCCGTGTTCGGCGACATGGCGATCAACCTGGTGCAGGTTCCAAAGGGAACCGACTTTGGGCCATTGATCGAGGGGCTTCCACACAACCTCTGCCAGTGTCCACACTGGGGCTACTTGCTGAAGGGCCATATCCATATTCGGTACGCGGACGGAAAAGAGGAGACGGCCGGAGCCGGCGAGGTCTTCTTCTGGCCAGCCGGGCACACCGGATGGGTGGATGAGGATACCAGTTTCCTGGAGTTCTCGCCGGCGAAACCGATGCAGGAGTTCCTTGACCATCTGACACGCAAACTGGGGACTCCGGAGCCAGTTGAAGCCGCTGGATCGACAACGAGCCGGCGCTGAGCGGGTTTTCGACTCAGCGGCGAGCTACCAGGTCGTGCGGGTCCCCGTGCGCCACTGGAGGCCCAACATCTCCCGCAGGGCTGCGTTCGACGTTGTGGCGGACATCGCAGCGGAGGGGACGATGCTTGGATTGCCGGAGCTAGCCTGGACTGCCGCTCCAGGCAGCAAGGCGGCCGGGGCCGGCTTCGGCTTCGCCGCAAACGCCCGGCCTACGGCCTCGCCGGGCTCCGCTCCGGCCGGCCCAACACGCCGATACCTCGCCACGTCGAGAATCCCGCGATTCGCACGTTCACCGCACCGCCGCCACCGAAACTCCATGAGTCTGTAGCAACAACCCCGCGGCGCGGTCCAACGCCGCACGCGCCTTGAAGTAGCCGGCCTGCGCCGCGACTTCGGCCGAACGCGCCTGTGCCAGATCCCGCTGGTATTGAACCACCAGAAACGTCGTCGAGGCGCCCACGGTGAGCTTCTCTTCTTCGGCGGCAAGCGCCTGCTCTTGAAACTCGCGCTCATGCTCGGCGGCCTCGATCGTGGCCCGTGCCTGCTCCAGCGCAATCAGCGCGTTCTCAATTTCGACGTGGAGTTGCTTCTGGAGCTGCTGGAGACGCAGTCCCTGCTGGCGCAATGCAAGACTGTCGCGTGCGTGGTCCGCCTCGGCAGCCCGGTTTCGCAGGGGTATGGTGAGTTGGACGCCGACGCCGTAATCCGGAAAGTCGCGGCGCAGCAACTGGGACAGGACCGTCCCGTATCCTCCCAGCAAGATCGGATCCGCGGTGTGCGGAGCCGCACCGGCGAGGGTCAGAGGATTGATGTCTCCGCTCAGCGCGTTGTTCCGCACCGTGGCCACTAGATCCAGCGAAGGCAATAAGGCGTTCTTGCTTCCTTTCACGGCTAACTGAGTGCTCTCAATCTGAATCCGCGCTTGCGCGAGGTCCGGCCGTTGCCGCAAGCCGCTCTGCGCCAGTTCGGTAGCGGGCGGGATGCGCTCATTCCGGTCCACTCGCAGCAGATCGGTTGGAATGATCCGGATCGCCGACAGCGAAGGATCCGTGACTGTTCTGCGCGTGAGGAAATCCTTTAGAACCGTTTCCTGTTGCCGCACCATATTCTCGGAGGCGGCAAGGTCACGCCGGGCCCGCGCCACTTCGGCCCTTGCCCGCACTACTTCGATTGGTGCGCGAGTGCCAACGTCCACCTGCGCCTGATTGTCGCTGAGCAACCTTTCGGCGCGTTCAAGGGCCTGACGGCGCACCTTGACATCCTCGTGGAAGCTGACCAGATCCCAGTAGAGCCGGATTACGGCCGCCACTGTACTGACGACCTGTTGCTCGAATACAAGGTCGGACTGCGCGCGGCTATTCTTGGCGACCTGGATGAACCGCGAATTCAGAGCGCGCCCGAAACCTCGCAGTAGGGGCTGTGTGAACGTGATCCCGAACGACGAGGTATTGAATGGGGAGAGATCGTAACGACGGTGGTTTAGAGATTGATGACTGTTTTCGAAAGTGGCGGAGAGGCTGCCACCCGTGAGGAACCCCCGTTGCCATCCGAGATTCGCGGTGGTGGCGTCGGTCACCAGAGCCGTAGTGCCGACCATGAACGAGTTCAATTGCGGCGCGGAAAGGTGATCCCGGCGGAAGTTAACGGTGAAGGCCGCGTCCTGCGATGGCGGGAGACGGCCGCTCACCGGCTGGTACTGCCCGGCGATGGAGAGATTCGTTTCCGATCCCGGCCCCAACAAGGGGGTGAGCACATCGCTCCCGGTGACGCTTTTGGGACCTTCCCGCACGGCGAGGGCAATCCCCCGCGGGAGAGCACCGGACTGCGCTCGTTTCACGTCCGCGTCCGCAAAGCGCGGTCCAAGACGCTGCAAGTCCAAGTCCAGGTTGTTTTCGAGCGCGAGGGCGATGGCGTCGTGCAGCGACAAGTAGGCGTTACCGCCACGCACCAAGGTCGACAGCCGCGGCGAATCCTCGAGCCCCTGTGCCCGCGTTCCCGCCGCGATCAGCAAACCGGCAAGGAGAACCCTCCTCATTTGGCCGACCCTCCTTGTTTGGCCGCAGTCGGCTTGGCCGGCGCTACGGGCCGAACCTTGACACCTTCGCGAACCTCGTCTGTCAGGTTCGTGATGACCCTCTGGGCGGGACGCAGCCCCTCGGTCACCTCAATCTGTGCGCCGAGGTCGCGGCCGAGTTTCACGGGCACGATGTGAACAGCGGCGCCCTCGGCGAGCACAGCTACCACTGGACCTTTCGCCGAGTTCCGGAAAGCAGCCGAAGGAATCAGGAGGGGCGGGTTCTGCCGGCGCAGCAGGAACTGTACTGTCGCGTACATTCCGGGCAGCAATGCGCCGTCGGGATTGGGAGTCCGCACTTCGGTCAGCAGAGTCCTGGACGCAGCGTCCAGCGAGCCGGCCGTCCGGCTGACCTTTCCCGGGAACCGCCGGCCGCGGTACTCTTCCACCTCAATGCTGCACGCCAAACCCGGCCGGATTGCCGACGCCTCGCTCTGGGGCACGTTGACGGACACCCGAAGAACGTCACTCTGGGCGAGCCGGAACATCTCCCGAACCGAGGCGCTGCTTCCGGCGCTCACCAGCGTGCCCACGTCCACGTTCCTCGCCGTGATTACTCCGGTGAAGGGCGCGCGCACCTGCCGGAATGCCTGCAACTCCCGCAAGCGCTGGAGCGCAGCCTGGTTCGCGACGATGTTGTCGCGGGCAGCCTGCACGTTGGCTTCAGCGGCGGCGACATCCGCCCGCCGCGCAGCGGAGGCGGCCTGCTTCTCGTCGCCATCCTGCTTGGAGAGCACCCCTTTGTCGACCAGTGTCTGCCAGCGCTTCAAGGTGACTTCCGCCAACCCCAGGTTAGCCCGAGTCTGCCCCAGAGCGGCCTCGGTCTGCCGCAACGTAGATTGGGAGCGCTGTAAGGCCGCCTCCGCCTCCCGGATCTGCTGTTCCAGTTCCGGCGAGTCGATTTCCGCCAACAATTGCCCGGCTTTTACCCGATCGCCGATGTCCACCATGCGCTGTTTGATGTATCCGTCCGCCCGGGCGAAAATCGGCGCCTCCGTCTCCGCCTGGACGTTGCCCGGCAGGCTGATCTCCACCTCGGCGGGGGCTTCCATGACGGGAGCCACAGTCACTGAGGGCAATGCAGTCTGTTTGGTTTGCGCGGCCACGACCAACTGTTTGGCACGTTCGGCGCGTGGCCGGTACCCCAACACCAGCAGCACCCCCAACAATAGAATGACTGCCAGAGCGACCAGGAAGAATTTGAACCGCCCTCCATGCACGGTATGCGGGGAGGCGTCGTGGCGATTCGTGGTTCTTGGTTCCATGTTCATTGCAGTAACTCCACATCCTCTGCCGGTGTTTCCGCCCGCTCGCTTCGCTTCAGGAGGGTGTAGACCACCGGGACGAAAAACAGGGTGGCGAAGGTGGCTACTATCAGGCCGCCGATGACCGCCCGGCCGATAGGTGCATTTTGCTCGCCGCCCTCACCGAGGCCCAGGGACATGGGGAGCATCCCCAGAATCATGGCGCCGGCTGTCATCAGCACCGGCCGAAGCCGCGTCACCGCCCCCGAGAGGGCAACTTCCCGCACTCCCGCGCCCTCCGCGCGCCTCTGGTTGGCGAATGTCACCAGGAGAATGCTGTTGGCTGTGGCAACGCCGATCGCCATGATGGCGCCCATCAAAGAGGGAACGTTGATCGTCGTTTGGGTCACGTACAACGACCAGACGATTCCCGAGAAGGCGCCTGGCAACGCCATCAAGATGATGAAAGGATCCAGCCAGCTCTGAAAATTGACCACCATGACCAAGTACACCAGGGCCACGGCCAGAAAGATGCCGAGGGCCAGTCCCCGAAACGACTCCCGCATGGTCTCCATCTGTCCTCGAACCTGAATAAACGATCCACGCGGCAGCTTGGCGCTGACGTCTTTGACAATCTTGTCCACCTCTCCGGCCACGCTGCCGAGATCGCGGTCCTGGACGCCGGCGTAAACGTCCAGCACCGGCTGAACGTTATAGTGGCTGACGGCCAGAGGCGTGGTGGCGCGCTCGGCCGTCGCCAGATTGCTGAGTAACTGGCCCCCCCCCAGCCGCGGCGCGGCGAGCGGTGTGTTACGGATCTCCTCCATCGACGTGAGGCGGTGCTCCGGAGTCTGCACGGCGACCAGGTAGCTGACGCCGGTCTCGGGATGAAGCCAGTAGTTCGGCGAAACCTGGCCGCTGGAACTGAGGGAGACCAATAGATTGCTGGCCACGTCTCTCTGCGTGAGGCCCAGTTGGCCGGCGCGCGTGCGATCCACGTCGATCCGCAGTTCAGGTGCATCGAGCACCTGGTGCAGACGCACATCCACTGCACCCGGCACCCGGGCCAACCGGCTTTCGATCTCCTTGGCAATCCGGTAGTTGGCTTGCTGATTCCGGCCGACCACCTGGATGTTGATCGGCGCCGGGATGCCGAAGTTCAGAATCTGCCCCACCATATCCGCCGAGCGGAAGAAGAACTGCATTTCCGGGAAAGCGGCCGGCAGTTCCCGCCGCAAACGGCGCGCGTATTCCCAGGTCTCGCCACGCTGACGTTCGCGCTTGAGAGAAATCAGGATTTCCCCGTCGCCGGAACCGATGGTGGCCGAATCCGTATAGGCCATGTTGATGGGCAGCACCGGCAGTCCGATGTTGTCGAGCAAGGCGTCCAGTTTCCCCGGCGGGATGATCTCCCGTATCTTGGTTTCCACTTCGGCAAACATGGCTTCCGTCGTCTCCAGGCGGGTTCCGGTGGGGGTGCGGACGTGCAGGCGCAACTGGCCTCCATCCACTTGAGGGAAGAAGTCCTGGCCCAATTGCGTCGCGAGGTAGCCCGAGCCGGCGCAGAAGAGCACGAAGAGAATCACGACCGCGCGGCGGTGAGCCAGCGTCCACTCCAGGGAGTTCCGGTAACCCTCGCTAAACCTCTCGAACCGCCGCTGGAAGGCATAATGCATTCGCCAAAGCGGTCCGGATCCGCCCGCGCCAGGACCATGCCCGCCCCGGTAAAGCTTGAGTTCCGGGCGCAGCATGTACCAAACCATCGTGGGCAGCAGCGTGCGCGAGAGCACCCATGAAGCCAGCATGGCGAAGACAACGGCCATGGCCAGTGGCTGGAAGAGGTACTTCGCGGTTCCTTTCAACAAGACGACGGGCGCGAAAACAATGGATATGGCGAGTGCCGAAATCAGTGCGGGTACGGCGATCTCGCCGGCGCCGTCCAGAACTCCTCTGACCAGCGACTTGCCCTGGGCGAAGTGCCGGTGAATGTTCTCAATGGCCACGACTCCTTCATCCACCAGGATTCCGATCGCCAGCGCGAGTCCGCCCAGGGTCATTACGTTGATTGTCTGGCCGAGATAGTAGAGCAGAATGAGCGAAGTGAGAATGGAAAGCGGGATGGACGTGCAGACGATCAGCGTGCTGCGCCAGCTTCCCAGAAATACCAGGATCATGAGCGAAACCAGGACGCCGGCCAGGATAGCCTCGTAGAGCACCGCATTGATCGAGGCGCGGACGAACATCGATTGATCCAGAAGCAGACGGACGTCCAACTCCGGAGGCAACGTGGTGAGGATGCGAGGCAGTTCTGCCTTTACCCGTGCGACGATGTCGAGGGTCGAGGCGGAGCCAGTCTTCAGGATGGACACCAGCGCGCCGCGTCTTCCGTCCTGGCGGACGATGTTCGTCTGGACCGCACCGCCGTCGCGGACTTGAGCCACGTCGCGCAGGTACACTGTGGCCCCGCCCTGCTGGCGGACAGGCACTTCGTTCAGTGCCTCCACTACCTCCGGGCTATTATTCAGACGGACGCTGTACTCCCGGTCGCCGATCTTTGCCGCCCCGGCGGGAAGAATGGGACTCTGGGCGTTGATGGCCGCCGAGACGTCGGAAGGCGAGACCCCGCGGGCATACAGCGCCTTGGGGTCCAGATCCACCATGATCTGACGTGCCCTCCCGCCGGCCGGCTGGAGGACCGATGCGCCCTGCACCGTTGCTAATTGCGTGCGCAAAAAGTTAGATCCGAT
>CAZVIK010000053.1:5064-5523 GCA_964627045.1 uncultured Solibacteraceae bacterium | reverse complement strand
AGAGTCCCTGGCCGCCGAGCCCCAATTGGAGAATCGGTACACTGGAGGCGTTGAAGCGCAGGATCAGCGGTGGAGAGGCGCCGGGCGGCATCTGCCGCGTGACCGTCTGCGAAATCGCCGTCATCTGGGCCACGGCCGCATCCGCCGACGTGCCGGGATGAAAGAACACCTTGATGACTCCGAGCCCCGTGAGCGTTTGCGATTCGATGTGCTCGATGTTGTTGACGGTCGTGGTAAAGGAACGCTCGGAAGCCGTCGTGATGCGTTTCTCCATCTCATCGGCCGACAGGCCGCGGTACTGCCAGATGGCGCTCACAACCGGGATATTGATGTCCGGCAGAATGTCCGTCGGCATGCGCGTGATCGCGAGCCCGCCCAGGATGGCGATAAGAATGGCCGCGGCAACAAACGTGTACGGCCGGCGAAGTGCAAGCTTAACAATCCACATACGGACCCTCT
>CAZVIK010000053.1:0-5054 GCA_964627045.1 uncultured Solibacteraceae bacterium | reverse complement strand
AGCGGGGACCGGCGTCGCGGTGCTGTCACCAAATGTGAATGCCGAAGTACGCGGTAATGAACTTCACCGACACGTACGCGAAATAGATGCCGAAGATTAGTTTCAGCGTTTGAGGCTTGATTTTCTTAATGACCGCCGCGCCGGCCTGCGCGCCGACCACAGTGCCCATGGCGAGGATCAACCCAGTGCTAATCGCAACGAATCCCTGAACCAGCTTAATTCCGCCGCCGACCACGGCCAACGGGATCATTGTGGCCAGGGAGGTCCCCATGGTGATATAGACGGGCGCGCCAAACAGGTAGATGAGGCCGGGCACCAGGGCGTATCCACCGCCCAGGCCAACCACGCCGGTAAGGACTCCGATCACAAAGCCGAAGGCAGCCAGTCCCCACGATGAGCCGGGAATCTCGTTCCCCTGTCGCGGGACTACCTGCTGCCGCACTACGCCGTCCTTGATCATGCGAACCGCAGGCCAAATAAACGCTAGCCCCAGAATCAAGCCAAGAAGCTGCGTCTGAGAGCTCAGCAGTGTGAATAAGTATGAGCCCAACACGACGCCGGCGATCCCCGCACCGCCCAACCTGAGGGTGGCCCTGACGTCAAGGTTCTTGCGCACGAGGTGGCCGTAACCTCCGGATATCGCGGTGAAGATTACTGCAAAAAGTGTGGTGCCGACCGCAATGGGTGCGGGGTAGCCGAGCCAGAAATGAATCGCCGGCAACATGACGCTACAGCCGCCTGTCCCGATGATCCCGCCAAGAAAACCCGCAGCCAACCCGATGAGCAAGAGGGTTGCAGCAACCGTCGCGGTGAGCGGTGGAACCCCACTCGGAGCGGACCCGCCAAACCCAGCGGACAGATTGACAATCAGCAAGACCGCCAGCATGCCGATGAGTACCGCCGACGGCAAGTAACTCTTCCATCCGACCGGTCCACTGTTCACTTCCGTATTCCTTCCCACGCGCCGTTGGCGCCTACTGGCCAAGCATCGCACGCCCGCGCTCGACGACTAAGGCGATACGCTCGTCGGTCACTGGCGACTTGGTTTTTTCCATGCCGAGATCAGTGACCCGCAAGTGCAGAAAACCCGAAAAGCCGCCGGCTTCCATGGTCAATCGAGCGCAGTCCGTGTCGCAGCCGTCGATCACCAGGATACGTTGCGCCTCACGTGCGCCTTTGACGATCGACTCCGCGTTCGCAGGGATTCCCGCAAGGCAATACATTCGGGCGGTGCGCTCCTTATGGAGTTGCCGAACGGCACGATCAGCAATCTCGGCCGTGTCGGCGACGCCGGAACAGCAAAACATAAGATCTGTGCCGCCCCCACACCCGCATTTCGGTCGTATGTTCATTTCGATCTTTCCCTCTGAACCTGCCCACGATGCTCCCGTGCGCCGCCGGCATGCCGCGGGTCTAGCCCGCGGCTCGCGATCCGAGCAACGTCTTCAACTCCGCGACGCTCGGGACGCGGCCCATGATGGCGACCTCGCCGTCAATCACCACGGCGGGAGTGCGCAAGACGCCCAGCGCTGCGATTTCGTTGTAGTCGGAGACCTTCGAGATGTCGGCGGCCAGGTTCAGCTCCGCGCAGGCGTTGAATACCCGCTGCTCGGTGGTCTTGCAATTCATACAGCCCGGTCCTGCGATTTGGATCTTCATATGACGTAAACCCCCAAAAAGTGATTTAGGCAAAACTTGGCGCCGATGGCGATGAAAACGACGGCGGTGATTCTCCTGGCCCACTTCTCCATCTGGGTCAGCTTCTCAAAGGCACGCGAGGCTCGCTGTGCGCTGAAAGCGATTAGGACGGCGAAGGCAAAAACCGGCAGTGCAGTCCCGACTCCGTAGAGGGAGGGCACCAAGAGAGAGGAATTGTGGGCGAGCGCCAGCGGCAGAAGGCTTCCGAAAAACAGCGCCGCCGAGACAGGGCAGAACGACAAAGCGAAAACCATCCCCAATGCGCCAGCCCCGGCCAGGCCGGAAGAGGCCAGTCTCCGCTGGAGTTGGCCGCCGCCGGAGAAACTCGGGAGCCGGAGCGGAATCAGATCCAACAGCAGCAGGCCCACGAGGAGTAAAACCGGCCCCAACAATCGGTTCATATTGAGCTGAAGCCAGAACGAAAGAGCCGGAACGGCGAAGACGCTCGCCACCAGTAACGCCGCCAGAGCAACATAAGCGACGGTCCTGCCTGCCGTGTAGACCAGCCCGCTCAACACAACGCGGCGCGGCGAGGCCAGTTCTTTCCCGATGTAGGAAACGGCCACGAGGTTCGTCGCCAGCGGGCAGGGACTGATTGAGGTCAAAATGCCCAGCCAAAGCGCCGAGGCAAGACCGGCGAGGAGGCTCTCCATCTAGTCCACCAGATAACTTTTAACGTTGTCCTGGACATATCTGGCGAAGTCGGCTTTCTTGTTCACCAGCGACCAAACCTTGTCCAGATTCCGCCATTCTTGATTCCTGCCCCCGCGCACTTTGACGAGCACGACGGAGGGGGAGTGCAAGCGGAAGGTCTGGATGAAATGGCGGTACAGCGGCTGCTGGACGTCAACCGGGCGCCACTCGATCACCTTGGCCTTCAGTTCCCCGGGAAAGCCGCTCTCAATGGCCTGCTTGGCCTGGCGTTCGATCGCCAGACAAGTCGCGCACCTCTCGGTGATGTGAAAGTAGTACGCGATCAGCTTAACCGGCGGCTCCGGCTTGGCGTCCGCCGCTGCCGCGCGCGCCGCGCCGGTTCCAATCGCCAACGCTATCGCCATGGCGGCAGCGCATCTGAATATCCTCATGCGACCCCTCCGTAGATTAAGCCCGTGATCGTCGCCATTACGACCACCAGGAAAACGAAAACAGCAGTCTTCTTAAGGCCCAAGATGCTTCGGAGCACGAGCATGCTCGGGAGCGACAGCGCGGGACCTGCCAGCAACAAAGCCAGGGCCGGCCCCTGTCCCATGCCGCTTCCAAGCAGCCCTTGCAAGATCGGAATCTCAGTCAGAGTCGCGAAGTACATGAACGCACCGGCGACCGATGCAAACAGATTCGCGCCCAGGGAATTACCGCCTACCGCCCCACTGACCCACGCCGAAGGGATCAGGCCTTCGTGCCCAGGCCGGCCGAGTAGCGCACCCGCTACCAGAACCCCGAACAGCAAGAGCGGCAGGATCTGTTTGGCGAAACCCCACGACGCCGCCAGCCAATCCTGCGCCTCGCCCTTTTCCGTGCTCAGAACCACCGCCAGTCCGATGGCGCCCGCGGCGAAGGCCAGGGCGGGGTACTGGGGATACGAGACGGCCAGAAGGACCGGCGGCGCCGAGGCGAGCGCGACCTTCCACCAGCGGACCTTGAACCAGGCCACCAACATGACTCCAAGAAGAACGGCGGCTGCCGCCGTCAACAGCCACTTCACGTCATACACCGCCTGCCAGAAACCCACCGGCTCACCGGGCCGGCCCCAGTTGGCGAAAACGAGAATGGCCACCATGGCCGCGAAGTAAGCCGCTGTCTGCCACAGCGGGCGGGTCTCCCCGGCTGGAGGCAGCTTGAATCCTTCGGCCTTGGCCGCCTCCTCCTTGCGGAAGATCAGGTGCATGAGCAAGCCGATGATAACGCTGAATCCGATTGCGCCCGCCGCGCGGGCAAGCCCGATCTGAAAGCCCAGGACTCGCGCCGTCAGAATAATGGCCAGGACGTTGATCGCCGGGCCGGAGTAGAGGAATGCGCTTGCCGGACCGAGGCCCGCGCCCATTCTGTAGATACCGGCAAAGAGGGGCAGGACAGTGCAGGAGCACACCGCGAGGACTGTGCCTGAGACCGAAGCGACGCCATACGCCAGCACCTTGTTCGCCTTGACGCCCAGGTACTTCATGACAGAATCCTGGCTGACAAACACCGAGATGGCGCCGGCGATGAAGAAAGCAGGCACCAGACACAGCAGGACATGCTCGCGGGCATACCACTTGACCAACTGGAGGGACTCCAGAATCGCGCCGTCAAACCGCGGTCTGCCGACAGGCAAGTAGAACATCGCCAGGAAGAGGGCGACGATCAGCGCCAGGGGTTTCCACTCTGTTTTCCAGTCCATGCGCTCTCGCTATCGAACCGCCATGAGTTCCTTTTCTTCCTCCGCCAGCGAATGCATGACCGCCCCAACGCAGTCGAAGAATCTCAGAACACATGGCACTCGCAGACTGTAGAAGACCTGGTTGCCCCGCTTGTCGTCGCTGACGATCCCAGCAGCCTTGAGGACGGACAGATGCTTCGAGACCGTGGACACGTCGGCGCCCACCATTTCCGTCAGTTCGCAGACGCACCGTTCGCGCTTCGACAGTTCGTCGGCTATGAAAAGCCGGGTGGGGTGGGCGAGAGCCTTGATGATCCGGGCTCGGGCCTCGTAGTGGGCGAGTGTCTTACGGTCCATATGTGGCAATTCTGCCAAATTGCCAAGGAGAAGTCAACCCCTCCCGGCCGCCGGCGGCGGCGGAGGCGGGCGCGCAGCAAGGCGGGCGGCGTTTGGACGGATGATCCGGTTCTCGAGGCCCTGCTGGGTCCATTTTCAGCGGTAGTGCGCCGCGTACCCGCGAACCGACGGCGCGCCCGTCACGGAAGTGCATTCCATTTGTTCGGTCGCGGGCGGCACGTGCTGCGATATACTGGCCCAGTCCCCAGTCCCCGGGCCGAATTCCGCCTGCCTGGCGGGGACTCACACTATGAAAACCCTCGTGCGCCATACCTTTTCCGTCATCATCCCGTTCTTAGCCGCCGCGCTGGCGTTGCCGGCGGCGTCGGTCTTCACCGTGCGGCCGGACGACCCCAAGGCGGTCTACCTGGAAGCCCCCGCGTTCGACGTTCGCGGAGACGGCGTTGCCGACGACAGCGCGGCCATCCAAGCGGCCATCGACCAGGCTGCCGGCAGCGAGGGTCTCGTGTTCATTCCGTCGGGCCGGTACCGCCTGACTCGCACCATCTATGTCTGGTCGGGTGTGCGCGTCTACGGATATGGCGCCACCCGCCCGGTGTTCGTGCTGGGCGCCAATACGCCGGGTTATCAGAAACAAATCGGC
>CAZVIK010000052.1:11453-21671 GCA_964627045.1 uncultured Solibacteraceae bacterium | reverse complement strand
CGCACAGTCCCACGAAGGGAGCCGTCGAACCGATAGTCGCCAGGGACGAAATGCCGCGCTTCAGTTCGGCGTGCACAATCGCGCCGGCGCGTTCCAGAGCCCGGCGGGAGGCGTCAATCGCTTCGCCCGGAATCTCGGTGCTCAACTGGTGAGCGCGGAATTCCTGCAAGCCCGCGACCACAACCTTCGCCAGGTGGCTCTTCTTGTAGCGGTCCGCAATCTTGATCGCTTCGTCCAGCTTACCGTCGCGCAGCGCTCCGGCCACCGCGGGGGCAAACGCGCGGGACTGCGTGCGGGCGCCGTTGAACGCCAGCAGACGATCGATCATCACGCCGATCGAATACGCCGACATGATGAACATGACGATGACAACCGCTTTCGCCATGAAGCCCATCTGCGCCCACATGGACCGGATGTCCCAACCCACTGCTCCGCCTTCTTGAAGCAGCATCATCGCCCAAACCTGTACTTGCAAAAACATATTGTTTTCTCCTGCGAGTTGAATTTAGTCCTTAGTCCTGTGCGAACCTCTACTGCAAGGTGAAGTTCACGTCGATTTGCGTTACGACTTCCACCGGCTCCCCGTTGAGCAGAGTCGGCTGGTACACCCACTGTTTCACAGCAGCCTGGGCCGCCGGCACCAACAGCGGGTGACCGGAAACCAAGGTCAAATTCTGGATCCTGCCGTCCACGCCGATGATGGCCGTGAACCGCACCACGCCCTGAATGCGGGCTTGGCGCGCCAGCGGCGGATAGGCCGGCTTGGGCTGGTTGACCAGGCGCGCCGCCTGCACGTTGCCGCCAACCGGAATCCGTTGCGGGGTCAAAGACTTAGGCGCAGCCTTTACTTCGGGCGGCGGCGGCGGCGCCGCGATGGCCACCGAACCGATGATGCCGCCGATCGCGCCCGTTGCGATACCGCCCGCCAGGCCGCCGACCACACCGCCGGCCGGCGTCGGAGGAGGCAACTCGTCCTCAGTGATCATCGCGATCTGTTTCGGAATGCTCTTCGGCGCCATCAAGCGTCCGGCGTCGAACTGCCTGGGAATGGCGCGCACGGCCTTGACCACCGGCGCAGCCTCGGGCGGCGGCGGCGGCGGCGGCGGCGGCGGGGGTGCCACCAGGAAGCTCGTCAACTGGGTCGCGGGAAGCGTATCCGTGTAGATCAGGGGAATCAGGATGGCGACACCAACCATGAGGCATTGGAGGACGAAGGATCCCATCACGGTGAAGGGCGTCTTCGTCTTGACATTCCCCTCGACGAACGTTTGTTCGAACATATCTGCTACCCTTTCTTAGCCTTGGGCCTCTGCGGCCCTCGGCTCAGGTCACTGCGTGTTGCTTTTTCCGTGGCGGCGGCCTTGGCCGCGATCCGGCGGCTTCCCTGGAAGCGTTCCCAGCCCACCAGGATCGAACTCGCCACGAAGATGGAGGAGTAGGTCCCCACGATAATCCCGATAAACAATGCGTAGGCGATCCCGTTCAGCACCGGCCCGCCCAAGAAGTATAGCGCCAACGTGCACAATAGTGTCGGGCCCGCCGTCAGCACCGTCCGGCTCAAGGTTTGGTTGATGCTCGTGTTGACCAACGTTTCGAGAGACTCGCGGCGCATGATCTTCAGATTTTCGCGAACGCGGTCGAAAATGACGATCTTGTCGTTCATCGAGTATCCGATCAAGGTGAGCAGCGCCGCAATCACCGTCAGCGAAATCTCGCGGTTGAAGAACGAAAAGAACCCGATCGTGATCACCGTGTCGTGGATGATCGCCAGCACCGCGGCCACACCCGCAATGAACTCGAAGCGCAGGGCGATGTAGACCAGCATCCCGCCCAGCGCGTACAGGGTCGCCATCAGCGCCTGCCGCCGGAGGTCAGCGCCCGCCTTCGGTCCCACGATCTCCACCTGCCGGATCGCGAACTGGCCCGCGGCTGCCTGCTGCTTGAGCGTCTCCAGCACGGCTGGTGTCACGCCCGGCGCCTCTTTCAGGTCTTCAATGTTGCGGATCAGACCCGAATGGCTCTTATCCCTGTAAGCGCGAAGGTTGTCGATCAGGGCGGCCAACGCTTCTTCGTCCAGCCCGGCGCCCGCCTGTTGCAGCGGATCTCGCAGCCGGTCGATCATCTGCTGCCGTGTCGCGTTGTTGAAGTCGAGCTTCTCGGCCCCGCTCCCGTATCGCTCCTGCAAGGTCTGCGTGATCGTTTGCCGCGCCGCGTCCAGTTCGCGCTCGTCCCGTAGTTCGGTGCCGATGACGATTTCGTTGGCCTGCGCCCCGGCGATGTCATGGACCGTGGTCACCGTCACCTCGCCCGATACGCGAGAGGCGATCAGGCTGCGAATCTGATCGATGGGAGGAGTGGCCGCAAATTTCACGTACACCAGCGTGCCGCCGCGGAAGTCGATGCCGTAGTTCGGCCCGCCTTTCGCCACCAGGCTGATAATCGTCGCCACCACCAGCAACGCCGATATGCCCAATGCAACCCAGCGCTTACCAAGGAAGTCGATGTTTGTCGGCTTGAAAAGTTCCATTTAGGCAGTCTTATCGCCGCTCAGTCCCAATAGACACCGGCGCGTGCTCCTATGTTCCCGGCTGCTCGAAAAATCTTGGCGCCGTTTCATCTAGATGCTCAGTTCCGCCATCCTCGGATTCCGGTACAGGGAGTAGTCGAACATCGCACGGGAGACGAAAACGGCCGTAAACAGGTTGGCGATCAACCCGATCACCAGCGTCACGGCAAAGCCCTTTACCGGGCCCGTGCCGAACATGAACAGGAAGGCGCTGGCCACCACCGTGGTGACGTGCGTGTCGATAATCGTCAGGAACGCGCGGTCGAAGCCGGTGCTCACCGCCCCGGCCACGCCCTTGCCGGCGCGAAGCTCTTCCCGGATTCTCTCGAAGATCAACACGTTGCTGTCCACCGCCATGCCAAGGCTGAGGATCATGCCGGCGATGCCCGGCAGCGTCCAGACCGCGCTGAAGTAGCTCAGGCAGGCCAGCGTGATCACGCCGTTCAGCAAGAGCGCGATCACCGCGTTAATCCCGCTCCTGCGGTAGTAAACCAGCATCACAAGGATGACCATCGCCAGCCCAACCAGGCCGGCCATGACTCCCTGGCGGATCGAATCGGCGCCGAGCGACGGCCCGATGGTGCGCTCTTCCAGGTATACGATACCCGCCGGAAGGCTCCCCGCGCGCAGCACCAGGGCCAAGTCGCTGGCCTCCTGCTCGCCGCCGATTCCGGTGATGCGGCCCGAGTCGTCGATCCGGTTTTGAATCGTCGCCACGCTGTGAATCTGGTTGTCCAGAACGACGGCCAAACGGTTTCCGATATTGCTCTCGGTGAACCGGCCAAACCTCCGCGCGCCGTCCTGCGTCAGGGTGAAATTGGCTTCCCACCGCTGGAACTCGTCGCGGCCGGGCCGCGCGTTGCGCAGGTCCCGTCCGGTGACCACCGCCGATCGGCCCAGCAGGTAGTAGCTCTGTTCGGCCTCGCGTCCCGGCGCCATCCTTACCAGCTTGGTGTTCAGCGGCAGCACGCCGCCGTTCTGAGCCATGGCCTGTTCGGCGCTGGCGAACGGACCGCCGCGCACGTCGGTGATCTCCAGCATCGCCGCGGTCTGCATGATGTTCTTCACGCGCGCCGGGTCGTCCACTCCCGGAAGCTGCACCAGAATCTCATGCTCCGCGTCGGTCCGCCCGTGCATCTGAATCACCGGCTCGGTCAATCCCAGGCCGTTGATGCGTTGCTCAATGGTGCGCATGGAGCGCTCCACCGTGTCTCGTTTCAGGGTGAGCAACTCCGACGGCCGCAGGTTCATGTGGTAGTCGGTCGAGTTGACCGGGGTCAGCACCCAGGTAGGGAACCGCTCGCCTATGACCCGCCGGAAATCGGCGGACTTCGCCGCGTCCACGCCCCGGATGTTGATCTGGATCGAATCGGCTTCCTGAATGCTCGCCGGGTCGTTGCGCTCCATCGCGGCAAAATCGATCCCGCTCTTGCGCAACTCGTCACGCATCCGCTCGATGGTCTGGTCGGCCTCCACCTTCATGGCGTCGTGCACCTGCACCTGGAGGATCAGGTGGCTGCCGCCGCGCAGGTCCAGCCCGAGCTTGATGCGCTCGGCGATGTTCGTCTTCAGATCCGCCGCCGATTTCGGAAACCCGATGATACCGATCACGCTCAACAGGATCACCGCCACGATCGCGACCGCTTTGCCAACCAGCTTTCTATCCATCTTGGTCCGTCAATCCTTCTTTTCGGGGATGAGCGCCGACACCGCGCTCCGGGCCAACTGGAGCTTGACGTTGTCGGGTTTCACTCGCAACACGATCGTATCGTCTTCCAGCGACACGATGGTCCCCACAATTCCGCCGGATGTCACCACCACGGCGCCGGCCTGCAAGTCGCGCAACATTTGCTGCTGCTTTTTCTTCTGCCGCTGCATCGGAAGAAAGAGCAGGAAATAGAAGATCGCGAAGATCAGGAGGATCGGGAGAAAACCCATGAGCGGGTTGGAAGGGGGCTGCGTCTGAATCAGTAGACTCGGTAACACAATCGGCCTCGTGCCTGCTGCGGCGCGCCCTGGGCGAACCGTTCCTGACCCTCAGGAGCCTTGACGGGGGCAGATGCAGGCCAACTTCCTAATCTCCCTCACCCGGAAGGGCGCACAGGGATCTTACGCACTCCGGGAAGGTGCCAAACACTATAGACTGCCTGACTTCGCGCATGATGTCAAGGTAGCGCCGGAGGTTGTGCAAGGTCCCCAGGGTGGAAAACAACATCTCCCCGGCCAGGAACAGGTGCCGCAGGTACGCGCGCGAAAAATGGCGGCAGGCGTAGCAGCCGCAATTCTCGTCGAGCGGGGCCGGGTCGTCCTTGTAGCGGGCCTGCTTGATGACCACCCGCCCGCGCGACGTGAACAGGCACCCGTTGCGGGCATTGCGGCTCGGCATGACGCAATCCATCATGTCCACGCCGCGCGCCACATATTGGGGTAGTTCCTCGGGCATCCCTACGCCCATCACGTAGCGCGGCCGATCGGCCGGCAATAACGGCACGCTGGCTTCCACCATCTCCAGGCTCAGGGCGCGCGGCTCTCCCACCGAGAGCCCGCCGATAGCGTAACCGTCCGCCCCCAGTCCCACCAATTGCTCGGCGCACTCCCGGCGTAGATCGGGGAAGGTCGAACCCTGCACGATCGGAAACAGGGATGAGGCGATCTCGGATTCCTCGCGGCGCTGCTGGTAATGCCGCCACGCGGCCTCGGCCCAGTGCACCGTGCGCCGGACGCTCTTTCGCGCGGTTTCGTGAGTGGCCGGGTATTCCAGGCACTCGTCCAGAGCCATGATAATGTCGCTGGCGAGAGCAAGCTGCACGTCCACCGTCGAGGCCGGCGTGAACAGGTGGGCGTCTCCGTTCAGGTGCGAGCGGAACACCACGCCCTCGTCGGTGACCTTACGCAATCCGCTCAGGCTGAAGACCTGGAACCCGCCGGAATCGGTCAGAATCGCGCGCGGCCAGTTCATGAAGCGGTGCAGCCCCCCCAGCCGCCGCACGGTCTCATGGCCCGGTCTTATATATAGGTGGTATGTATTGGCCAGGAGGATCTGGACGCCGAGGTCTTCGGCCAGGTCGCGCTGCGTGACGCCTTTGACGGTCGCCTGCGTGCCCACGGGCATGAAGACCGGCGTCTCCACCGTGCCGTGCGGCGTGTGCAACAGCCCCGCGCGCGCGCCCGTCACCGGGCAGGTGGCGACAACCTCGAATCGAACCGGACCCACTCAATCATTGTAGTGGCCGCGACGCCCGCTTCACCGCGCCAGGTGCGCCGCCGGGTCCCCATAGTGTTGATACGCGCCCCAAGTCGAACCCTGCCCGAGAACCCGCGTCCGCGCCGACGCCAGCGCCTCGCCCAGCGTCGTGGGCGGCGTGCCCGGCGCGTACTTCGGCGCGCGCGAGTTCAACTTGGCCGCCGGCACTCCGGCCAGCGCCCGCGCGTAAAACTCCAGAGCGAAATCGGTGGCGGCGGCGTCCCCCACGGCCCAGCCCGATCCGACGTAGTTCGGCACGCCGCGCTCGAAGAAGGCCTCGGCCAACCCCGCCAGCGCGCGGTTGTTCTCGAAGGCCGAGCTGCGCGCCGCGGTCGCCGCCGAAAAACAGGCGTTCGAGAACACCAGTCGCGGCGCCCGGCGTGCCCGGAAGATTTCGGTTGCCGAAAGGGTCCGCAGCCTTCCATCGGCCTCGCGTCCGAAGACCCAGCCGCTGTGGTTCGGGCGGGCCTCGTCGAACACGCCGTGTCCGGCGAAGTGCACCACGTCGAAGCCGCCGTCCAGCAGCATCGCCAGGATGTCGATCGGGTCGCAGCGCTCCGGTCCGATTCGCGCCGTCACCTCCAGGTCCACCTCGTGGCGCGCCCGTATCGCCTCGAAGATCCGCGCCACCTGCGTCCCCTCTTCCGCCGCTCCCGCCAGATGAAGATCGCCCGGGGCCGGGTCCGCGATCACCAGGGCGCGCAACCGCGAGCCGGGCAGCGGCGCCAAGGCCGGGGCGGGCGCCAGCAGTGTCTGAAACTGCCGGGCGAGCCGCAGGTGCGTTCCCAGAAACCTCGGCGCCGCGCTTCCGGGGAGGACCGCCATCTCCCAGGGAACCGCCGCCGTCGTGCGATCCACCACGGCGGTGAGCGGCGCGTCCCAGTCGCAGGCCTCCAGCAGATCCGCCGGAAGCAGATACGCCGCCAGCAGGCGGCCGAGGACGTGTTGTTCCTCCAGCGTCCCGGCTCGCATCAGCTTTTCGGAGATCCCGTGAAGGTAGTGATCCTGCACCTCGATTTCGCGGGCCGGAATCACTGCCTGCCGCGTCAGCGCCGTGAAGCGGAGCGTCTCCCTCTCGCGGGTGATGGTGAGCCGCGGCCCGAACGCGTCGTTCGCCGGGACTGTGCGGCGGCCTCCAGCCCGCGCTCGCTTCGGCACCCGCCTCAGAGCCGCCGGGCCTCCGCTCACCTGAAGACCCACGCCCCGTTCGGCCGCCTCGCTGCGCATCTTTTCGAGCAACAGTCGCAGCCAGCCTGCCCGCCGGCCATCGTTCTCCACCAGCAGGATGCGCTTCAGCCTGTGCCCCGCCGGCAGGCGGTCCAGCGCGTCGCAGAGCCCCTGAACCAGCGCACGCAGGGCCTTCTCGATAGGAATATTCCCTTCGCCCGACCCGATCAGCACCGTGGCGAACTCGCTCATCTTCCACGCCGCCACGGCCGAGGCGACCGTCTGCATCAGGTAGCGCAGGTCGGCGGCCGTGAAGCGTCCCTCTTGTCCCATGCCCGCCACCAGCACGCCCGCCGCCTGGAGCAACTTGTCCGCCACCGGCAGGTAGAACAGCCGCCCCAACTCGCCACCCAGGACCGAGCTGCGCGTGGCCTCGGTGAGCCAGCCTCCCAATCGCCGGTCGATCGCGCCGATGGCGTTCACCGGCGCCACGCCCTGGTAGTGGCCCACCACGGCCACCGGCGCACGTACACCCGAAATGTCCCCGTGGACGACCTCGATGATCAGGCGTTTTCCCGCGCTCCGGCGCGGGGCGCGACCGGATCCTTCGAGCCGGTTGCGGATTGCCTCTCCCATGGCAGCCTCCCTGATTGCGTCTTCGGCGCAGCGCCGTCCCTCGGGCGTTTCGGGTGCCGGGGCGAGCCTCCCTTTCCGTGCGTCGGCGGCGTAGCTCCTCCCAACCTGCCTTCGCCCCCTCTGCGGCGCTTCCTGGAGTCCTGTCGTGCGCCCCGTGGTGAGGATCTCCTGCACCGCGTCCAGCACCCGGCGGCTCCGCACCAGCCCGCCGTGCGCCTCGCCGGCGAAATACGTCGCGACGTTCGCCAGCACCCCCAGCGAGTGCGGCACGCGCCCGTCGCCGGCGCGCGTCATCCCGTAGCGGAACCGCCCCGGCGCGTCGATGCGGACTCCGTCTCGCGTCTCGCGGTTGCTCCCGGCGACGTAAGCCATCCTTCGTGCGTCGTGTCCCTCGGGCTCGGCCAGCGCCTCCTGGAATTCCAGCGCCCGCCGCAGGTGCCTCGCCGAAACCGGGTGTTCGCCCCAGGCCCCGGCGCGGTAGATGGGCGCTTCGAGGTCCCGCAACTTCGCCGCATGCGGTAGAACCTGGTAGACGCCGGGGAACCCCGCGAGCACTCCCTGCAATTCGCGCAGGCTGTGCTTGACATCGACGGCCGCCAGCAACCGCAGAACCGGTTGCTCGCCGGCCAGCGTCCGCAGGATGTCGTAGGAGCCATAGTTCGGCGTTCCCAGCATGACCAGCCTGCCGCCCTGGCCGCCCACGGCCAGCTTTTCCCAGAGTCCGCGATGCCGCGCCTGCAAGCGGCGCGCCACCAGGCCGCCCATCGAATGCGCCACCAGGTGCACGGGGCGGCCCAGGTACTCGTCCCGGATGCGCTCGGCCAACTCATCGGCCGCCAGGTCCAGGTCCTTGCGCCAGTCGAAGGCGAACGGCTGGACGTCCCAATGGCCGCTCAGGGCCACGACAAGTCCCGCGTAGGCGCGCTTGTCCACCGAGATGCAGCGCACTCGCACCGCCGTCTCCGCTTCCCGCCGCCCGTCAGGCGTCAGGCGCAGTAGTTCCATCTGGCCGGCCGCCAGCCCCAGGTAGTCGATCCACACCAGGTCCTCGTCGATCCCCCGTCGCACCGCCACCAGGTTCGATCCCATGATGCCTGGCAGAAACACGACCACCGGCCGCTCGCGCCCATTCCGCCGCTCGGCCGCCAGCGCGCGGGCGCGCAACCCCAACAGCGCTTCCAGTTCTTCTGCGCCGAAGTACTCGCGCAACTGTTCGTGATCCGCGCCGCCGGGGCGCCCGACGCGCGACGCTGAGTCGAAGCGGTCCAGGAGTTCCGCCCACGGCATGGCGGCCAGACGGAGGCAAAGCGATTTGGTCATACGTTGGTGTTCAATGGTGGGACCTGCGGGACGCGCGCGGGCGCGCTACGCGAACAACCGGCGCCGCTTATTGGGCCCACTTCCCTCCAACTGCGGGTGCTGAGGATAGGACGCGATCAACTCGCACACCCGCCGGTGCCACGCCCTGTAGGTCAGCCGTCCCCCGGTCTCTTCGATCGCCGCGAGCGCATAATAGCTCAGCGCCCCGTGATACACGCCGCCGAAGTGTGCGTCGTAGCTATACTCGTGGTCGCTACACCCGGTGAGCAGCACCTCCCGCATTTTCGACGGCGGGTGTTTCTCCTTACCTTTCGGCCTCGCCTTCCAGGGATTCCGCAACAGCGGCCGCCCCCGCAGCGCCGGACTCAGAAACCGCACCCGCGCCCGGCCCGCCAAGGCCACACCAGGCACCAGGTCGCTGACCGCCGCGCGGGTTCCCGTGCCGGAAAAGCAGTTGTCCAGTACCACTGTCAGGCGCACGCCCTTGGGGAGAGCCGAAAACAGCGCCCGCAACTCGTCATCGGCGATTTCGTTGCAGTCGGCGTCGTAGGGGCAGAGGACTTCGTCGTAGGTCTCCTCGTCGCCGTCGGTATCGGCGATGTAAGAACCGTGCGAGGAGTTTGTGAACGCCAGAATGTCACCGGCGCTCGCGCCTGCCAGCAGGTCCTTCAGGGCGGCCATCGTGTTCGCCTTGGTGGCCTGGCTGTCGAGCAACACCTTGACGTCCTCGCAAGGGAAGCCAAAGCGTGCCACCAGGGTCCCAGCCCACGCCTTGGCGTCGTTGACGCAGCCGTTTAAGTCGTTGCCTTCAAAGGGGTAATCGTTGATTCCCACACACAGCGCCCGACGGCGCGCACGCCTGGCCGGACGCGGGAAGATCCGCGGCATTGGGAGTTCTCCTTAGTGTCAGTTGGTTTCCGGCCCGAAGCCCGGAAGAAGGAAAGGCGCGGACATATCAGCCGTCCGCCCTGCCGCCCAGAGTATACACCTCACCACCAAGGGTTTCGCGAGGTTCCAGCGCTGGTTCCGTGCCCCTACTTCGGATTTGCCGCCGGAGATCCCCCTCCGGACGAAGAAACGCCGCCCCCGCCGCCTCCGCCGTAGTTGCCTCCGACTCCCCCGCCGCCGCTTGCGGCTGTGTTCCCCGCGAAGGAACCGGGACCGGACGAGGAGGAACCGCCGCCCGGCGAACTGGAACCGCCCGACGGGACTCCGCCTGAGCCCGAATAGTCCGGATGCGTAAAATGATCCCGCGGGATGTAAACGCCCCAAAATTATAAACGGA
>CAZVIK010000052.1:0-11443 GCA_964627045.1 uncultured Solibacteraceae bacterium | reverse complement strand
TAGTAATCGCGCCAAAAATAGAACCCGTAGGGGCTGCTGTAGTACATCCCGGCGGGGATGTAGGTGAATGTCCCAAGAAGGGTATTCCAGAGCCAGAAACCGGAGCGGGGAAGCCCCCTCTCCTGCCGGATGGAATATGTCCCGGCCAGGTTCGCCTGCGCCAGTCGCGCGCTGCGCCGCTGGCTCCAGACATCCAGGGCGTCTTCGCTCTTCCGGTCGAACTTAGCTACCGCGCTGTTCCCGTCCAGGGCGACCATCCGGCCGGCCTTCACGTCGTACGCCTTGCCGGCCACCTGAACCACGGCCTTGCCGCTCAGCACCCGAATCGTGGCCGGATTGGACTCAAGCCGGTACAATCCGTTCTTTGTGAGGGAAACGACGGTGCTGCCGTGGGTGAAGGTCAACCGGTTGCCTTTGCCAAGCTCCGCCGCTTCGACCACGGCCGTGCCGCCGAGCATCTCGACCTTGGCGTCTGTAATCCGGCTGGATTCCAGCCGGAACGCGCTATCGTGCCCGACGCGCAGGAACACCCCGGGGCTCAGCAACACCTCGGCCCGGCCGATGTTGGCAGTGCGCAACGTGTCCCGCTCCCGCATCTGCTGGAACTGCCCGGAGCGCGGAATGAAGGCACGGTCGTTCAGCAGCACCGTCCCTTCGGTGTAGTTGATGAGACCCGCCTGGGTCGAGATCACCGCCTGGGCCGCCGCGGGCATCGCCGCCAGCCCCAGAAGCACCAACATCGCCGCCGCAACGCGCGAGCTCATGGCCGCCTCCTGCCCTCCGGACGGTCAGACGCAGGCGCCGGGCGTCCGGTTACTTCAACTATACACCTTAACCTATTGAGGCGGGCGAATTTGCACGTTCCGGTAGTGGGTCGTGCTGTCCGCGATGTGGCCCTGGAAGCGATGTCGCGGGCGCACCGGCACGTCTGCATCGCGTCAGTGGGGCCGTCCCTCCGCGGATTTACGAGGGTCCGCCGCCCCCCGACGAGGAACTCGCCGGCGTGCCGACGGCGCTGGGTGTGGTGACTCCGGACGCCGGCAGCGGATTCCGGGAATTGTCCGAAAACGGCACCGAGTCCCGGTCACGATAGTAACTGTAGCCGTACGGGCCCATCGTAACGGCGCCGACCGGGACGTACGTGTAGGTCCCTGTCACCTCGTTGTAAATCCAGTAGGCCGTCGAGGGCAGATCCTTCGCGTTGCGGCTAGCGAGCAGGGCCGTACGATTCGCCTGCGCCAGTTGCGCGCTGCGCTGCTGGCTCCACACATCCAGAGTGTCCCTGTCTTTCCGGTCGAACTTGGTGATTGCGCCGCTCCCGTCCAGCGCCGCCATTCTGCCGCCTTTGACCTCCAACATCTTGCCGCCGGCCTTGACCACGGCCTTGCCGCTGATCACGCGCAGCGTGGCCGGTCCCGCTTGTAGACGGTAGATCCCGTACTTCTCGATAGAAACGGCTACATCCTGCCACGTGAACGTGACCCGGCTGCCCTTGGGGATGTACGCCGCCTCCACCAGCACCGTGCCCGAGAGTAGTCCCACTCGGGCGTCGTCGATGCGGTCCGAGTCGAGCCGGACCTCGCTCACACGGCCCACGCGCAAGAACACGCCGGGGTTCAGCAAGACCTCCGCGCGCCCGGCATCGGACGTCCGCAAGATGTCCTGTTTTTTCATTTGCTGGAACTGCCCGGCGCGCGGACTGAAGGCATGGTCGTTCAGCAGCACCGTTCCTTCGGTGTAGTTGATGAGACCCGCCTGGGTCGAGATCACCGCCTGGGCCGCCGCAGGCAACGCCGCCAGCCCCATGACCATCACCGATCCCAAAACCGAGCGACCGTCCATGGCAGCCTCCCGTTCCGTCAACCGCAAGACGCGCGCGCCCCGCGGCCGGTTACCTCAAGCATAAACCCCAACCCTTTGCGGCAAGCGAACTTGGATGCTCTAGTCACGCGCCTTGCCGCCGGGGTCGTGCCGGTGCACTGACGGGATCCACTCCTCCCGGCGCGCAATCCGGCCGCCTAGGGCGATGAAACACCCACGGCATTTGGCGTGCTTACCCCGGACGCCGGCACCGGATTCCGCGAATTGTCCGAAAACGGAACGGCACTCGCGTCGCGGTAATAACTATAGCCGTACGGGCCCACCGTGGATGAGCCGATCGGGACGAACGTGAAGGTTCCGGTGTCGGCGACATAGACCCAGTAGCCCGTCTGGGGAAGACCCTTCAAGTTGCGGCTGTCTCGCAGAGCCGCAAGAGTCGCCTGTGCCAGCCGTGCGCTGCGCTGCTGGCTCCACACATCCAGAGTGTCCCTGTCTTTCCGGTCGAACTTGGTGATTGCGCCGCTCCCGTCCAGCGCCGCCATTCTGCCGCCTTTGACCTCCAACATCTTGCCGCCGGCCTTGACCACGGCCTTGCCGCTGATCACGCGCAGCGTGGCCGGTCCCGCTTGTAGACGGTAGATCCCGTACTTCTCGATAGAAACGGCTACATCCTGCCACGTGAACGTGACCCGGCTGCCCTTGGGGATGTACGCCGCCTCCACCAGCACCGTGCCCGAGAGTAGTCCCACTCGGACATCGTTGATGCGGTCCGAGTCGAGCCGAACCTCGCTCAAGCGGCCCACGCGCAAGAACACACCGGGATTTAGCAATACCTCTGCGCGCCCGGCGTTGGACGTCCGCAAGACGTCCTGGTCTCTCATTTGTTGGAACTTGCCCGCGACGGGGCTGAAGGCGGCGTCGTTCAGCAGCACCGTTCCTTCCGTGTAGTTGATGAGACCCGCCTGGGTCGAGATCACCGCTTGGGCGAACGCGGACGACGACGCCAGCCCCAGAAACACCACCGCTACCGCGCCAACTCTGCGGTTCATGGTAGCCTCCTGTCCCTCAGCCGGTAGACGCGCGCGCCCGCCGGCGGGTTACCTCCAGCCTACACCCTAACCTATTGAAGCAGGCGAATTTGTACGTTCCGGTAATGGGTCGTGCTGCCCGGATCGTGGCCCTGGAACGCGATGGTTCCGGGGGCGATTTTGCGGGCAGGGAACTCCTTGGTCCCCTCCCAGTCTTTGGGTTGCGTCCGGCGCACGACTTCCTTTCCGTTCACCAGGACCGTGATGGTGTCGCCTTTAACGATGATGTGCTCGGTGAACCATTCGTTGTCCTTGACGGAGACCTCGGCGACGTCCTGCACCTGGTACAGGCTTCCGGTGCGCCGCGGGTCGTTGGCATAGCTGTTGTTCACCTGAACCTCGAACCCTTTGTCGGGCCAGCCTTTGTCCTGGTACTCGGTCATGATGTAGATGCCGCCGTTGGCGCTGGGCCGGGTCATCACGTCCACCTTAAGTTCGAAGTTGCGGAACTGGTGGCCGCCCACGGGCCCGTCATAGAAAAGGTGGCTGCGCGGACCGCTGGCCACAATGGCGCCGTCCTTAACCGAGAACGTCTGCGGGTTTTCGTTCACGCGCCAACCGGTGAGATCCTTCCCGTTGAAAAGGGAAATCCAACCGTCGTCGGCCGCCGCCAGCGGCGTCAGGACGAGCGAGATCGCCAGAATGAAGCGAAGCATGTTCGTTTCGGTTTCCTCCGCAGCCATTCTTTCGCACGCCCGGCGCCGGCGTCAACCGACGGCCTATGTTTGACAGGGGTTCGGACGCGCCGTTAAACTGAATCTAGCTATGCCCCGGCGTCAAGAGGATCAGGAATGCTTCTGCCCAGAGAACTGATCTCCTATCTTGCCCGTCAACTGGTCACCAAGCTCAACCCACAGGTTATTGAAACCACGCGGCCCCAGGCGTTGGCCGAGCTCATCGTCGCCGTCGTTACCGAAGAGTTGCAGGTCGAAGACCGGCTGAACGACGAAGTCCGTGAGATCCTGGCCGAGTACAGCGAGTACATGCGCCGCGAGGGCGTCAGCTACCAGGAGATGTTCCGCCGCATCAAGAACACCCTGATCAGCCAGCGCAAGGTCATCCGCGCGGCCGGCCGCGATACCGGCGACCACATGAAGCTCTCGCGCGACAAGATCAACGACATCTCTCATAAGCTGGTTGTCGCCATCCGCAAGAGCCGTGAGGCCCGGCTCAAGCGCGACATCAACGACGTCCGCCTGGAGGTGGTGCGGGAGATCACCGATCTGTTGCAGGTCGAGGATAAGGCGGACCGCGCCGCTCGGCTCAAGATCCGCACCCAGAAGCGCGAGATTGCCGAAGGCACCGAAGAGTGGGACCTGCTCTACCGCCGCTACTACGCCGAGGACATGAAGAGGCTCGGCATCGACCTTGGCCGGCCCTGAGCGCCGCCCGCTCCCCGCGCCCCCCGTCCTACGGATTGGCAGCCCCGCCGCCGAAAATGCCCAGAAACGATCCCCGCTTCTTTGGCGGTGGTGGCGGTCGCAGCACCGTGTCGATGGCTTCCAGCGCCAGCGGCGCCATCAGGCGGTAGCCGCGGCTGTTGGGATGCAGGCCGTCGTCGGACAACTCCGCCTGGAAGAACCCCGCCGAGTCCACCAGCTTGGAGTAGTAGTCCACGTACACGTACTTGCGTTCCTGGCAGAACTTCTTCAGCCAGGCGTTCATCTCGACGATGGCGGCCGGCGGACGCCGCACCGTCTGCTCGTAGGCCGGATTGATCCCCTTGTGGTAATCGCTCACCGGCAGCATTGAGGAGTAAATCGGGACGATCTTGTTGGCTTCGGCCAGCGCGTCCTGCATCGCCTCCGGGGCGACTCCCCTGGCCAAGTCGTTCGAACTCGCCTGTAACATCACCGCCGCCGGCTTCAGGTCGATCACGTCGGCCTTCATTCGCCCCAGCAGTTGCGCGGTGATCTGCCCGGCGATGCCGCGGTTGATGAAATCCCGCTCTGGCGGGAAGTACTCGTTCAGCCGCCAGAATTCGGTGATCGACGCGCCCAGGAACACCACGCGCTGTCTTCCGGCCTGCGGGGCCTGCACCTTCCGATTGGCTTCGGCGTAGCGGGCGAGCGCGTCGCGGTCCGGATCGGCGATCTGCGCCTCTTTCCGGTCGAGCAGCGCGCGGAAATAGCCCGCGAGATCCTCCTGCACGGCGCGCAGTTCCTGGAACTGGCGCCGCGCCTCGTCGCTGGAGGCCGCCGCCGTTCCCAGCGCATCGGACAGCGCCAGGTAGGCGCGCACCTGGTTCCAGAACGTGTAGACCAGCGGCGAATTCTGTGCGCCTGCCGCACGCAGCCGCTCCAGCGTCTGCCGCGCGTTCCCGGCCACCGGTTCGCCCGCGCGGGCGAGATCCGGCGCCGCCGTGCGCGTCGAATCCATCAGTTGCACCGCCCGCTCGCCCAGTTTGAAGAAACCGGTGGCGGGTAACAGGCTCTGCTGCGCCCAAAGCGCCGCCGCCATGATGAGCCATGCCGCCGCCAGCCGGGAGAAGGTTCGTTTCACGATGCCTCCGCTTTCAATGGTTGTAGGGTGATCGAGCCGATGTGGAACTGCATCCGCGCGGGGACTTGGACCGGCAGGCGGCAGTCGTCGCCGGTGAGCCGCGCTTGCAGACACCCCGGCCGCCGGTGGACCTCGCCGTTGACTGCATTGGCCTCGGAGCGCACCTTCTTAAACGCGCCGGCTTGCCGTGACGGCGAAGGCTGCAGCAGGAACAGACTCGCGGCGAAGGCAAAGACCCGCATTCACCCCTGAGTCTCGCAGATCGGGAAATGGCCCTGCAAGCGCAGAGCCCGTTCTTCGGCGCGGTGCCGCCTCGCTCCTAGAGCCGGATCGTGACCGTCAGGTCGCGGCCCGGATGGCCGCCGGCCCCGCTGGGAACAGCAAGGATATCGAGGGTCAATTGCGCGCCCGCCGCGAGCGCCGGCAGATTGAACCCATCGACCACGTTGGACATCTTCTGGCCCGCCGGGATCACCAGTTCGCAGTACGTCTCCTCGTTCTGGCGCAGCCGCAGCGCCAACGGTGCGCCTTCCGGAGCCACTGCCACCACGGCGAACACGTCGCGCACGGCATGTGCCGCTTCCATCACCAGCGGAGGCGCGGCGGCCGATTGTATCGCCGCGTATCCATCCACCTGGATGGAGAACTGCCCGCCGGAAAGCGTTCGCACGCCGTAATCGACGGTCATCGTCAGGTTCAACCGGGCCGCCGGGCCTTCCCCGTGCATGTTGGTCATCGCCAGGTCCGCGCACGCGATCCGCGCGTCCGGGAGGTTGACCGGGAAGCAGTGGTTCCCGCTCGACGGGCTGCCGAAGAACCCCTTCGGGAACGGCACGACGTAGGACTTTTTTTGCAGGTGGAACACGGCCGCGCCCGCTTCGTGGCTCTCGGCCTCGGTGCCGTACGACCCGCGCTCCACGCGGTACTCGGAGCCGCCGGACATTACCTCGGTCACCGTGAGAATCTCGCCGCCGATCTGCACCAGGCTCCCCGTCTGCGCATTCCCCGCCGTGGCCAGCTTGATGGTCGTGTCGCCGGCGCCCGCCTCCTCGCTCAGCAGCACGGCGCAGGGGCTGGCCAGTTCGGGCCAGTAGTGCAGCGTCAGCGTGCCCGCGCTGATGGTTCGCGTATTGACGAGGCTCTCAAAGCCGATCCCCATCAGTTCCACGGACCCACGCCCCGTCGGATGCAATCCGAAGATCGGCTCGCCCGGCACATCGGCGTCCAGGCTTCCGCTTCCTCCGCCCACCGTCCACCGCGTCAGCGGCGAGAGTTCGTAGGAGCACTCCTTGTCGTTGACGTTGGCCGACCGCCCGGAGATGTGCAGCGTTGCTCCGATCCGGTTCGGCACGTCGAACTCCACCGGCGCGCTGCGTCCCGTGGCGCCGGAGCGCCAACCCGCCTCCGCGATCGCCCATAGGCTGGTCGCGTCCGGTTCGTCGTCCCAGGGCCTGGCCACGGTTACCGTCGTCGCGTCGTGGGAGAGTATGACCCGCTCCTGCCCGCGGCCTTTGCCTCGAAAAATCCGCGCCACCGCGCCCCGAAACGCGTTCGGAGCCATATTCAGCGTCTCGTTGCCGGCCGTCAACGCCGAGTGGATCGTGGCCGCGACCGGCGGTTGCTGCTCCACGCGCCAGCGGAAGTTGGCGTGATCGTAGTTTGCATCGGGCGGCGTCACCAGTTGGCTCGCGAGCCCCGAATCCACGAAGCTCCCCGCCACCGCCTGCCCGGAGGCGATCCGCAGCAGTTGCGCCGGCGTCGCGCCCCGGTACACGCTGAACCCCGCCGTGTCCGCCGTGAAGCTCAGCCCGCCCAGTTCCACGCGGTTGGTGTCGGTACCGCTCGGGATCGTGGCGCGCACCAGGAAGGACAAGGCGCTTTCGCCGCCGTCGGCTCCTTCCGCGCTCACCGCATAGTAGAGCGTCTGGCCGCCGCCGAGCGTTCCGCCCGTCTCGGTAACCGTAGGCGAGAGATTCAGTAACGGGATTCCCACGCCGGTCATCGCCGGTTGGCGCGGCGTGGCGAAATCCACCTTCAAGCCAACGCTCAGGACCCCCTCGGCGGTCTCTCTGGCTTCCTCGGTGATCCCGAACTGCGGCTCGCCGTCTTCGTCCAGTTCGCTTCCCGCCAGGGGCCTCGGGATGCCGGTCGCGAACCCCGGTTGCCGCCGGCTTCCCGCGCCGCTCCCGTCGGCTTCGTCGGTGTACCATTCGTCGCTGTGTATCTGCGCCGTGATCACCGCCGTCTCGTAGTTGACCCCGGGCGCCACGCTCTTGATCCGGAACGGCTGCCTCAGGTACCCGTCCTTCAGATAGGTCAATGTGATGAGATCGCCCGGCCGCAGGCCCACGCCGCGCACGCTGGTCTCGAACTGCACGAACGTGTTCCCGCGCAGCGCCTTGTCGAGCTGGAGTTGGATGATCCGCGCCGCCTGGTGGAAACTCGGCAGTCCCAGCGCCCCCAGCGTGGCGCTCACCTCCTGGCCCGTGCGCAGTACGTCGTCCAAGTCCACCAGCGATAGGCTGTCCTGCTGGTATTCGTTAAACACGTCCTGGAACTCCACGCTGATCCGGTTCGGCGTGTCGGCGGCGCTCTTGGTCCAGAACCGGATCGACGGCTCGCCGTTGTCTTTTCTCAGGATGCCGGTGGTTCCGCCGGTCCCGTCGCCGAACTCGTAGGCCGGCCAGCCGCCGTCGAGCGTCTCGGCCGCGTTGCTTCCTTCCGGCTTCACCGGCTGTTGCAGCGCCAGCGTGTTCTCCGGGCGCAATTGCAGCCGCCCCTCGGCGTCGAACGCCAGGTACAGGCGGCTGGCGTTGCGGATTCCCTTCAGCACGTCGGCCACGCTCCGCCGCCGCCGCAGGACCAGGTTGCATTGGAAGCGCGGGATGCTGACGATGTTCCCGTTCAGGTCCGTGCCGTTGATGTACTCTCCGCAGTAGGCCGCCGTGTCGGCGAAGCTGCCCAGGTCGATGTCCGCCGTGCTCCACCCGCTGCGGCGCAGCACGTCCAGGATCACCCACGCCGGATTGTCGTCGTGGAAGTCCCCCAGCCAGGCGCCCGCGGCGTCGTAGCGGCTCACCTTCAACCCTTGCAGTAGCACCTTGACTCGCGGCAGGCGGTCCCCGTCGTTTACCGAATTCGGGACCACCACCGAGAGCAGCGCCATGCTGCCGTAGGGATCGCCGAGCGGATTGCCGTTTCCGTCGGAGAAGTCTCCGTTGAACATCCCCGTCCGCCCGCCGCGGCCCAGTACGTTGTACCATCCGGTCGCCGTCATGTTCCGGCCCGCCACGCCCTGCGGCACCTCCACGTCGTCGACCACCACGCGCAGCACGTCCTGGATCTCGCCCATGCCCAGCAGCACTTCCAGCCGCGTCAGGTTGCCGTCGTTTCGCGCGAACACGATCGGCGGCTCGTACCAGGCCGTCCCGTACACCACCGGCACGAAATCGTTGTACCGCGCCTCGTTTTCCACCGGCGTCGAAGTGTGATACGTCTTCTCCCCGTAGGTCCTCACCTGGATCGACGGCGGAACGTACTCCACCCCTCCGAACCGCCGGGTCGCGTTCCAATTCGCGTCTCGGTCGAACATCCCGCGCGCCTCGCACTGTCCGCGCGTATAGTCGCACGACACGTATGGCGTTTCGCCGTTCAGGTTCCCCGCGCCTCCGGCGAGCCCCGCCGAATACCCGCACCGGTAGAACGGCGAAAACCTCCCTCGCTCCCCGCCGTCCAACGCTTCGCTGCGTTGCGCCTCGGTCGACGGGAACTTCCACGGGCACCGTTTCTGAATCCGGACCTCCGGCAGCAGCACCCGTTGCAGGTTCATGCGGTTGGACACCGGCAACACCAGGCTGTTCTCGGTGATCTGTTCCGGGCTCCCGGCCACGCCGCGGAACACCACGGTGCTCTCGCTTGCGGGCGTCCCGTTTTTCAGGTCGAAGAACAGGAACCGCACCGTCGTTTTGGCGCCCTTCCAGCCGGGGCTGCGCTGGATCTGGCTGCAATAGGAGTCCGCGTTGGCCAGCGTCACCGTCAGGCGCGGCAGGCTGTCGATCCCCTCGTCCGAGTCCGAGCACATCCGGAACAGGTTGTGCCCCGTTACGCGCGCCTCGTACTGCTCCCCGCCCACCTGCACCCGGTGCGTGCTCCACCGCTCCACCACGCCGGAGGCCAGTTCGAATTGAAACAGGAACAGCGGCGTCTCGGTGACCGCCCGTTCCTTCAGTTCCCAGATCGCCGCCATGGGTCTCCTAAATCCCGGCCCGCGCGACGATCCGCATCGCGCAGCCGTGCTCCTCCGGCCCGTTCGTCGTGAAGGCGAGCGTATCCTGATCGAATCGCGCTCCGCTGTAGACCGCCCCGGCCGATGCCGTCCGGCGGTAGGCCGACGCCGCCGGCTGCGCTTCGGCTTGCAGCCCGTAGACCTCCACCGTGCCGCCCGGCGCCACGCTCAATCCGAACGTCACGCTCTCGGCCGCCGATCCGCTCGTCCCCCCGAGCGCCACCCGCCGCCATTCCCGCCCCGCGCGGTGCGTCTCCTGCTGTGCCGCGCTGCCCGAGGTCCGGTACACGTTGACCTCCGCGCCCGCCTCGCTCCGCAGGTACATGCTGAAGCAGTAGTGAAACCACCCCGGCGCGGCGACGGTCTGTTGCAGCGCCTGCGCGGCCGCCCCCGCGTTGTGCAGCCGCGTCGCCCTCGTCCCTCCCTCTGGATCGCCGATGCCCGCCGTGGCCTCCAGCAACGGTCCCCGCGTCCACACGGTCTCGGATAGCGCGTCGCTGTATCGCAGCAGGTTGCCCGTCGGGTCGAGCCACACGAACTCGCCCAGCCTCCCCTCCACGCTTTCGAAGAAGGTTTCGAGCGCCTGCCTCTCCGCGTCGCGCAGCGCCTCAAAGCGAAGTTCCCACACCACCTTGGCCGCGTTCGGGTCCATCAGTTTCAGGCTGCCTCCGCCGGCCAGTTCGTTGACGATCGTCCGGAACGTGCGCCGCTTGGTCAGTGGGTACTGCACCAGCGTGCCGCTTGCCAGTTGTGGGAAGAAGAGCATGTCAGACCCCTTTCTCGCGTACCGTGATCGTCGCGCGTCCTCGCAGGATGTCCACGAACTCCAGGGCGGTCGCGTCGGCGTCCAGGCTGCAATCGGCGTGCACCTGCCCATCCCACGGATCGGTGAACGCGAAGCTCCCCAGCCGTCCCTGGCGCGACGCCAGGAAGTCGTCGAGCGCCGCCATCTCGGCGTCGTCCAGCGCCGCCAGCCGGATCACCCAGCGGCGCGCCGCCCCCGCCCTCCGCCGGAACCTCTGTTCGCCGCCGTCCACGAACGCCAGCACTCGCGTCGAGCGTTCCTGCGCCCGCACCGCCGGGTACTGCGCCACCGCGCCGGTTTTCAAAACGGGGAAGGTGCTCATCTTAGATCTCTCGAACCACTTCTCCCAGCGGATGCGCGTTCAGGATCGCCTCCCTCACCGCGTTGGCGATCTCGTCGCTATGGTCCAGGAACGACCGGCTGTCGATCGCCTGCACGTTCACCGTGATCCCGCCCGGCCACCCGCCCCACGCCGTCTCCGCGCTCTTTTCGGCCGCTGGCGTGCCGCTCGCCGCCGCCGGCGTTCCCGTCGCGACCCCCGGGCCGGTCCACGCGCCGCCGCCTCCGCTCTCCACCAGGCGCGGCATTCCGTCTTGCCCGTAGTCGATCGACACCAGCCGCGATCCCGCCCCGTCGGACGCCGCTCCCACGAACCGTATCGCCTCGGGCGCCGTGTAGGCCGCCGGTCCGGCTTCCGCCTCGTCGCGCTTCCCGCCGAACAGGCTGATGAGCCCCGAAATCACCGGCCCCAGCGTCAGGCCGGAGAGCAGCGCCTTGGCCACGCCCGCCAGTCCGTCGGTCCAGGACGAAGCCGCTCCCGTCCACAACGGCGCCGCGCTTTGCGCCACCGTTTTCACCGCATCCGTGATCCCCGCCGCGCCCCCCTCCGTGCTCGCGCGCAGCAACCCCACCTGTCCGGCCACGGCGGCCAGCGCGTCTTTT
>CAZVIK010000051.1:15307-21940 GCA_964627045.1 uncultured Solibacteraceae bacterium | reverse complement strand
CGGGGTGTGGTTTGGGTTAATGGCGGTTATGTGCTTGGGCACCCGCGGGTGGGCGTGGTGTTTTACGTGTTAGGGGTGGTGGCAGGGCAGACGGGTGCGGTTCGCACGCGGTTGACAGAGCAGACGGCGGGCGCCAGCGTAGGGCGTGATGCCGGAGCCGTCGCCACCACGGCCGGCGCGGGAGCGGCCATCGGCGCGGCGGCCGATGGCGGCGTGGGGGCTGGGATCGGCGCGATCGCCGGCGCTGCCGCCGGGATGATCGGCGTTCTGACCACGCGCGGCAAGCCAACGATCCTGTACCCGGAGAGCGTCGTCACCTTCCGATTGGAGGAGGCGCTGACAGTGTCCACGGAGAGTTCGGCCCAAGCGTTTCTCCCCGTCCGGCCGGAAGACTACGCCGAGAAGACGCCCGCGCCGGCGCGTCGGGCCTCGGCGCCCCCCCGGCCCTATTACTACGGCGCGTGGGATTGGTGGTACGGTCCGTATTACCGGCCTTGGTTCTATGGCCCGAGCATCCGTATCTACACGGGACCGCGTTGGTTCGGCGGACATGCCCGCCGGCGCTAGCGCCGCCGTGTTGTGACACGGACCGTTACGAATGGAAATGGGTTGCGGAATCGCGCCGGCGCGCGCGATTCCGCTTGTTTCCCGTTTGCAGCACCCTGGGGCTTGCGGGCGGCCCATCCGCCCGTGCAGGGCGCTCAATCGCTATTCGATCGCGATGGTCACCTTATCGGTGGTCGTGATTCCCCCGATTTGGACCTGCAACGGCACGGCGTCGCCTTTGGGTGCGTTTTCGGGAATCCTGGCGTTTATCTGGTTGACCCCCACGAACCACGGCGAAAGTCCCGCGAAAGCGACCTCCGCCGCCACGCCGCCGATCAGAATCACGGGCGTGGCCGTCCGCCGGAGTTGATCGGAGGAAGCGTACCCGTCGGCGGCCGGGATGTCGGGCGCCCCGAGACCGTTGGCGTAGATCTGGAGGTAGTCGCCGGCCTTGGCCGGGGAGGTAGCGATGCCCGGGATCGAGCCCGCCGGACCTGCCAGGGCTCCGTTGCGAGCGTCGCCGGTTTGCAGCACCGCGATGGCCTGTCCGACGCCGTAGGGGTAAGCGAACACTCCCGGGGAGACGGGTCCGATATCCACGGACAGCGGAGGCGACTCGACCGCGCCGCGGCGCACGACGACGGTTGCGGTTCCCGAAGCCGATCCTGGAGCCAGAACGTTCCAGGGGACCTGAACGTTGATCTGCGCCGGGTTACTTGGGCCGCCGGCGATGATGGCGTGCAGCGGTGCGGCGATTCCGTTGAAGGTCACCGTCACATCGTCCAGTTGCGTTGGCAAGGGGATGGCCCCGGCGGCGGAGATGCTGCGAGCCAGGTCGAAGCCGAAAATTGCGGCCAGCATTCCCGGCGCCACGGGTTGGCCCGCGGCGAAACTGGCGGCGTTGACGACTCCCCCATCGAAAGTGACCGGGTGCGGTGTCTCGATGTCGATTGCAGTGAGCTCCCACATCTTCACCAGTTGCCCGGAGCCGGCGTCGATGTCGCCGCCCGCAACGAAGCCGACGCCTCGCGCCAGCACCGTGAACGACGTCACCGCGTAGCCGCCCGTGTCGGCTTCCGCCGGCGAGATGGCCCCGAGGTAGCCCTTCATGTCAACCACGCGGAAGCGCCGCGCCAGGTCGAGTTGCCACACGATGATGGCGTCGCTGTAGTGCGAGCCCTGCACGGTCAGCGCCTGGAAATCAAACACGTTCTGCTGGTGCGGGCTGGCTGCCTGGCAGGAGGAACCGCGCACGGCAAACGACGGGCCGGTGTCCACGCGATACCCGTCGCTCACGTCGGTGTACGTCGCACCCGGCGGCGGTCCGGTCATCTCGCAGTCGCTCGCCAAGAAATACCAGTCGGCACCCAGCAGTGCGGCCGCCGACAAAATGACCTGGCTTCCGTCATTGACGTAGGCGATGGGCATTCCCGGATCGTCAAACGGCAACCCGATGATCCCGACGCCAAGCTTGTCACCCGACTTGTACGGGATCTTCACCGTGCCGGTAATACGGCTCGTGGTGGTTCCAGTTACCCCAAAGGTTCCGGCGAACGTCCGCGTGCCGTACTTCGCCGAATCGAGTGGCAGGTACTCGGTAAGAGAGGCGGGCCGGGCCGGCGCGGCCGCGGCGCACGTTAACACGGTTGAGAGGAGAAGGGTCCTGTGCGGAGCCCGGAGCGAGCGCAACTTCATGAGGTTACCTCTGCGAAGCCCTTGACCGGCCGGACAGGGCGTCATAACACACGGCCGGAGTTGCCAGATACTAACCCGGCGGCCGCGCGGCGGCGCAATACCCGTACCACCGCACAATCGCCGATGAAACTACAGATTAGGTTACTCCCGCCCGAGGTTTCGGTCAAGCGGAAGTGGGCCGGGTCCATCGCGGGCGCGCGATTTGGGTAACGGGTGCAGCTTCGTCCGGTCCGGCGCTTACTCCTTCCGTGCGGAATACTGGTTCGGCGCGCCGGGTGTGGGAACGCCGGCGGCGACCGGCGCTCCGACGGCGTGCTCGCGCGCGAGCGGCGCGGTTAGCGAAAGACCCGATCCGGAGACCTGCGCACCGGCGGCGTGGGCGAACTGGAGAGGCGCCGAGACGGTGATGCCCGCGCCGCCACGGCCTCCGGTCACGGCGGCGATCACGGCGGTCTCCGGGCCGGCGGCGTCGTCGATGGTGACGGTCTGGCCGGCGCTGAATCCCGCGACAGACGCGACGCGAAGGACGGTGGCGCCCACGGCCGCGGGCGAGGCTAGCGTGGTGGCGCCCGCCGTGCCTGCCGCCGCGATCACTGCGGTCTCCCGTTGCGCGCCCGAACCGATGGTAATCGTCTGGCCGGGGGCGAAGCCGGCCACGCCCGAGACCTTGATGTTGACGGCGCCCGGCGAGGCAGCCACGGCCAGGGCCGAAGCGGGCTGCAACTGGAAATCCTGGCAGAGGCTGTCGGAGTCGTTGCCGTCAGGGAAGCGGCCCAGGCTCAGATTGGGAGCAAGGGCGGGCGCGGCTGCGGGCCCGAAGCCCCGGCCGACGCGGGGCACGACCGCGATGCAGCCGCCCTGGTGTTGGTCGCCCTCGAGCGTGGCGATCTCCGGGCTGGTGATGGTGCCCTCTCCGCTCGAGTTGCTCTGCTGGGAACCGTAGACGATGGCGTCCACGATTGCCACGCCGCCCGCGTCGAGGAGGGCGATCGAACCGGCGCGCGCCGAGAGCGTTCCGCCGAACCACTGGTTAGGGGCCGGCGGACCCTGGAAGCCGCCCGTCGAGGCTGCCGGGTTAACCACGGGAGCCCCATAAGCGTGGGCCCTGGATAGAGGCGCGTCGAGTGTGACGCCGCTGCCCAGCGCCTGGACAGCGTCTCCGCTGGCATGCGGATGCCTGGTCGGCGGAGAGAAACTGATCCCGGTCCCCACGCCGGATACGTCGGCGCCCGCGGCGTGATTGAGCCTGAGCGGCGCGGCCAACGTTACGGCTGTGCCGTTCGGGCCGGCGTTGCCTGCGGCGGCGACCCGGACGGACTCCTTGCGCCCGCCGGTGTCCACCGTGAGCGTGTCGCCCGCGGTCAGGTTGGAGCCGGCGGCGACCCTGATTTCGACCGCACCGGCGGGGGCCGCCGCCGACAAGGTAGTCTGCGTGGCGGCCTTGCCGACCGCTGTGACGGTGGCCAGTTCGAAGTTCCCACCGATGTCGATACCGATCCTCTGGCCGGGCTCGAAGCCGGAGGCATTGGCGACCGGCAGGTTGGTGGAGCCTGCGGGGATCGCTATCCGCGGCCCGGTGGACACCGGGATGAAGACCGTCGTCATGGGCGAGGCGGGAGCACCCACGCCAACGATCGTGCGAATCTCGCCATCGATGTCGATCTTCTGGCCGGCCGCGAAGCCCTCGGTGCTGCGTAGGTGGATGGTGGCCGCGCCGGGGGCGGCGGGAGCCGCCAGGCCCGAGTTCGAACGGCCGAGAAGATAGAAGCCGCGGGCGGCGAGCCGGGTTCCCGGCGGAATCGTCGCGAGGGTTACCGGCGCCCACTGGCTCTGGGTATTGACGAGGCTCCAGCCCGAAAGATCGACCGTGCCGGATGAGGCGTTGTAGAGTTCGACGAACTGGTCGGCCGCGTTGTCGCCGGCTCCGGTGCGGACTTCGTTGATCTTGACCGGGAAGACGTTGCGCACCCGCCGGGCCGCGGCTTCCGACCTTGTTCCGCGCGCCCCCGGGGCGGTCCATTCGGCCCTCGCGGTGAGCCAACCGGCTCCGGTCGAGGCCGGCGAGACGACCTTGAAGGCCGCCGACACGCTCGCGCCCGGCGCGACGGGGGCGTTGAAGGACGCGGCCGGTACGCCGGAGCCGCTACCCGGTGCGGTCCATCCTTTGGGCAGAACCAGGCTCAACTTCACGGCGCGCGCCGGTTCCTCCGAGGCGTTGGTGAAGGTCGCGGTGACCGTTTGTGCCGATCCAGGCGTGAACGTCGTGGTGCGCGAAAGGGTCACCCGCGGCACGTCGTAGCGGGCGGCCACGATGTTCGCCTGCACGGCGTTGATGGTGGCGTCCGAGGGATAGCCGGTGGTCATGACGCCTTCATAAAAGGTGCCGGACGAACCGTTGCCGTTATCGCCGCCGGTGCCGAGCAGAATGCCGCCCTTCTTGTTCATCGGGAAATACCGGTTGTTTTCCCGCGAGCCGGGACGCACGCCGCTGTAGAAGGTTGTGAGGCCGCCTGCCTGGGCGTTGCCGCCGCGGAGGTCCCAGCGGTTGCCGCCGCCGCCGTTGACGACCGCCGTAACGAAGCGCCAGGAATCGATGCTGGGGTTGGCGGCGTTCAGCCGGGCGTCGTAGCCGGAGAACAGCCCGGCCTCCATGTCGGCCATGATCCACGGGCCCGCGCCGCCGCCCCTGCCCCAGGCGGTGGAGGTGCCGAAGTAGGTAGTCTCCATGGTGCCGGTGCCCACGGCGAGGCCGTTGGTTGAGCAGTTGCCGTAGTCGAAGCAACAGCCGCTGTCGAAATGGGTGCCGTCGACGACATAGTAGATGCCCTCCGGCTCATCGCCGATCGCGAGGCCGGTGGCGTCGTTATTGCGGAAACCCATTCCCGGCATGATGTAGACGCCGTAAACCTTGTGTCCGCCGAGGGTGATGGGCGCCATATCGGCGATGGGCTGTGTGTTGAACGCACCCTTCGCCGGTCCGGGGAACAGCGGTCCGGGAGGGGCCTGGTAAAGGTGGTTTCCCTTGCCGGATTGATCATGGATCTGGTTGATGACGCAGATGGTGTTGGCGCAGAAGGCGTCCTGCGCCGCCGCGTCGGCGACTCCGCCGGCGTCGGGGACGGGCGACGCCGTGGGTTGGACGACGCCAATGTCCAGCGTCTTGCCATCGGATTGGCGCAGGACCTGGTACAGGGGTCCATTGTAAGAAGCGTAGAGCGCGCGGGTGGTGCTGTGAGCAGCGGCGCAGGGAGTTCCGGCGGCGTCATAGATGTCACACGGACCCTGCGGCCTGGGCGGCGCAGCGCCGGCGCCGGCCTGGGTGGCCAAGGTCAGCGTTGCGGCGGCAATCGCCGCCGCGGCTCCAGCGATGGTCGTCAGCATGATTCCGGTTCGCATGTCGATCTCCCTAATCCCCGCCGGATCGGTCTGGCCTCTCCGGCGATCGTCGCTTGAAGCGATAGAGGCCCATGACGCGCGGCCCCGGGGCCTCCGGCGGCGCGGCTGCCAAGTGAGGATTATAGTGCATTCACCCGGCTTCCGAATGGCACGCAAACGATTCCATCGCGGTTTTGCGGACCATCCGTGCATGGCCCGGGTGTGCCGGATGCGTGGGCCGTGCCCGCAAGGTTCGCCCCGGGCGGCGGCCCTCGCCATCCGGCGTGGGGCCGATGCCGCGCGGCGCGACGGCTCCGGGAATTGGCTGGATTTGGCCCTGGAAATGTGAGAATCTTGGGGGGAAGGGGGCGTGAGGTGTCGCCCCGCGGAGGCATTGTGGCGCCTGCATTTCTTGTGGCCGAAACCGTCGTTCGCGAGGAAGGCGCGGGCCAGGAGATCCCTCTGGGCGCGTCGCAGGGCAGGCCGTTGACCCTGACGCTTGGCATTACGCGGATCATCGAACAGGAGAGCCTGGACATCTCCGTCTGGGGTTCTCCCGACGGCTCCACCTGGGGGACCAAACCGCTGGCTTCCTTCCCCCAGAAGTTCTACTGCGGAACTTATCATCTGGACTTGGATTTGTCGGCGCATCCGGAGGTGACCCACCTGCGCGCGCAATGGAAGGTCAACCGTTGGGGCCGTGGCGATTCCCAACCCCTGTTCGGTTTCTATCTGTTTGCGCAAGAGGCGGCGGTCCGGGTTGCCGCGGCGAGGCCTGCGTGAAACAGACGAGCGAATCCACCGGCGCGATGGTGATCCGGCCGAGCATGAAACTGGTGCGCGCCGGTTACTGGGTCGTCTTCTTCGTTTTCTTTGCGAGCGTGCTCGCCTACACCAATTGGGGGACCGGCCGGATCGGAGCCTGGATCCTGGCGGTTCCGGCGCTGCTGTTTCTTTGGCCGGTGTCCTGTCACATGACGCGCCGGTTCACGCATCTCACCCTCGATGGCGGCCGTC
>CAZVIK010000051.1:0-15297 GCA_964627045.1 uncultured Solibacteraceae bacterium | reverse complement strand
GGGCGGGGGGGGGCCTGTTTAAGGGGGGTTACGGGGAGGTGTTTTTTTTGGCGGGGTTCCGTTAAAATTAGGGGCCGGTTAAGGCAATAACCCTCGATGGCGGCCGTCTGCGCTTTGAATCCGGAATTCTCACCAAGTCCAAGCGCGTCATCCCGATTTCCAAGGTCCAGGACGTACGCGTGGTTCAACGGCTCGCGCAACGCGTGCTCTCCACCGGGGATATCTCCATCGAGAGCGCGGGCGAAACAAGCCTGCTTACCATACAGAACGTCGACAACCCCGATCGCGTCACCGACGCCATCATGAAGGCCGCCCACCTGGAATCCGGCGTTCGGCCGGACCGCGCCTGACGGCCGCCTCAGCTTCGTGGGGGATCGTCCGGGTACCGGACCGAAACCAGGAACAGCCCGCGTGCCGGAAGCGTCGGACCGGCTTTCCCGGCGAACCCGGTGCGCAGCATCTCCCGTATGCGGCCTTCGTCGAGGTTGCCCTTGCCGGCATCCAGCAGAGTCCCGGCCAGGTTCCTGACCATGTGTTTCAGAAACCCGCTTCCGGTCACCGTGAATAGCAGGAGGTCCCCTTCGCGCCGCGCGGCCGAGGAGAAGACGGTGCGGACCTTCGATCCGCCCAGGGCGTCTTTGTCGTCGGCCGCCGCGAACGCCGAGAAATCGTGCTCGCCTTCATACAGCGGCGCGAGGCTGACGAAGCGTTTGTCATCCAACGGGTAAGGATAGTGGTGGACGTAGAGCCGTTGGAACGGCGGGCAGGTTTCTCCACGGAAGATCCGGTATTCGTAGGTCTTGGCCACCGCATCGAATCGCGGATGGAAGCCCTCGGGCGCCTCTTCGGCCGAGAGCACCCGAATGGCGCGCGGCAGCAGGCGGTTCATCGCCTTCTTCAGGTTCGCGGGCGGAATCGGGTTGGCCATCGAAAACGCCGCCACCTGAGCGAGCGCATGGACGCCGGCGTCGGTGCGGCCCGAACCATGCACGTTCACCGGCGAGCCCTCGATTTCGGCGAGCGCCTCTTCGAGCACGCCCTGGATCGTCGGCAATTCCGGCTGCACCTGCCAGCCGTGATATTCGGTGCCGTCGTAGGCCAGGGTGATCTTCAGGCGCCGCATGGCACCCACCACGTTACGCGGGACGCGACCCCGGCTTGACCACCGGGGAACCCGCGCGGCACAGGGGACAATCGTCCGGCGGATAAGTGACCACTTGCAGCGTCGCCAGTGCGGCGCGCGGCACACCCACGCCGGCCGCCCCTCCGCTGCGGTCGATCACGCTGCCCGCCGCCAGCACCCGCGCGCCCGCGGCGGCCAGCACATCGACAACCTCGCGTGTGCTTCCGCCCGTAGTCACCACGTCCTCGATGACCACGGCCGTTTCGCCCGCGTTCACCGAAAAGCCGCGCCGCAGGGTCATCTTCGCCTGCGGGTCGCGTTCGGCGAAGATGAAGCGCGCCCCAAGCGCGCGCGCCACCTCGTGACCGATGATCAACCCGCCGACCGCCGGGGAAGCCACCACGCTGACCCGTTCGCCCTTAGCTAGCGCGGCCACCTTCGCGCCCAGTTCGCGGCCGAGTCGCTCGGCGTGCGCCGGGTGCTGAAGGACCAGCGCGCATTGAAGGTATTCCGCGCTGTGCAGCCCGCTGGTCAGGCGGAAGTGCCCGCGGAGGTAGGCGCCGGTCTCGTTAAATAGGCGCAATACGCCGCTTTCTTGCGGTGTCATAAGTGCCGAGTATACCATTGAGGAATCGAGAGACAGATTGGTCTGCGGGGTGGATTTCGCTAGGTGCGGCACACCGGAAGACCGTCTCCAGGATCGGACATCATGAGAAGAACTGACCGGATTTGCGCTGTCATTTGTGTCGTGCTCTTGCTTGTCCCGTGGCCGGCGCTGGCCCAATCGGCCGAAGCGGCCAAGATCGGCCGGAACCCGTTCCGCGCGGTCACCGGGGTCTGGCGCAACTTGAAATGGACGCAGGAGAGCCCGTTCCAAGCGGGCAACTCCGGCCGGTTGGATTCGTTGTTGCGAGCCGGGCAGCTCTATCTCTCGCTCCAGGACGCCGTCGCGCTCGCCCTGGAGAACAACCTGGATATCGAATACCAGCGCTACGGTTCGCGCCTGGCCGCGGCCGACGTCCGCCGCGCCAGCGCGGGCGCGCCCAACCTGCGGGGCGTCACCACGTCGATCGCGGGCAGTTCCACCGCCTCCAGCTACCTGGGGGGCCAGAGCAACCTCACGACCGGGACCGGCGCCGTCAGCAGCTACACGCTTGAACCGACCGTCAGTTTCGGCTACAACTGGTCCCACCTGACCACGCCGCAAACCAGTTCGTTCGTCACCGGCACCAGTTCGCTGATCAACGAAACCAGCACAGCCAATTCGAGCATCCAGAAGGGTTTTCTAACCGGGACCCTGGCAACGCTGGCCTGGAATAACACGTTCACCAGCACCAACTCCGGGCGCAGCGATTTCAATCCCTCCAAGAGCACCAACTTCAGCTTGACCGTGACCCAGCACCTGCTGGAGGGATTCAGCCGCGCCGTCAACAGCCGCGGCATCCGCGTGGCGCAGAACAACGTCAAGGTGTCCGATCTGGTGTTCCGGCACCAGGTGATGGCGACGGTGGCCAACGTCGTGAACATGTATTGGGACCTGGTGAGCTACAACCAGAACGTGCGCGTGCAGCAGCAGGCCGTGGACTTGGCGCGGCGGCTCTGGGAAGACAACAAGAAACAGGTCGAGGTGGGGACGCTGGCGCCGATCGAAGTGGTGCGCGCCGAAGCCCAGATGGCCAGCAGCCAGCAGGCGCTCACCATCGCGGAAACCCAGTTGCTGCAACAGGAAGCGGCGCTGAAGAACGTCCTTAGCCGCACAGGCGTGGCGAGCGCGTTGATCGCCGAAGCCCGCATCGTTCCCACCGATCAGATTCGCGTTCCCTCCACCGAGAGCGTCGAACCGGTGCAGGACTTGATGGCCGCCGCCTTGGAGAACCGCCCGGAACTCGCCGAAAGCCGCCTGATGGCCGACAACGCGCGCATCGGCCTGGCCGCCACCAAGAGCCAGATGAAGCCGACGCTGGACCTGGTGGGAACGCTTCAGAACAACGGTCTGGCCGGACAAGTGAACGCGTTGCCCATCCCGTCGGTGACCGGCGGCGCCGCGACCCCCAGAAACCCAAGCGCCGTGGACGCCTACTTCCTCGGAGGCTACGGGACCGCGCTGGCCCAGGCGCTGCGGCGGAACTTCCCCAACTACACCATCGGGTTCAACTTCAACGTTCCGCTCACCAACAAGACCGCACAGGCCGATATGGTGCGCGACCAGGTTCTGATCCGCCAACTGGAGATCCGGCAACAGCAGATCGTCAACCAGATCCGCCTGGACGTCACCAACGCCCTGATCTCCGTGCAGCAGGCCCGCGGCCAGTACGAGTCCGCCACCAAGACGCGGTTGCTCCAGGAGCAGACCCTGGCTGCCGAAGAGAAGAAGTTCGCCGTCGGTGCATCGACCATCTTTTTCGTGGTGCAGGCCCAGCGCGATCTCGCTGTAGCGCAGCAGCAGGAGGTCACCGCCCTGAACGCTTACAGTAAGGCCCGGGTGGCGTTGGATCAGGCCACCGGCCGCGTTCTGGACCGGTACAACGTCCAGATCGACGAGGCCCGGAGCGGCAGCGTGTCGCGTCCGGCCGATCCCCCGCCGGTTGGCCGGTAGTCCCGACTTGGTCCACCGGGTGTTCCGAAGCGGCCATTTCTTGTCGTCGCGGCAAAAGTCCGTCGGCAATTAGCTGATTCTAAACATCGCCGGGTTTGGCGGCCGGATTGCATCACGGGCGGCCGTGGGTAAACAAACGAAGGCTCAAGGAAGCCCGGTTGATCCTCGCACCACTCCGCCGTCACAAGTACCTCCGCACGCATCCGCGTCAACCCCGCCACTGATGTAGCCTCAACCTCGCGCGACCGTCTCCTTGAGCCTTAACCCTGCGCGTCTGCGTGATACCATCGTGTCTTATGCCGGGCAAGCGCGCTCTCATCACCGGAATCACGGGGCAGGACGGGTCATACCTGGCGGAGTTCCTTCTCGAAAAGGGCTATGAAGTCCACGGCGTCGTCCGCAGGGTGGCCCTGGAAGACCCCGAGCACCGCCTGGGAAGACTGGTGCCCATACTGAACCGTCTTCACCTGCATGCAGCCAGTTTGGAAAGCTACGCCAGCATCCATCAGGTGGTCGAGATCGTTCGGCCGGAGGAGTGCTATCATCTGGCTGCGCAGAGCTTCGTAAGTTACTCATTCGACGATGAGTTTTCGACTCTGAACGCCAATATCAACGGTACCCATTTTCTGCTGGCGGCCCTGCGCCACTTGGCGCCCTCCTGCCATTTCTACTTCGCGGGGTCCAGCGAGATGTTCGGCCACGCCGACGAGGTGCCGCAGACGGAAAACACCCGTTTTCACCCGCGCTCCAGCTACGGAATCAGCAAGGTGGCGGGCTTCGACCTGACGCGCAACTATCGCGAAGCCTATAACATGCACTGCTCCAGCGGGATTCTCTTCAACCACGAATCTCCCCGCCGCGGTTTCGAGTTTGTGACCCGGAAGATCTCCTCGGGCGTGGCACGCATCAAGTGCGGGAAGGCGAAGGAGTTGCGCTTGGGGAACCTCTCGGCGCGGCGGGACTGGGGGCACGCCCAACGCTATGTCGGCGCCATGTGGCGGATGCTCCAGCAACCCGAGCCGGACGACTATGTCGTCGCCACGGGTGAGACCCATTCGGTGGAGGAGTTCACCGAAAAGGCGTTCGCCGTGGCGGGGTTGGATTATCGCGATTACGTCAAGACCGACGCTACGCTCTACCGTCCGGCGGAAGTGAACCTCTTGCTGGGCGACGCGGGCAAAGCCAAGGAACGATTGGGCTGGTCCTACGACCTGAAGTTCGACGATTTGGTGCGCGAAATGGTCGAGGCCGATTGCCGGCTGGTTGGAGTCGAAATCTGACCATGGCTTTCACGGGACAGGAACCCGGCGGCGGCAGTTATCCGGACTTGTGGCGCAGGCTTCAGCGGGTGGGGTTGAACGCCGATGAGGCGCGCTCCTATCTCGTCCTGCTGGGCCACCCGCAGTTCAAGGCGCTGGAACTGGCGGCCCGCGCGCGAGTGCCGCGGCAGAAGATCTACGAGGTCCTGGAGTGCCTGGTGGAGAAGGGCTTCGCCCGCGTCGTCCTGGAACGAACTAAGCTGTTCAGCGCCGTCGAGCCGGACCTCGCGCTACCGGCTTTTTTGGACCGGAAGCGGCGGCTGGCGGAACAGGAACTGGCGCAGGCGACGCAGTGTTCTTCCAAGCTGGTCGAGGACCTCAAGGCCGCCTACTCCGGTGGCGTTGGCGGGCGCGGCGCGCTGGAATTCCTGCACATTATTGCCGAACCGGCCCAATCGGCGGCGCAGTACCGCCGCCTGCTGGGCGAAGTCAAGGGCGAGTACCTGGAGTTTTCGCGGTCCCCGTACGCCGTCGGCGTGCTGGATGAGGAACTGGTGCGGCAGGCCGGTCTGCGTGGGGTGTCTTGCCGTGTTCTGGTGGATCCGGCGGCGCTGGACGCGCGCCGGATTCGGCGTTTGCAGGTGGCGCTCGCTTCGGCCGGCGTGCAGGTGCGGCTCGCGGCGCCGTTGCCATTGAAGCTGGCCCTTTTTGACCGATGCCGGGGATTGATCGCGCTGCTGGACCCGGTGGTGACGCGTCCGGCGTGGACATCGCTGCTGTTCGACCACCCCGGTTTCGGTGAGGCGATGCGCGCCCTGTTCGAGTCCCACTGGGCGGCGTCGCAGGAGCCGCAGCAGGACGCGGATGAAGCGTGAAATCGGCCTGATCCTTGCCTGCGCCGGCCTGGCGGCCTGCCTCTATTTCGCCACGTGGCCGTTCGGTGAGAACGCGCGGGACAACGCGTTCCTGTCCGCCCACGCGGGCGCCAGACTGGCCGCCTCGCCCGACACGCTGTATTCGGTGGACGCCGCACGGAGCGTCATCGCCGAAGTCCAGCCCGGGGCCGTCTTTCGTCCCGTGGCGCGGCCGCCGTTCTACTACGCGTGGCTGCGCCCCCTGGGATCGTTGGCTTACGCAAATGCCTTGGGCGCATGGCAGGTCGTGGGACTCCTGTGCCTGGTGGCGTTCGCCCTGCTATGGACCAGGCCGGGCGTCGCGGGATTGGCGTGGATCGCCGTGTTCGTGCCCGTGTGGACGGGCCTGGCAAGGGGCGGCGACGTCACCTGGTATCTGCTGGTGGCCGCGATGGCGGCGCTCTTCATGCGAAGGCGCTGGCCCATGGCCGCCGGGTTTACGCTGAGCCTGCTGGCGGCGAAACCGCACGTTTTTCTATTGGTGGGTGTGTTCGGGCTTTGCGTGGGATTGCGCTTTCTGGCGGGGTTTCTGGCGGGCGGAGCCGTCTGGTACGCCGTTTCCGCGGCGATGATGTCGGACTGGCTGTGGCCGCTGGCCTACGCCGATTACTTGACTTCCCCCACCGGCGGGAACATCGTTTGCCAGTGCGAAGTGGACCAGGGAATGCTCATCGCCGCCGCCGTGCTGGCCGCCGTGCTCTGCGCCTGGTTGTGGCGGCGGCGTCCGTCGTTCCACGACGGGTTGGCCGTGGCGATGGCGGCGTCGCTGGTGGTGGCGCAACGGCCGTCGTTCCACGACGCGGCTTATCTGCTTCCGCTGTCCGTCGTGATGCTCTCGCGTCGCCGGCCTTGGGGGCCGCTGGCGGCCGCTGTTGTGGCGATCGCCGCGTGGCACTGGGCGGGTTGGCCGGCGGCTCGCTGGGCGGTCGCCGCGATGCTGGGCTACTCGGCGGTGGCGATTTCGCGCGAACCGGAACCGGCGCCCTTGTTTTGATCCGCGCCGGAGAACACGCGCCGCACCCCGATCCCGGCTTCTTGAAAGAGTTCGTCCACCATGCGAAAGTGCTCGTCGTAGTATTCGCTGGAGTACTGGCTCATGCGGTCGCCCGACACCACCACCTGCCGGATTCCCGCCTGCACAATCGCGCGCGCACAATCCATGCACGGCATTAGCGCGATGTAGATGGTGCAGCCTTCCAGCGGCGTTCCGCAGCGCGCGGCGTTGTAAATGGCGTTGCGCTCGGCGTGCTCCATCCAAAGGTACTTGGTGGGACGGACCAGGCGTTCCGGCACGTCGTCACGGATCCCGCGGGGCAGGGAATTGTAGCCGGTGGAGCGGATTTCGTGCGCCGGACCCGCGATCACGCAGCCGACGTGCGTATTGGGGTCCTTGCTCCGCGCCGCCACCACGGTGCAGATTTCCAGGTAATACTCGTCCCAACCGGGGATTTGCGCCACGTTTCCGCCTCCGCCGCCCGGCCCAACCGCCGCCGCGTTCCTCCTATCTTAGCGATTGAGGATGCGCCGCAGGATCTTGGCCTGGTAGTCGTAGCTCCTTGGCCCGCTGCCGTTGTAGCGGCGCACCGCGTAGGGCCAGTCGCAACCCACTCGGGCGCGGTCGGGAACCCCCGTGTCCGGCGCAGCGCCGGCGGCGGCGAGGCAATCGCGGCAGGCCTCGAGATGGCGCGAATCGGCGGCGTCGAAGCGGCACAGCCGCAGGGGGCCGGCGCCGATCTCGGCCATGCGGTCGTCGGCACGCGTCGCCGGCGTCGCGCCGTTGACGAACTTGTCGAACTTCTCCCGGAAATGCCGGACGGCGTGGCGAGTGTTCTCCTCCGGGTCCGACAGCAGAGTTTCGGCCTCCTTCTTCGTCGGTGGGTGGTGGAATAGCGTGACCTGCGAAACGCCGAAGCCGCGCGAAGTGATTCGCGGACTGCCCGCCGTGCTGCGATCCAACCCCACGAGCACGAAGTTGTCGCCATCGCCTTTGACCGGTTCGTTGAAGTGGCGGCACCCGCTCTCCTGGTCGAGAACGGCCTCCAGGAACGGGCGCGGCACGATTCCTTTCGCCAGCGCTCCAAGCCCGGCGCGCAAACCGGCGTTCCGCTCGGCGGGCCGGTCGCTGGAAGGCACCTTGCAGAAATCGCCGTCGTCCAACATCGCGGCCATGCACGTTTCCAGTGCCGCCGTCACTACGCCATCCACCTGCGCGACGCCGCCGCGATTGTACGCCGCCACGCTCACCGGAGCCGCGCCGTCTGAGCCTTCACCGTGATTTTCCAGAAGATCGAACTGCAACGCGCGAACGGCGGCCTCCGTCGCCGGTCCGAACGTCCCGTCGAATCCCGAGGCCAGATACCCCAGCCGCCGGAGGGCCCGCTGCAACTCAAGTACGCGCGGCCCGGGATCGCATCCCCGCGCCAGCGGCCGGATCTTCTTTCGTGTTCGTCGAGTCAATTTCCGAGGCACCCGATCTACGGATAGCACGCGCCGCGCGTGGGGCCCGGGCCGTGGCGGCGCAAAGCGATCTGGTTAAACCAGATCCGGGTCGAAAATCGTTGTGACTCCCACTTGGCGAAAGGCGCAGGCGGCCGATTCGTGGGGGGCCCGCGTCCGCCTCCCCGCCTAACGCGCGGCCGGTCTGAGTCCGAGGCCCGGGCGGTTCGGCAGGATCAGCTTGCCCTTCTCGACGGCGACTCCCGTGTAGGGATCGTTGGCGATTAGCAGGTTTCCATCCAGGTCGGCGTAGTCCACCAGCGGCGAAAGGTGCGCGGCGGCGGTCACGCCGACGGAACTTTCGATCATGCAGCCGAGCATCGTCTTCATCCCCAGCGCCCGCGCCAGTTCGATCATGCGCAACGCCTCCTGCACGCCTCCGCATTTCATCAGCTTGATGTTCACCCCGTCGAACGCCCCGGCCAGCTTGGGGATGTCCGACGGGTGCAGGCAGGCCTCGTCGGCCAGAATCGGAATGTGCACGCGGCGGCGCACCCAGCGCGTTTCTTCGATCATCGCCGCCGGTAGCGGCTGCTCGACGAACTCCACCCCCTGGCTCTCCAGCCAGTTGATCTTGCGGACGGCCTCCTCCTTGTCCGTCCACCCTTCGTTGGCGTCCACGCGCAACGGCTTTTGGGTGACGCTGCGCACGGCGGCGATGGTCTCCTCGTCGGTCGCCAGTCCCACCTTGATCTTCAGGATGGGGAACGGCTCGGCCTCGCGCACCTTCTGGCGTGTCACCTCGGGCGTGTCGATGCCGATCGAGAACGTCGTCAGCGGCGTCGCACGCGGGTCGAGGCCCAGGTACTTGTACAGCGGCACGCCGAGCTTCTGCGCCACCCAGTCCATCAGCGCGATATCGATGGCCGCCTTGGCCGCATATTCTCCGGGGACCCTGCGCGCCGCCTCTTCCATCAATCCGCGGAATTGCCACGGATCGGCGGCTTCCAGTATTGGACGCAGCGACTCCACCGTGCGCCGGGCCGAGGCCGCGTCTTCGTTGTATCGCACGATGGGCGCGCCCTCGCCGAGCCCGGTGACCCCATCGTGCGTGTAGCGCAAGTGCAGGTTGTCGCGGTACTCGCTCGACGACATCACCGTCGTCCAGGTGTGCCGCAGCTTCAGCCGGACCACTTCGGTGGACACCTTCGCGCCACCGGCTGCCCGCAGCGGCGCCGCCGCCGCCGCGCCCGCCGCCCAGAGCCACCCGCGCCGGGTCACTTCAGCCTCCGGCAGGCCACCAGCAAGGCCGTCCAATGCGGGTCGTCGAGTCTCGAAATCTGAACGACCGGTTTCTCCCAGGTGGTCGCGTGGACGAACTCGCCCCCGCCGATGTACATCCCTGTGTGCGTGATCTTCTCCGGAGAGGCTCCGAAGAAGACGAGATCTCCGGCGGCGAGTTCGCCGCGCTCCACCTTGACGAAGCCCTCCCAGCGCATCTGCGGCCCGGCATCACGTGGAATGGTGACGCCGCGCTGCCGGAACAGCATCTGCGTGAATCCCGAGCAATCGTATCCATAGGCCGACGTCCCGCCCCAAAGATACGCCAGCCCCAGGAACCGCCGCGCCAGCGCGACGGCGCCCGACGCGTCCAGCCGTGCCTCCGTGAACGCCACATCGCCGCGCTGAAGCCACGCGCGCCGTCCGTCGGGCAAGCGGACTTCGATCCAGCGCCGCGCGTCGTTCTCGGGTTCGGCGGCGACCTCCATCCGCGCCTCGAATGGCACGGTCAGCAGCGGCTCACGTTTGGTGACGTCCGGCTCGCGATAGAGATTGGCGAACAAGGCCGCCACCGTCACCGTCTTGCCAGTTCCGTATGCCGCCCCGCCGGGCCGAATTCGCCGGAACGCCGACGCCGGCATCCAGCCCTCATAGCGGTCCGCCGTGCGCACGCGAGCCCACCCGGCGCGCTCTTCGAGAAGCGTCACGCTCGCGCCCAGAATGGCCTGCGAGACCACGTCCGCCTGGCCGCCCGGCGCTGAATACAGGTTGGCCACCGGCCGCACCACGACTCCGCCTTCCACCGCTGCCAGCAGGGCCACGCCAGCCAGCCAGAACATGGGGGTTATTTCTTTCCGGTCTTGGGGGCCGCCGGCGCGCCCTTGGCGGCCCCGGCCGACAGGAGCCTGTCCAGTTCGGGGAACAACGCCTGCCCCTCGAAGATGTTCTTGGTCGCGAAGCCGTACCCGAAATCGCTCACGATCCAGCCGTTGCCGTCGATGATGAACACGTGCGGCAGATCGACGCCGGGATTCTGCGGCGTGGCCTTGAAGTAGGAGATCGCCATCTGTCCGCTATCGAACAACACGGGCGTCGAGGGCTTCACCTCGGCCAGGTACTTGGCGACGGTCTCAGCGGTGTCCGGCGGATTGACGACCGAAAGCGTCACGACGCGGCCGGCATACTTCGTGCGAACCTGGTCGAGGACTTTGGAAAACGTACGGCAGTGCGGGCAGGAGGTTTGCATGATCTCCAGCACGACGAACTTGCCGCGGAAGTCCTGAAGGTCCACCTGCTGGCCCTTGCTGTCCATCAGCGAAAACCCCGGCGCGCGGCGATTGGACAGTCCTCCCGCCGCGAACATCGACAAGGCCGTTAACATCACCAGAAGGAAACGCATATTTCCCAACCTACCATTTCGCCAGGCGGCCAAGCGACTCCTGGAACGGTGCTGTCGCGACTCCGCGCTCGGTCATGATCGCCGTCACGTACTTGTTCGGCGTCACGTCGAACGCCGGGTTTTCGACGGCCGCGCCCTCGGCCGCCACCGGCACGCCGAAGACGTGCGTCACCTCCTCGGCCGCGCGCTGCTCGATGGGAATCTGGTCGCCCGTTTTAAGTGTTAGGTCCAGCGTTGAAATCGGCGCCGCCACATAGAACGGAACGCCGTTCTCCTTGGCCAGCACCGCCACCGAATACGTCCCGATCTTGTTGGCCACGTCTCCGTTGGCGGCGATCCGGTCCGCGCCCACCACTACGCATCCGATCCGGCCCGACTTCAGGAAGTGCCCGGCCATGTTGTCGGTGATGATCGTCGTCGGGATTCCGTCCTCCAGGAGTTCCCACGCCGTCAGCCGCGCGCCTTGCAGGAACGGCCGCGTCTCGTCGGCGAACACGTCGATCTTCTTTCCCGCCTCCACCGCCGCGCGGATCACGCCGAGCGCGGTACCATAGCCCGCCGTGGCCAGAGCGCCCGCGTTGCAGTGTGTCAGCACGGTCTTGCCGTCCGGCACCAGCGGCGCGCCGTGGCGCCCCATGGCGCGGCAGATCTCGATGTCCTCTTCGCGGATCGCCTTGGCTTCGGCCACCATGCGCTCGCGTATCTCTCCGGCGGGCCGCCCTTCCAGTGCGGCGTAGAGCCGTTTCATGCGATCGATGGCCCAGAACAGGTTAACCGCCGTGGGCCGCGTGGCCGCCAGCATCTGGCAGACCTCTTTAAACGGAGCGTCCCCTCGCACCACGCCGAGCGCCACGCCCATGGCCGCCGCCACTCCGATGGCCGGCGCGCCGCGAATCACCATCGTGCGGATCGCCTCGGCCACCTCGCGATGGTCGCGGCACGTCACAAACACTTTCTCTCTGGGGAGGCGCGTCTGGTCGATCATCACCACGCCCGCGTCCGTCCAAACGATCGTCTCTACCATTGCGAAGGAAGGTCCTTTCCGGAAATCAGCATGGCCGCGAAGTAGGTGGCGTTGTAGGCGGCGTGTGTGACCGTCGCGGCGGCGGTCGAACCGGTGCGATGGCGCGTCCAGCCGAAGGCGACGCCCGCCAGCGTCACCAGGAGGATATGACGCCAGCTCCAGGCGTACTGCTGGCCGTGCAGCAGTGAAAACGGGAGCGCCGCCAGTACGATCCCCGGCCACGCGCCCAGCGACCGCACCAGCAGCGGCTGTAGAAATCCCCGGAACGCCAGTTCTTCGCACAACGGCCCGATGGTGGAAGCGGCCATCCCCACCAACAGCACCGAGCGGCGGTCGCCGAGCAGCGCCTTCATCGGCGTATCCAGTTCGGGCGTTTGCAGCAACCCTCCCATCAGCCCCAGCCCAACGGCCAGGCCGATCCCCGCGGCCACGTGCTCGACGACCCTTTCACCGGCGCGCACAAACCCCAGCCCGCTCCAGAACGGCCGGGCGTACTTGATTCGCAGCCAGGCGTAGAGAAACGCGAACCAGAACCCGTATGCCAGAAACTGGGCCGCCAGCAGCGGCGCGGCGTTGCCCGCTCCGCCGTATCCGAGGCCCGCGAAAACGAACCCGGCGAGCACGCTGCCCCCTACGAGCGCGGGAACGAACGTCAGCGCGAACACCGCCAGATCCGCGTAGCTCCAATACGGATCGCGCGGCGGCGGTGCGGACACGGGCTCGGAAGGCGTCACCGCCGGGATTTCGGGTTCGCTCATGGCTCTTGCTCGATCAGCGCGGCGGCCAGCAACGGAACCATCAGTTCGTGATGCCCGGTGAGCGAGATCCCGCGTCCGCCGGCCTTGGCGTGGGGCCGCTCCACGACGTTCACGCGCGGCCGGTAGTGCTGGAGGAAATCGAGGTTCGCCGTGGTGAACTCCGCCAGCGGCTGGCCAAGATTCCTCACCACCGACACGGCCTTCAAAAAGACCTCCGGCAACAGCACCGCCGAACCCACGTTCAGATACACGCCTCCCCGGTCCATCTCCGCCACCAGAGAGCAGAACAGGCGGAAATCCAGATGCGTGGCCCGCCCGATGGCTGCGCCGTCGGCCTCGGGATGCACGTGTATCGTGTCGCACCCGATGGCCACGTGCACCGTCACCGGCACCGACTGGCGCCAGGCGGCCGCCAGCAGGCTCTTCGCTGCGTGCGACGGATGGGCCAGCGTCTCCAGTCTCCGCCCCAGCGCCTCGCCGATGCCGGCGTCCTGGGCATCGCCCTCGACGATGGCCTGGTTCATCTCACGGCCGGTCTCGTCGGCTGAGCCGAAGCGGCCGTCGGGCAGCACCGCCTCCACGTCCTCGCTGGTCGCCCCGGCGATGGCGATCTCGAAATCGTGAACCGCCGCCGCCCCGTTCATGGCGAAGGCGGTGGCGTAACCGCGCCGCATCAGGTCGATCAACACCGGGGCCAGGCCGCACTTGACGACATGGCCGCCGAGCCCCCAGATCACCGGTTTTTCGTTGGCGCGCGCCGCGGCGATGGCATCCACCAGCGCGCGGAAGCTGTCGCCCGCCAGAATGTGCGGCAATGAATCGAGCCACCCCGCCACGCCGGAACCCTTCTCATAGGCTCGCGCGAAGTCGCCGGTCTTGACTTTGCCGCCCCGCTCGCCGATGGGGATGGTGCGCAGTTCGTCGAAATCCAGCGGCTGCTGTCTGTACTTGCTCATTTGGCCCGCCTGTTTCCGAGCACCTTGGCCAGCGCCTGCGCCGTGTAGCTCTTGCGGGAGCGTACCACCTGTTCGGGCGTGCCCGCCACCACCACCCGGCCGCCATCCTCGCCGCCCTCCGGCCCGAGGTCGATGATATGGTCGGCCATCTTGATCACATCGAGGTTGTGTTCGATTACCACTACCGTATTGCCCAGGTCCACCAGCCGGTTCAGCACGGCGAGCAAACGGTTCACGTCGTCGAAGTGCAGCCCCGTGGTTGGTTCGTCCAGGACGTAGAGGGTCCTTCCGGTCTGGCGGCGGCTCAACTCGCGCGCCAGCTTGATGCGCTGCGCCTCGCCCCCGGAGAGCGTCGTCGCCGGCTGGCCCAGGTGAATGTAACCCAGGCCCACGTCATACAGCGTACGCAGCTTGGCCTGCACCGGCGGGATGTTTTCGAGCACCGCCAGGGCGTCTTCGACCGTCGCCTCCAGCAGGTCGGCGATCGAGCGGCCCTTGTACTTCACCTGGAGCGTTTCCTGGTTATAACGCCGGCCGCGGCAGACGTCGCAGGTCACGTAGACGTCGGGCAGGAAGTTCATCTCGATGCGCTTCAGCCCGTCGCCCTGGCAGGCCTCGCAGCGTCCGCCCTTCACGTTGAAGCTGAACCGCCCCGGCTTGTAACCGCGCTCGCGCGACTCGGCGAGCATCGCGAACAGGTCGCGGATGGGCGAAAACACGCCGGTGTAAGTAGCTGGATTCGAGCGCGGGGTGCGGCCGATCGGCGACTGGTCGATGCGGATCACCTTGTCGATGTGTTCGATTCCGGTGATGCGCCCGTGAGCGCCGGGCTCCTCCCGCGAGTTGTAGATCTCGCGGGCCAGCGCGCGGTACAACACGTCATTGACCAGCGTGGACTTTCCGCTCCCGCTCACCCCGGTGACCACCGTCAGCACGCCAAGCGGGAATTCGACGTCCAGGTCCTTGAGGTTGTGCTCCCGGACGCCCTCCAGGCGCAGGCGTTCCCCGTTGCCGGGCCGCCGCAGCCGTGGTTCCTCGATGCGCCTGGCCCCCGCCAGATACTGGCCGGTGAGGCTGGCGGGATTAGCCCGAATGTCGGCCGGCGTGCCGTGCGCCACCAGGTGGCCGCCCAGCCGCCCCGCGCCCGGCCCCAGGTCCACCACGTAGTCGGCGCGGTCGATCGTCTCGGCGTCGTGCTCCACCACGAGGACCGTGTTGCCCATGTCGCGCAGGCGCGCCAGCGTTTCGAGCAGCCGGCCGTTGTCGCGCGGGTGCAAGCCGATCGAGGGCTCGTCGAGCACATACAGCACGCCGCGCAGCTTCGATCCGATCTGCGTCGCCAGCCGGATGCGCTGCGCCTCGCCGCCCGACAGAGTGCCGGCCGAGCGTTCCAGGCTGAGGTAGTCCAGTCCGACCGAGCTGAGGAACCCGAGCCGGTTGCGGATCTCCTCGGCGATGCGTCCGGCGATGATCCGCTCCCGCGCATTGAATTCCCAGGCGCACGCCGTGGCCAGCGCCCGGGCCACCGGAAGCGCGGTGAACTCGCTGATC
>CAZVIK010000050.1:0-22016 GCA_964627045.1 uncultured Solibacteraceae bacterium | reverse complement strand
TGCTCCTCAAGGACGACGTGCAGCTTCCGCCTCCGCAGACGCCTTCGCACCTCAATTTCACCCACGAGTCGCTCGGGTGGTTCGACGGCACCTTCTGGCCGGGGATACCGTTTGTGGCGATCATGATTGCCTTCGGCCATTCGCTGCTAGCCATGAGCGGATTCGAGACGCTGGCGCAGGTCTACCGCGAGATCGCTTCCCCGAAGCTCAAGAACCTGAAGATCACCGCCAATATCGTCTGCACCTATGCGTTGATCGGGACCGGAGTGATAACGCTGTTCGCCGTGATGATTATTCCCGACGAGGTGCGAGCGCACTACTACGACAATCTCATCGGCGGACTGGCGATGAACCTGGCCGGGCCGTACCTGCTGAGGCTGGGTTTCCAGATCTTTGTCGTCATCGTGGGCGCAATGATCCTGTCGGGAGCGGTGAATACATCGATCATCGGTGCGAACGGAGTGTTGAACCGCGTCGCCGAGGATGGCGTGATGCTCGACTGGTTCCGCCGCCCGCACCGCCGTTTCGGGACCACTTACCGCATCATCAACGCCATCGTCCTTCTCCAGATCTCCACGATCCTGGCCAGCCGGGGCGACGTCTACCTCCTGGGCGAGGCCTACGCGTTCGGCGTTGTGTGGAGCTTCTTCATGAAAGGGATCGGAGTGCTGGCCCTCCGTTTCCAGCGTCACGACCAGGAGTACAAGTTCCCACTCAATCTCCGGGTAGGCGGCAGGGAGTGGCCGGTGGGGTTGGCGCTAACGGTCATGGTGCTGGGATTTGTGGCCGTGGCGAACTTGATATCCAAACGCATCGCCACGGTTTACGGCGTTTCGTTCACGGTCCTCCTGTTCACGGTCTTCATTCTCTCGGAGCGTATCAACCGGCGCAAGAGCAAGGGCAAGCAGGCGGGCTTGGAGGAATTCAACCTCGAGATTCAGCCGCAGGTCGCCTCCGACACGCTGCACGCGCGGCCGGGTTGCGTGCTGGTCGCGGTGAGGGACTACAACCGGATGCTGCCGCTCCTGCGCGTCCTTCAGAAGACCAACCTGCGCCGCCACGACATCGTCGTGATGACGGTGCGTCCGGTGACCGCCGGGGCCGGCGAATACGGCCTCGCCGAGAACCAGATCTTCAGCACTTACGAAAAGGAGCTGTTCAGCCGCGTGGTGACAATGGCCGAGAAGGAGGGCAAGACGGTTGAACTGCTCGTCGTCCCGGCGGTCGATCCGTTCGACGCCATGGTACAGACAGCCGCCCGGTTGCAGGCCAGCCGGCTGGTCTCGGGAGTCTCGGCGAAGATGGCCTCCGAGGAGTTGGCCCGCCGCATCGGGCTGGCGTGGGAACGGTTGCCCGAACCGCGCCACGCCTTTTCGCTCGAGGTCATCAGCCCGGATCGCGCTTCGGTCTACGTCAATCTTGGACCGCACCCGCCGCGCCTTTGGCCCGAGGACCTGGATCTGCTCCACGATCTATGGCTGCGGCTATCCGGCGACCAGGGTCTTGGCGCGAAGCTCCACCACCGCGACGTGGTCGGGGTGGCCTTGCGGCGTCTGGAGAGAGACTTGGATGGCGAGGGGAAGACGCAAGTGTTGGATGAGGTCCGCACGGAACTGCGCCACGACTAAGACTACTCGTCTTTGGCCTTGGGCGCCGCAGGACCCAGCGAAGAGAGGACTTCATTAAAGAGCTGGGCCTTCTTCAAGTCCTTCTTGGAGGGGGGCGCCTTGCTATCCCGGAAATCGTGGTCGCTGTAACAGCTGCGGCAGCGCACCTTGGCCGGTTTTCCGTCCACCATGGAAACGACGGCGTGATTCGTCACACGCCGGCACTTCACGCAATAATCGTCAATTTCGTCGCCCAACCGTAAGTCAGCCACTGGTGACTCCATCGTTCTTCGGCTTACGGAAGTATAGCGAATTCCGGCTTTCGCCGGTTGACCCCGCCGCACTAAGGGGTTCGCCGGATGATCCGCGCCGGGCCCCGCTCCGATCCTCCCGGTAGAACCATGGCCCGCATCCTAATTGTTGAAGACAACTACACCAACCAGCGCGTCGTAGCGGGACTTCTTGGCAAGCGCGGCCACCAGACGTTCGTGGTGAATCAAGGCTTCGAAGCCATTCAGGCATTGGAACGGGCCGACTACGACCTAGTCCTCATGGATGTCCAGATGCCGGTGCTAGATGGCCTCGAGGCCACCAGGATAATCCGCCGCAATCCCCGTTGGCACTCTCTTCCGGTTGTAGGCCTGACCGCGCACGCCATGGCCGGTGACCGCGAGACCTGTCTCGAAGCGGGGATGAACGACTACCTGGCCAAGCCGGTACGTCCGCAGGCGCTGGAGGATGTAGTCCTTAAGTACGTGCCACCTAAGCCCGACTGCCACACCTGATCTTCTGTCTCAGGCCGAGACGAGATGGGCGATCGTCTCCATGTGATACGTCTGTGGGAATAGGTCCACCAGAGTCAACCGCTCCAAACGGTACCCGTTGCGGGTCAACGCCCCGAGGTCTCTGGCGAGGGTCGCCGGATCGCAGGCCACGATTGTCAGACGCCGCGGCCGAAGCCGGATCAAGCTCTTCACTGCGGAGCCTCCAAGTCCGGCGCGCGGGGGATCGGCCAGCACGAGATCTGGCGCGGCGCCCAACCTCCCCAGATAGGACTCCGCGGTGTCCTTCAGCACGGTGACGGCCGCCGCGGCCCGCTGGGTGTTGAACTCCAGATCGCGCGCCGCGCTGGCGCCGCTCTCCACAGCGACCACTGACCGATAATGGTCCGCCAATTCCAGCGAGAACAACCCCACGCCCGCGTACAGGTCCAGAGCGGACTCCCCGGCTCCTTCGACCGCCGCGGCGGCAAGTTCGTCGACCAGAAAACGATTGACCTGAAAAAACGAGTTGTGGCTTACCCGGAAGGAGCGCCCTCGCGCCATATAGTCCAGACAGCCTGCCGCAGCGCCAGGGATCCGCTCCGCGCACCACTCGAAGAAACGCCTCGCCAGTGGCTGGACGGACTCGCGGGCGTTCAGGAGCACCTCTTCGCCGTTGGTGAAAAGCTCGATGGACCGCAGGAACCGCGGGAATCGGCGATCGCGCATCATTTCGCGCAGCGCCGTCAGCGCCGCGTTGACCGGTGGGGAAGAGATGGGGCAGCGATCTACCGGGCACAACCGGTGCGAGCCCGGGGCGTGAAACCCTATCTCGCCGCCGGATAAGTGGAACTGCGTGCGATTCCGGTATTCCCAAGGCGCCGCCGAAACGGCCTCGATCTCGCCCGGCGCCTCCACCCTCCCGACGCGCCGAAGCGTCTCCACCAGGACGTCGCGTTTCCCGGCCAGTTGCGCCGCATATACCGAGTGTTGGTAGTGGCAACCGCCGCAACGGCCGAAGTACGGGCAAGGCGGATTCTGGCGATCGGCCGCGCCCGTCAACACCTCATCGAGTTCGGCTTCGGCCAGCCCCGGCTTGGTCCTGGTTATTCGCGCGCGTACTTCCTCGCCGGGCAAGACGTAGGGAACCAGCACGGCGAGGCCCCCAGCGCGCCCCAGTCCGCGGCCCCCGTAGACCCACTTTTCGATGCGCAGGGCCTGCCGGTCACCGGCGACCAGGTTTGTTTCGTCGCGCCTCATCGCTTACGATGGAAGATTCACCCCTCTTAGCATGAAACCACGAGTCTTCTCCGGCGTCCAACCATCAGGCAATCTGCACATCGGGAACTACCTGGGTGCCCTCAAGAACTGGGTCCGGCTGCAACATGACTACGAGTGCATTTACTGCATCGTCGATCTGCACGCGATCACGGTCTACCAGGAACCCAAAGAACTGCTATCGAAGATCCGCGAGATCGCGGCGTTGTTTCTGGCCGCCGGCATCGACCCGAAGACGGCATCGATTCTGGTGCAATCTTCTGTGCCAGCCCACGCCGAGCTCGCCTGGATGCTCACCTGCGTTACGCCCATGGGCTGGCTCAGCCGCATGACGCAGTTCAAGGCTAAGGCCGAAAAGCAGGAAACCGTCGGCGACGGTCTCTATCAGTACCCGGTTCTGATGGCGGCCGACATTCTGCTCTACCAGGCCGCTATCGTGCCGGTGGGCGACGATCAATCCCAGCACGTCGAACTCACCCGCGATATCGCGCAGCGTTTCAATTCGCTGTATGGCGAGACGTTCGTGGTTCCGGAAACCAAGCTCCCTTCGGTGGGCGCGCGCGTCATGGGGCTGGACGATCCGCTGAAGAAGATGAGCAAGTCGGAAACCGGCTCGGGTCATGCCATCGCGCTGCTCGATCCTCCCCCGGTGATTCGCAAGAAATTCATGCGCGCTACGACGGACTCCAACCCCTCGGTGGACTTCAACGCGCTGGGTCCGGGTGTCGGGAACCTGCTCGGGGTTTTTCAGGCTTTCAGCGAGTGGCCGGACGAGCGGATGCGCGAGCACTTCACTGGCATGCGATACGGCGACCTTAAGAAGCAGGTCGGAGAGATGGTCGTCTCGCACCTGGAGCCCTTCCAAGAGCGCTACCGCCAGATCACGGCGGACCCCTCCTACCTTGACGGCATCCTGTTGGACGGTGCCCGCCGCGCGGAGCCGTGGGCCGGGGCCACCGTCGAACTTGTCAAGCGCCGCATGGGCCTGTACGTCCGCTCCTGAGAGCCACGATGATCAACGCATTGTTGGAGTTTCTGCGCACGCTGACCGACCCGGAGCGCCTGATTCACCTGGTCTCCACCGTCTTGACCGGCTGGCTCGGCTACGGCCTGCTGTTCGGCGTGGTCTTCGCCGAAACCGGGCTGTTGACGGGCTTTTTCCTCCCTGGCGATTCGCTGCTGTTCACGGTCGGCGTGGTGGTGGGCGCGGGAAAGCTCAATCTGCTGGCGATCATACTGACCCTCATCGCGGCGGCGTTGGCCGGCGATACCACCGGCTACTTTCTCGGCCGCCGGACGGGTGACCTGATCTTCAAGCGGCCGGATTCGCGCTTCTTCAAAAAGGAGTACGTGCTGCGCACGCAGGCCTTCTATACCAAGTACGGCGGCCGAACGATGATCTACGCCAAGTTCGTCCCCATCGTGCGGACCTTCGCGCCATTCATGGCGGGCGTCGGCAAGATGAACTACCTGCGGTTCCTTTCCTACGACGTCTTCGGCGCGGTGGGGTGGGTCACTTCGATGACGGTGCTGGGCTATTATCTGGGCAGCGTCCCGCTGATCCGGCGGCACTTCGAGAAGGCGATCCTGCTGATCATCTTCCTGTCGCTGATCCCGGTTCTGCGCGAAGCCTGGGTGGCACGGAAAAAGAAGGAAAAACCTGTTTAGTCTGCCCCCAGTTCCCGGATCGCCGCCAGGATGACCTCGTCGCGCTGAGCTTCGACCTCATCGCCCTTTTCCACTCCGAGAGCCTGGTTGAAGATCTCGGTCTTCAGCCGGTTGGAAAGCCAGTCGCGCAGCGGCGACCACTCGCCCGGTGCCGGTAACACCTGCCGCTCGGCGACGAAGGCCTGGAACTCGTCGAGCGTCTGTGGGGTGACATCGAAGTCTTCGCGGACGCGCGGACTCCTGCGCAGGAAGTCGGTGGCGAAAGCCTGAAACGCCCCGTTGGCCTCCAGAAACACCTGCAACCGCGTCGGGGGCTTTTCCAGAACTGGATGGTCCGGCTGGATGCCGCCGCCTCCCACTACGAGCCGGCCGGAGGCGGTCTGGAACATCCGTTCGGTCTCAGCCACACCGGGCGCTGTGGGGCTCAATTGTCCGCTCGCCAGGGGGCGTTGAATAGAACGTCCGCTGGGGGTGTAATAGAACGCCGTGGTCAGCGCCAGTCCTGCGCCGTCGGAGAGCGGAAACACCGTCTCTACCAGGCCCTTACCGTAGCTCGGCGAGCCCAGGATCGTGGCGCGATCATGGTCCTGCAACGCGCCGGCGACGATCTCGGAAGCGCTGGCGCTCTTCTCGTTCATCAACACGGCCACCGGAAAGCGATAGGGCACGGAGCCGTCGGGCACGTGTTGCTCGGAGGCGCGGATGGCGCGGCCCCGGACGCTCACCAGCGTCTGCCCCGGCTCCAAAAAGAACGAGGCGATCTCCAATGCCGCGGGCAGCAGCCCGCCCGGGTTATTCCGCAGGTCGAGGATCAGACCTTTCATCGATTGACCGCCCAGCGTCTCGATCGCTTTCTTCAAATCCGCCGCGGTTTGGGCGTCGAAACTCGATATCCGGACGTAGCCCACGCCTGGACGGACGAAAAAGGCGCGCTCAACGCTGGGAGTCTGGAGGTCCTCTGGAGTCATGACGAACTCCAAGGTTCGCGCCGTCCCCGCCCGCCGCACGTGGAGCGTGGCTTGTCGCCGCCGGGATTCGGTCATCAGTCCGACAACTTGGTCCATGCTCAACCGGTTCAAGGGAATCTGGTTTATCGCGATGATCTGGTCGCCCGGCATCAGCCCGGCCCTGGCCGAGGGCGTCCCCTCCAGGGCCTGCAACACCGTTACGCCGCCCGGTTGTACGCTCACCACCGTGCCGAAACCCTTGCTGACGGATTCCTGCAATTTGGTGAGTTGTTCGAACTGGTCCGGATCGAGGAACACCGAATGCGGGTCCAGCGGCCGCAACATGGCCGGGATCGCCCCGCCGTAGATCGCCGCCGTGGCATCGACCGGTTCGGCCGCCTCCCGTTCAAGCGCGGCATAGACCTCGGCGAAGCCGCGCACGGCGGTCTCCAGTTCCTGCCCGTAGGCCAGAGCCGCCAGGGCCAACCATCCTGGGAGCAGCCGCCGCATGGATCACCTGCTGTAGCGAATCGACCGGCGGGCCGCGTGGCGCTCCAGCGCCAGTTCGATCAGCCGGTCGACGAGCCGCCCGAATTCCAGCCCCGCGGCGGCCCACATGCGCGGGAACATGCTGATGGAGGTGAAGCCGGGGATTGTGTTGATCTCGTTGATGAACAGCCGGCCGGTTGTCTCCTCCAAGAAGAAGTCGACCCGCGCCAAGCCCTCGCACTGAACGGCGCGGTAGCACTCCACGGCCAGCCGCCGGAGCTCCTCGGTCACCGCGGCGGGAAGCTCCGCCGGCAGCTTGAACCGCGCGGCGTCAAGCAGGTACTTGTCCTCGTAGTCGTAGAACTCGCGCGAGGGCTGAATTTCGCAGGGTAGCGCGGCTTCGGGCGTTTCATTGCCGAGCACCGCGCATTCCAACTCGCGCCCCACGATTGCCCGCTCGACGATGATCTTACGGTCGAATTCGGCCGCCAGCCTCAGCGCGGCCTCCAGTTCCTTCCGTGTCGAAGCCTTTGAAATCCCCACTGAGGATCCCAGGTTCGCGGGCTTCACGAACACCGGCAGGGCCAGCCTTCCGAGGACTTCGTCCGCTGAGAGATCTGTTCGAAGGAGGGTCACCCAATCAACGACCGGCAGCCCGCGCTCGCGGCAGACGCGTTTCATCAGGTCCTTGTCCATCGAGAGCGACGAGCCGAGTACCCCCGCGCCCACGTAAGGCAAGTCCGCCAGTTCCAGAAGACCCTGCATCGTGCCGTCCTCCCCGAAGGTGCCGTGAAGCACCGGGAAAACGACGTCGATGCCGGGGTTTGCTCCCGGTTCCGGCACGATGTGCTGGGGTTCCCAGCGCCCATCCTTGCCAATGAAGAACTTCACAATCTCGTACTTTGCCGGGTCCATCCGGCCCATGATGGCCTCGGCCGAGCGCACCGATACTTCGTGCTCCCCACTCCGTCCGCCGTAAATGATCGCCACGCGCCGCTTCACAGAATCCTCTTCCCCATCGCCGAGCTAACCAGTTCCACCGCCAGCAGCGCGGTGCGGTTCGCCTCGTCGATGACCGGGTTCACCTCGACTACGTCCATGGAGGTCATCCGGCCCGCGTCGCACAGCAGTTCCATCAACAGGTGCGCTTCCCGGTAGGTGAATCCGCCCCGCACCGGAGTTCCGACGCCCGGCGCCTCCCGCGGGTCCACCGAGTCCATGTCCAGTGAGACGTGGATGCCGGCCGTCCCGTTTGACGCGATCCCGATGGCCTCCTCCATTATGGCCCGCAGCCCGCGCTCGTCGATGTCGCGCATGGTGAAGGCGCGGATGCCGCTGCGTTTAACGTGCGGCTTCTCGAGTTGGTCCACTTCGCGCACGCCCACAAGGGCTACGTTCGAAGGCCGGACCTTGGGGGCAAAGCCGAAAAGCCGCGCCAGTTCGCGGGGACCCTGCCCGGTGAGCGCCGCCAGCGGCATCCCATGTACGTTCCCGCTGGGGCTGGTCTGCGGGGTGTTCATGTCGGCGTGCGCGTCGATCCAGATGAGACCCAGCGATTCACCCCGCCGCCGGAAATGGTGCGACATGCCGGAGACCGATCCCACCGCTACGGAATGATCGCCGCCCAACACCAGCGGGACGCTTCCTAGCGCCGCGGCCGATTCCACATCACGCGCGAGCCGGCGGCAGGCCGTCGCGATCTCCGGCAAGTAGCGGGCGCGCGCCGAACCCGAAGGCAGGCTCTCGGGCTGGCGCACCGGCAAGTTGCCGCGGTCCTCCACTTCGTAGCCGAGCGCCGCGAGCCGCGTGTGCAGGCCGGCCACGCGCAGCGCCGAGGGCCCCATGTCCACGCCCCGGCGTCCGGCACCAAGGTCCAGTGGCACTCCCACTACGGCGACGCGCGATTGTCTCATAGTCCTGCCTTACCGGGGCACCGCCGCGCCTACGGACGCGTCCGGTAGAGCATTCTCGGGAAGGGAATTGTCTCGCGCACGTGTTCCAGCCCGCAGATCCACGCCACGCAGCGTTCCAGCCCCATCCCGAACCCGGCGTGCGGCACGCTTCCGTACTTCCGAAGATCCAGATACCAGTCGAAGGCTTCCGGCGGCAGCTTGTGCTCCGCCAGGCGGCGCAACAGGAGGTCGAGGTCGTGGATGCGCTGGCCGCCGCCGACCAGTTCGCCGTATCCCTCCGGCGCGATGACATCTACGCCGAGGGCTACCTCGGGACGGTCTTCGGCCGGCTGCATGTAAAACGCCTTGATGGCGGTCGGGTAACGGTCGATCATCACCGGCCGGTCGTAGTCTTCGCCGATCAGCGTTTCGTCGGTTCCGCCGAAATCGCCGCCCCACCGGATCTCGCTGCCCTTGGTCTGGAGCGCCTTCACCGCATCGTCGTAGCTGATGCGCGGGAACGGCGCCGCCACCGCCTCCAGCTTCTTCACGTCGCGCTCCAGGACCGCCAGTTCGGCGCGCCGGTTTTCCAAAACCCGGCCCACGACGTACACGATCAGGCCCTCGGCCACGTTCTTCACGTCTTCGAGCGTCGCGTAGGCCATCTCGGGCTCCACCATCCAGAACTCGGTGAGGTGCCGGCGTGTCTTGGATCGCTCGGCACGGAAGGTCGGGCCAAAAGTGTAGACCTTGCCAAACGCCATGGCGGTGGCTTCGTTGTAAAGCTGGCCGGATTGCGTCAGGTAGACCTTCTCGTCGTCGAAGTAGTTTACTTCGAACAGCGTGGTCGTGCCTTCGCAGGCGGCGGGGGTGAAGATGGGCGTGTCCAGCAGCGTGAAGCCGTTCGAGTCGAAGTAGTCGCGGATAGCCTTCACAACCTCGTGACGCACGCGCAGGATCGCGTGCTGCCGGCGGCTGCGCAGCCATAGATGCCGCCGGTCCAGCAGGAAGTCGATCCCGTGGTCCTTTGGCGTGATGGGATACGGCTCACTCTCCGGAACGCGCTGTACCACTTCCAGGTTTTCCACGTCCATTTCGTAACCGCCCGGCGCACGGGGTTCGGCGCGCAGGCGGCCGGTGGCGATAATCGAGCTTTCCTGCGTGAGGTCCTTGATCGTTTCGAAAAGTGCCTCGGGCAACTGGCTCTTGACGGCCACGCATTGCATCAGGCCCGTGCCGTCGCGGAGAATCGGGAAGGCGATCTTTCCGGACCGCCGCAGGTTGTACAGCCACCCCGGAATCCTTACGGTCCGGTCCACATGGCGCCCGGCCTCGCTGATCGTGATCCGCGGCGGTTCGGGGTTCATCTACAGGGCCTCCAGTTTTTCGAAGATGCGCCGCAAGCCGTCCAGCGGCCTGGGCTCGTCGTCCTTCTCGCGAAGCTCCAGTAAAAGGGGGTATTGATCGGCTCGCGAGCGCAACAGCCGCATGGTCTCGCTCCAATCGATAGTGCCGCCTGTGCCGAGGAACGGCAGCAGGTGCAGGTCCGACTGGCCGTCGTTGTCGTGCACGTGCGTCGAGCGGATCCGGTCCTTCATCCGCTCGAAGGCCGGGCCGATGCCTTCTTTCAGATGAGCGTGCCCCACATCGAAGCAGTAGCCCAGATCCAGGTGCGTCGCTTCCAGGAAGTACCCCAGCTGTTCGGCGCTGGAAAACCCGTTGGGGATGTTCTCCAACAGGACTTCCACACCCCGCTGCCCGGCAAAAAGACTGAGCTCTTCCAGCGAGTTGAAGGCCGCGTCCAGCCGCCGTTCGTCGAACTCCTCGTAGGGAGCTCCCAAGTGCTGAATCAGGTACCGGAACGGCGTCGTCTCGGCGATCTCCAGCGCGCGCTTCACCTCGTCCACCATCTGCACACGCTTGGCTTTCACGGGCTCGGCGATGTTGACGACGGCGTTGGGGCCGCTGCGTCCCCATACCTCGTCGCTGAAAACGGGAGAGTGCACGGAATGCAGCTGCAGTTCCGAGTCCCGGAAAAAGTGGCCCAGTTCGGTGACCTGCGCGCGGTTGGAGTAGTCCAGGTGCTGCCGGGCGCAGAAGATCTCCACGGCCGGGATCCCCGACTCCCAGATCCGCTCGAGCCAGACCGTGGTCAAGCGGTGGTTGGCGATAACGTGTGTCGAAAGTACGTGATACATGGAAAATACGATTCTACTATCCGGCCCGCCGCCGCCGCCGCCACTCGAATAGCACCACGCCGGCGGCCACCGAGACATTTAACGACGATATCTTCCCCGCCATGGGAATACGCACCAGAAAATCGCAGTGCTTTTTGACTTGGTGATGCAATCCTTTGCCTTCGCCGCCGAGCACGAGCGCCGTGCGCTCCGGGTAGTCGATCCGGTCGTAGAAATGATCGCCCCGCTCGTCCAGGCCGACCGTCCAATAACCGTGTTCTTTCAGGATTTCCAGGGTGCGGTTCAGGTTGCCGGCACGCACCACCGGCAAGTGCTCCAGCGCGCCTGCCGAGGCCTTGGCGACCACATCGGTCAGTCCCGCGGCGCGCCTCTCGGGGATCACCACAGCATCGGCGCCCGCGGCGTGCGCCGTCCGCACGATCGCGCCGAGGTTATGCGGGTCTTCCACGCCGTCGAGGATCACCAGCATCTGCGCTTTCCCGATCACATCCTCCAGCGCCCTGTATCGGTGTGCCGCGCCGATGGCCACCACGCCCTGGTGCGCCGTCCCGCCGGCCGCACGATCCAGCGCGCCACGTGGTTCGAACCGCACCGGGACGGAGGCCGCGCGGCACAGGTCGACGACCTCCTGCAAACGTGTCCCTCCGGCGCCTTGCGCCACCAAGACCCTGTCGATGGAACGGCCCGACTTAAGGGCCTCGACCACGGGATGAATACCGGCCAGAATGCTCACGCAGCCACTATGGTAGCGCGGTGTCCCTCGCGACCACTTGCGCCTTGGTCAGGCACTCCCGCAACTTCGCGGCAAGCACCTGTACGTTGGGCTCCCGGAAGATGTCCTCGTCGCGGCCTGGAACGGTGTGCATCTCCACGCCTCCGCCCGCCACCTCGCCCCAAAACTCCTCCGGCGCGCTGTGGAGCGCCCCCTCCGCCTTGAAGAAAGCCACCCGCCCGCGGATCGGCCGGGCCAGATAACGCAGGTTGGCCTGGTAGTTCGATTCGAAGATGTACAACTCCCGGACGCCCGGGGGCATGGGTCGCCCGCGCCGCAGATAAAGGGCTCCGGCGGCGCTTCCAGCCCTGAGCCGCAGCCGTAACCACCGGAACCGCGCGCGTTCGGCGACGTAGGCAAACCGCGCGCTCCAGGGCATCGCCGACATCCTGGACACGTGATTGGCAAGCCCTTCACGAAAGCCGCGCACCTTGCGCCACTGCCCGTCGGTCGCCAGGGACACCACAAGCGCGGCGGTTTCGCCTCCCGCCTCCAACCGGCGGGCCACCTCCAGTGCCACGTAGGCGCCCAGGCAATAGCCGCCCAGGTAGTAGGGACCCGACGGTTGCACGTCGCGGAGTTCCCGTAGGTAATGTTCCGCCATCTCCTCCACTGTCGCCAGCATGTCGCCGCGGCCATCCAGGCCCGGCGATTGCAGTCCATAGAAGGGCTGATCCGGTCCCATTCTTTCGGCCAACTCACGGTAGAACAGCACGTTGCCGCCGTTGGCGTGGACGCAGAAGAAGGGGATGCGAGAGCCCTTCGGCTGGATCGGCACCAGAGCGCGCCAGCCTGCCTTTAACTCGCGTTGCCTGAGAACCGACGCAATCCCTTCTACCGTCGGCGCGCCAAATAGCGTCGCCAGAGGCAGTCCCGCTCCGAATACCCTTTCGATCTCCGAAAACAGCCGCACCGCTAGCAGCGAATGCCCGCCCAGGTCGAAGAAGTTGTCGTCCCGCCGAACGGGGCTGATGCCCAGCACCTTCTCCCATACGCGTGCGAGTCTGGCTTCGACCTCGTCGCGCGGCGCGGCTCCGGAGGACTTGCCCGCGCGGACGCCCCAGTCGGGTTCCGGCAGCGATTTCCACGCGATCTTCCCGCTGACCAGCAAGGGGAGGGCGTCGAGAAAATGGAACGCGGCCGGGATCATGTGAGCGGGGAGTCTGGCCGAAAGCCCGTCGCGGAGCGCCTCGGCGGTGAGTTTGCCTGCTTCAAGTGGGACCACGTAGGCCACCAGCCGTTTGTCTCCCGCCGGGCTGACACGCGCGGTCACCGCCGCCCGCTCGACGCCCGGCAGTCCGGCCAGCGCCGCTTCGATCTCTCCCGGTTCAATCCTGTAGCCGCGGATCTTGACCTGGTCGTCGATCCGCCCCAGGAACTCGATGTTGCCGTCCGGAAGCCAGCGAGCCAGGTCCCCACTCCGGTAGAGCCGGCCATCCGGATTGCCGCTGAAAACATCCGGAATGAACTTCTCCCGGGTGAGTGCGGGTTGTCCCCGATAGCCTCGCGCCACGCTCGCACCACCGATCAGCAATTCCCCTGCCACCCCCACGGGCAGTGGCCGCAGGGCCGGATCGACAATGTAGGTCCGGTAGTTGGGGAAGGGGCGCCCGATGGGGACCTCCGCATCCAGGTCGGAGGCTTGCGTGAATTCGTACGCCGTCGCGCCGTAGGTGACTTCGGTCGGTCCGTAGGCGTTCAAGATTCTGAGTTCGGGGGCGGAGTCCCGGAGCAACTGCAACGCCCGCTGTCGCTTCGGTGCAAGGCCGGTGATCAGGCAGCGCAGAGGTCCGGCGCCGCCCCGCCGCAGGAACTCGCCGGCCATGGCTTCCAGGGCGTCGGGCAGAACGTAGACGCAGTTGACGCCGTGATCGAAGATGTAGCGGGCAAAGCGGCGGCCGTCCATGCTTACCTCCGGGCGGAGAATGTGCACGGTGCCGCCGAAACACAGACACGCGAAGATCTCCTCGACGCTGCTGTCGAAGGCGTAGGACGCGATGTTGGTACCGATGCGGCGCACGCCCGGCAAGTCGAACGGCCGGAAAGAATGCAGCAACGCCGTCAGCATCCGGTGCTCGATCTCCACGCCCTTCGGCCACCCGGTCGAACCGGACGTGTAGATGATGTAGGCGAGGTCTCCCTGGCCCCCAGCCGCCGGAGGCCGACCGCTGGACCACGCCGGCTCGAGGGTCTCCATCACGACGACGGGGAGCCGCGCCTCGGGAAACCGACCGGTGAAAGCGGCCTGAGTCACCAGGGCGCGAGCGCCAGAATCCTCCAGCATGTAGCGCAAGCGATCCGGCGGATACGCCGGGTCGAGCGGGACATAGGCGCCGCCCGCCTTCAAGATGCCCATGATGCCGGCCAGCATGTCGAGCGAACGTTCGGCGCACAACCCCACCGCCCGTTCCGGCCCGACTCCCAGCGGGACCAGCGCCGCGGCGATCCGGTTGGCACGCCGGTCCAGTTCTCCGTAAGTAATCGAAGTCCCTTCGAAAACCGCGGCGGGGACTTCGGGTTGCTGGGCCGCGAACGCCTCAAACATCCCTTGGACCGTAACGGCGGGGACATCAGCCGTCGCTTGGTTCCACTCGACGACGACCTGCCGCCGATCGCGTTCTGGGATCAGCGGCAATTCACCGATCGTGGCCGCCTGTCCAGCGGCGATGCCTTCCAGTATTGTCTGGAAGTGGCCTATCATTCGCTCAATGGCGCTGCCGTCGAACCGCTGCCGGTCGTAGGATGCCAGGACCAGGGGCCGGCTTCCGTCGTAGACTCCCACGCTCAGCGGGAAGCTGGTCTGTTGCATCAGCCGGTACTTCCGACCTGTCCAACTCCCTCCCAGCGCACGCAGGACTTCGCCAGGCTCGTGGTTCTCGAACACCAACAGGCTCTCAAACAGCGGTGACCCGGCCGGCAGCCCGGACCACTCCTTCACCTTCACCAAGGGGGTGTGCTCATGGGGACGCACTGCCACCGCCTGTGCCCGCAGTGCTCTGAGGAAATGCAGGAGATCCGCATCCGGACTAACCCGCGCCCTTACGGGAAGCGTGTTGATGAAGGTGCCAAGAATGCGCTCGCTCGCCTCCACCGTGGCCCGGCGGCAGGCGCGCGTGGCCCCGAAAACGACGTCGTCCTGGCGGCCACAGGCTCCCAGCAGGATGGCCCACGCGCCCTGCATCAACGTGTTGAGGGTAAGCCCATGCCTGCCGGCAAAAGCGCGGAGAGCCGTGGCGAGCGTCTCCGGCAGTCTCGCTTCGGCCTCGCCCCGGTCCACCGGCCCGCCGGCCTCCCTCGTGACCGGCCGGCCCATCCCTAGCGGGGTGGTCTCTGGGAAGCCGTCGAGCAGTTCTTTCCAATAGGCAGCGGAACTCTGGACATCCCGCCCGTCCAGCCATTCGATGAAACTGCGGTAGGCGGGCCGCTGAACGGGTGCGAACTGATCTCCCCGTTGCGTGGCGTCATACTCGTCGAACGCTTCCTTCAGCGCATCGGTGGTCGAGCGGCCGTCCAGCAGAATGTGATGGAAGGTCCAGAGGAACTCATACTTCAGGTCCCCGGTCCGGAACAGCGCAATCCTCGACAGCGGCGCGCGCCGGAGATCGAATCCCCGGCGCCGGTCTTGGGCAACGAATCGCTCGATCTCGCCCTCAACGCTGCCGGAACTTCTCAGGTCGAAAACCTCGAACGGCAACTCCGCGCTCGGGTCCTCGTCTTGAACGGGTGCGTCGAGTCCGGCCCAGGCGAATCGGTTGCGCAGTACTGCATGCCTCTCAAAGAGGCGGTGCCAGCATGCCTCAAATGCGGGGACGTCCAGTTCTTCGGGGAGCGAAATCAGCAATTGCTGGATGTTAACTCCGCTATCCGGTGCCAGGACACTCTCGTAGAGCATCCCTGCCTGGATCGGAGACAGGGCGTAGGGGCCGGGGTTAGTGGGGTGTTGCGCCGCCAACCCCCTTACCTTACCACGAAGAGGGGGACACTAAACCATTGAGCCGGATGGACTAGGATGCCTTGACCGGCACAAGCACGGTCTCGACCTGCGGCTTTTCGAGCAGCGTGCTGTGGACCAGGCACAGCTTGACCGACCGCAGCACGCCTTCCTGGTGCCTGGGCTCCAGGTCCGGCACGGCCACGTGGATGCGAAACGACCCGAGCCGCGCTGGTTGCATCGCCTTTTCCGCCACCACGCGGACTTCGAGTCCGTCGAGCGGAAGAGATCTGGTCTTCAGGTAATGGGCGGCGTAATAGCCGGCACAGGTGCCGAGGCTAACCAACAGGAACTCGGGTGGCGCCATTCCGGCATCCTCGCCTCCGTTGTCGTGCGGCTGATCGCAGATGACCTTGTGCCCCCGCGCCTCGGCCTCGAACTTCACGCCGTCCGTGTAGCGGATGATTGCTTCCACAGTACCTCCAAATCAACTAGGATGCACGCTATGGGGTGTGGTGACAAACCCGCCGCCGCTGTTACGCGGAGGGTTTGGCTGCATCTTTCCCGCAAGACGCCTCAACCGGAGCCGTTCCACCCATGAGAAACGCATTGTTGATGATTCTAGCCGTCCCGCTCTGGGCGCAGCAGACGCTGTCGCTGAAGGATGCGGTGAATCAGGCCCTCGCGCGACATCCCTCTCTGGAGGCCGCCTCGGCCGCCGTCCGGGCCGCCGAGGCGCGCCGTGACCAGGCCAAAGCCGGCCGTCTGCCCCGCGTGAGTTATTCGGAGTCCTGGCAGCGCAGCGACAACCCGGTCTTCGTGTTCAGTTCACTGCTGACGCAGCGCCAGTTCGGCGAAAGCAACTTCGCCATCCGGGCACTCAACAATCCGGACGCGATGAACAACTTTCAGTCACAGGTCGTGGCCGACCAGGTCATCTGGGACGCGGGCATAACCCGGAGGCAGACCAACGCCGCCGACCTTGGCCGCCAACTCACGGTGGAAGACGAACGCCGCGCGCGCATGGCCGTCATGGCCAACGTGGTGAAGGCCTATAACGGCCTGATGCTGGGGCAGGAAAGCCTGCGCGTGGCGAGGGACGCGGTCCGCTCGGCGCAGGCCGACCGCGAGCGCGCCGCGAACCTCCGTGCCGCCGGTATGGCTACCGACGCTGACGTCTTGGCTATCGATGTACACGTGGCCGCTATGCGCGAGCAGGAAATCCGCCGGGGCTACGACGTACAACTGGCGCAGGCTGCGCTGAACGAGGCGCTCGGCCTACCGCTGGAAACGGTTCACAGCCTGACGACGGCTCTCTCTCCTGTGCCGCTCCCCGAGACGTTGCTGGCTGAGCGCGAAGCCATCGCCAAGCAGAGTCGTCCCGAGGCGCGCCAGGTCAAGCTGGCCACCTCATTGGCCGAGACTCAATCGCAGATCGCGCGAGCCGCCCGGCTACCGCAGGTCGGTTTCCGGTTCGCCTTCGAAGCCGACCGGCAACGCTTCGTCACCCGAGCCGGCGCCAATTGGCTGGCGGCCGTCTCTCTCCGTTGGAACATCTTCGACGGTTTCGCCGACAAGGCTCGCATCGCCGAGGCCAACCAGGCTGTCGCCGGAAGCCGGGCGCGCGAACGGCAGATCGAGGCCGCACTCAGGCTCGATGTGCGGCATGCCCACCTGGATCTCCAGGCCAGCCAGGAGCGCATCGGCGTTGCCGAAGCCACCGTGGCCCAGGCGGAAGAAAGCCTAAGGATCGTCAAGAACCGCTATGAGAACGGATTGAGCACCGTCACCGAATTGCTGCGCAGCGAGACCGCCTTGGCCGAAACCCGTCTTCGCCTGCTCGCCGCGGTACACGACCAGCGGCTGGCGGCCGCGGCGCTGGAGTTGGCCGACGGCACGCTGTCACCGGATTCAAGCGTCCTGAACTAGGAGTCACCCATGATGAAACGATTCGTCCTTCCCTTGATTCCCGCCATCGCGCTCTTGGCCGGTTGCAGCGGCCAACCGCATCGGAAGGAATCCGCAGCCGCGCGGCCCACGGTTGGAGTAATTACCCAGGATGCCGCGTATGCCGATTGGCCCGCGATCTACGAGGCCACCGGCACGGTGGCCGCCCGAACCACCGCCGTGCTCTCCAGCCGGGTCATGGGCTACGTCCGTCAGGCGGGCTTCCAGGCCGGCGACCGTGTCCGCCGGGGCCAACTCCTGATCGAGATCGACTCGCGCGACCTGGAAACCAGCGTTCGCCAGGCCGAGGCCGCCAGGCGCGAGGCCGAAGAGGCCTTACAGGAAGTCGACGGAGCCATCGCCTCGGCCAAGGCCAACCTGGAACTGGCCGAGGCCACTTTCCGCCGAATGGATGACCTCTACCAGAAGAAGTCCATTTCGACGCAAGAACACGACGAGGCTGCCGCCCGGGTGAAAGTCGCGCGAGCCGGCTACGAGATGGCCGCCGCCAGACGCAAACAGGTCACGGCGAAGATCAACCAGGCCTCAGAAGGGGTAGCCGCCGCCGGGATCATGCGCGAGTTCACCCGCATCACGGCCCCGTTCGACGGCGTCGTTGTCGAAAAGCGCGTCGAAGCCGGCAACCTGGCGTCGCCCGGTATGCCTCTGGCGACGATTGAACAGGAAGGCGCCTACCGGTTGGAGGCATCCGTCGAAGAGTCGCGCGTGCGCGAATTGCGAGTGGGTCAAAACGTCGCCGTTTCGTTGGACGCTCTAGGCCGGAGTGTCGACGCAAGAGTGTCCGAAATCATGCCGCTGGCCGATGCGGCATCCCGTACCGTAATTGTTCGCATCAACCTGCCCGCACTGCCGGGACTGCGGTCCGGCCTGTTTGGGCGCGCCGGTTTCACCCTCGGTCAACGGCGGGTGCTGTCGGTTCCCGCTGGCGCGATCGTGGAGCGGGGCCAGCTACGTAGCGTTTTGGTGGCGGAAGGCGGATTTGCCCGAGCGCGCCTGGTGGCGCTCGGCGAATCCCGCCAGGACCGCCGCGAGGTCCTCACCGGGCTGAGTGAAGGCGAACGATTCATCTTCCCCGTCCCGGCTGGACTGTCCGATGGCTCCAAAGTGGAGGCCCGCCAGTGACCGAACAACCGAAATATGGGCTGGCAGGCAAACTGGCCGCGGCCTGGATTCACTCCAAGCTGACGCCCCTGGTGGTGATTGCTTCGCTCGCGCTCGGCGCATTCTCTGTGTGGCGTCTGCCGCGCGAGGAGGAGCCGCAGATCATCGTCCCGATGATCGACGTGTTCGTACAAATGCCTGGCGCTTCGGCCCGTGAAGTGGAGGAACGGGTCACCAAGCCGATGGAAAAGCTCCTCTGGGAGATCCCGGGCGTCGAATACGTCTATTCGACCTCCAGTCCCGGACAGTCGATGGCCATCGTGCGCTTCTACGTCGGCCAGAACGAGGAGGAGAGCATCGTCCGGCTGAACCAGAAGATGCAGGCCAACTTCGACCTCATCCCGCCGGGTGCGTCCCAGCCCCTGGTCAAGCCGCGCTCGATTGACGACGTCCCCATTCTCGCCGTCACTTTGTGGAGCAACCGCTACGACGACTTCCAGTTGCGGCGCGTGGCAGCGCAGGTTCACGACATCGTCAAGCAGACGCCGAACGTCTCGGCGGTCGCCATCCTGGGCGGCCAGCGGCGCGAGGTCCGCGTCATTCTCGATCCGGCGAGACTCGCGGCCTTCTCGCTGTCGCCCACGCAGGTTTACGGCGCCCTCGGCGCGGGCAACCGCAAGCTGCCTTCCGGCAGCTTCTCCAGCGGCAACCGAGAGATCCTGCTGGAAACCGGCGAGTTCCTGCGCGGCACTGACGATGTCGGAAACGTGGTGGCCGGAGTCTTCGGCGGCCGGCCGGTCTATGTGCGCGATGTCGCCACCATCACCGACGGCGGCGAAGAGCCGACACAGTACGTGCAACACGCTGAAGGCGGCCGTTTTCACCCCGCGGTGACGCTTTCCATTTCCAAGCGCAAGGGCACTAACGCCATCGACGTCGCCCACCATGTGCTTACCCGCGTCGAAGGCCTGAAGGGGTCCGTCATCCCCTCGGACGTGCAGATGACGATCAGCCGGGATTACGGCGAAACGGCCGCCGAGAAGTCCAATGAGCTGCTTTTGCACATGTTGATCGCCGTCGTGTCGGTCAGTATCCTGATCTGGATCACGCTAGGGTTCCGGGAATCACTGATCGTGTTCATTGCCATTCCGGTGACCCTCGCGCTGACGCTTACGGTTTTCTACCTGTACGGCTACACGCTGAACCGGATCACCCTGTTTGCCTTGATCTTTTCGATCGGCATCCTGGTGGACGACGCCATCGTGGTGGTCGAGAACATCGTCCGCCACGCGCGTCTTCCACAGAACGCCGGCCGCCCGCTGACCGCTGTCGCGATTGAAGCGGTCGACGAGGTGGGCAACCCGACCATACTCGCCACCCTCACCGTCATCGCCGCGATTCTACCGATGGCCTTCGTGGGAGGGTTGATGGGGCCGTATATGCGGCCCATCCCCATCGGCGCGTCGGCCGCCATGGTCTTTTCGATCATTGTCGCCTTCGTGGTCACGCCCTGGAGCGCCATCCGCTTGCTGAAGGTGCACGCCGCGCACGGCGGCGGGGAGACAGAGGATTTCTTCACGCGGCTTTACCGCCGCGTGATGGGTCCGCTGTTGCACAACGCAGCGCTGCGCTGGGGGTTCCTGGCCGGAGTCGCCGTGCTCCTGTTGGGCGCCGGCTCTCTGGTCTACGTCGAATTCGTGAAGGTCAAGATGCTGCCCTTCGACAACAAGAGCGAGTTTCAGGTGATCGTGGACATGCCCGAGGGCACGACGCTCGAACAGACCGCCCGCGTGACGCGTGAGCTGGCCGGAGAGGTCCTCCGGCAGCCCGAAGTGATCCACCTGCAAACCTACGCCGGCACGGCGTCTCCCTACAACTTCAATGGTCTGGTCCGCCACTACTACCTGCGCGCCGGAGCCAACGTTGCGGACATTCAGGTCAACCTGCTGCCCAAAGGCGAGCGCAACGACCAGAGCCACGAAATCGCCAAGCGCGTGCGGCAATCGCTGCTGCCGGTGGCGGCGCGCTACGGCGCCAACATCAAGGTGGCCGAGGTGCCGCCGGGACCGCCGGTGTTGCAGACTCTGGTGGCCGAGATCTACGGGCCCACCCAGGAGGGCCAGATCGCCATTGCCCGCCAGGTGAAGGAGATCTTCGAGAAGACCAACGGAATCGTCGACGTCGATTGGTACCTCGAGGACGACCAGCCGCAGGTCCGCATCGTCGTGGACGAGGAGAAGGCTGCGTTGCACGGGATCTCGGAAGACGACATCGCCCGCACCATGCGCATCGCCTCGGCGGGCGAAGCGGCCGGACTGCTGCACGTCGAGAGCGAAAAGGAGGACGTCCCGATCCGTGTGCGTCTGGAGCGCGCCGCACGTTCCGACCTGGACCGTCTCCAGAGCCTGAAGGTCCAGGGCCGGTCCGGTGCGCTGGTCCCACTGCGGGAATTGGTGCGCCTGGAACATTCCATCGCCGGCAAGAGCATCTACCACAAGAACCTCATGCCGGTCACCTACGTGACCGCCGATGTGGCGGGTGCGATGGAGAGCCCGGTTTACGCGGTACTGGCCACAGGGCCGAAGATCGCCAAGATTCCGGTCCCGGAGGGCTATTCCATCGAGCAATTCACCGCGCGCCAGCCGGAAGACGGCGCCCGCTACGCCATGAAGTGGGACGGAGAGTGGCATATCACATACGAGGTTTTCCGCGATCTGGGTGTCGCCTTCGCTGCGGTGTTGATCCTGATCTATGTGCTGGTGGTCGGCTGGTTCCAGAGCTTCAAGACGCCGCTCATCATCATGGCGGCGATTCCGTTCTCGCTGGTGGGAATCCTGCCCGCGCACGGTATGATGAACGCCTTCTTCACGGCGACCTCGATGATCGGTTTCATCGCGGGGGCCGGGATCGTGGTGCGGAATTCGATCATCCTGGTGGATTTCATCGAACTCCGTCTCAAGGAAGGCATGCCGCTCGACCAAGCTGTTATCGACGCGGGCGCTGTACGCTTCCGCCCGATGCTGCTGACCGCGGCGGCCGTGGTGGTGGGTTCGGCCGTGATCCTCTTCGACCCCATCTTCCAAGGACTGGCCATCGCGCTGATGGCGGGTGAGATCGCCTCGTTGCTGCTCAGCCGAATGACGGTGCCCGTGGTCTACTACATCGCCAACCGGCGCGCCGAACTTACTCCGCCCACGAGCACGTAGTTTGCGCCCCCGTTTACCTTAGGTTCAAAGGAGGGCCGCCGCGGCCGGCCCTCCGCGAGTTTGCCCCGCCCCTCCTAAGAATCCTCATAATAGCGCCGATGAACCCCACGGGGGTACCCGTGCGTCTTCGACGTCTCCAAAGACCGCTGCTCGGCGGTCTGCTGCTCACAACTTTCGGCGGACAGCCTGCCGCCATTG
>CAZVIK010000049.1:0-22459 GCA_964627045.1 uncultured Solibacteraceae bacterium | reverse complement strand
GACGAAGTGACGGCGCTGGACTACGCGCGCAACCGGTACTACTCGAGCTCCATTGCACGCTTCACGACGGCGGATCCGTACCAGGCCTCCGGAGGCCCGGCCGATCCCCAAAGCTGGAACCGGTATGCGTACGTGCAAGGGGATCCGGTGGATTTTAACGACCCGAAAGGGTTACAAAGGTGTGGGTTGTATTGGGTGGGACCTCCCGACGACAGGACCTATTACAACACCGGCCCCTGCCCCATGAGCGATGGCGCTTCGGGTTCTTTGTTCATCGAGTTACCCGTGGACTTGATTGGCCCCGAGTCTGGGCCTGCGCAGCCGCCCGAAGGGATTGCTCGCGCGCTACAGGGGCTCGGGAAGATCGCCGCAGGATCGTTCAGGTCGAAGGCGCCGTGCCGGGCGTTCTTCGCAGCCCTCGCCGGTTCGGCTGAGGGTGGAGCCTTACTCATGAATCAGGTGGCGTCGGTGGCAGGTATGGCGGCCGAGATGGCGTACGTGTACGACGGCCCGAGTTCACCCACTGTGCTGACCTCCACCAGCTTTCCGAACGCGGCGGATCCCAGCAACGGGATCAGCACAGTGGGCGAAGTCTTTGCCGCCAGTCCCAGCTTGATGGCGTACTCCCAATTCGACGGCGCTGCCATTTGGATCAACACTGCCCAGTGGGAGGGCGTGCTTAGCCCGGTCAAAGGCTGGCTGAACTCGGATAGCAACTCGCTGGGGTTGGGCTATCTCATGCATGAGTTGTTGCACAAGCAGATGGTGGGAGGCGGCTTCGACCACAACCAGATGCGAGCCGCGCTGCGGGCGGTCGGCGCTTCGCCGGATATTGGCCCAAATGACATCGCAAGTAGCTTGGCATCGGCATGCTTTTAGGAGGCTCCTTGTTCCCACTGAGAGAAGTCTGTCATTCCCCAAAGACCTATTTGCTTTGCTTCGCCGTACTGTTGGCGGGATGTAGCAAGGCCGCGCCGCTGCCGCCCTGCTACGTGGATGTCCCCCTTTACGATGCGAGAGGGAACCGGCTCTCCTACAAGTTGGTGTCGGTGACCCCTGAGGGCGGAAAAGACGCGGATCTCCTAACGTTTGCGGATCCGCAGTATCGCGTGACGCCGAAGGGTGAGCGGCTGTACGTGTCGAAGAAGTTCGTGGGTGCCCGAAGGATTGAGGTCACGCTCAAGTCCGAGACGGGCAGTACCGTGGTGGCGCGAATTGCCGTAATGGATTGCCAGCAGAGAACGTCGCTCTCAGACGGGAGGCTGGACACGGAGCTTGACGTGTTTGCTTCCACGGTGAGGGGGCGATTCACAGGATGTCCCATGGCTGGCGACTGGTGGGTGAGCGCGATGCCGATGTTTCACGGGCAAGAATACCCATTGCTTCACGAGGGATACATCCAGCCCGACGGCGTTTTTTGGATCACGTCGAGCATGCAGGGACAGCGGCACATGATCGTCGTCGGGAAAGGGAAACTGCCGGTAAAGGTGTTCGCGGCGGATATTGTGATCGGGGGGAAGAACGAGTTGGGAGACATCGATCTGAGCGCCTCATGCCCGAAGTAGTGGCGATGGGCCACCCCTGGTTCGCGACGACGGCGTAAGATCGTAGAAATGCTGGACAATGTGCCGCAGGTGCCCACGCAAAGCCGCGAGAAGTTCGCGACGTACTATCGCGACGAGACGACGGCGCTCGATTACGCGCGGAACCGCTACTACTCCTCGACGATTGCGCGGTTCACCGCGGCGGATCCGTATGGCCCGAGCGCCCGCCCCGGCGCCCCGCAGACGTGGAATCGTTACAGTTACGTGGGCGGGGATCCGGTGAACTACCGCGATCGAAACGGGCTGTTCCCGTGCTGGGTTGGGGCTGGTGAGGGGCGTGAGCTTACCGACCGTGAGGTCGTCTCGTGGGACGCGCCTTATTTGCAGGCGATACCCGACATCCCCCATGCGGGAGAAACCAACCCCAATCAGGGGTGGCTGGATGCCAAGGCCAGGGCAAATGCCATTGCGCAGCTCATTCGGGACAATCGGGACAGGTCTTCGGATAGCCGGAGCACCCTGGAGACAATGGGAGTCTCGCCAAACGATGGTCCAGGAGATATCACGATGGACCCTCTGAGCAGATTGCAGGCGGCGGCAGCAGCGGTGGTGTTCCAGAACGGAGCGCTCAGTGACACGCCGCTGACAGAGTTGTACGCCGGTAGTCACGACCCGAGGGTTGCCAGCGCGGCTCCTGGCGGCACCGTCGGCGAGTATTTCGCTGATAATCCGAGCACCACGGCAATGGCACAACTGGGCGGGAACCAAGTATGGGTCAATGCTGGCTTGTTCAGTGTCTTCGGGGAAGGCTGGCTGGCAGGCACGATCATGCATGAACTGGTCCATAACATTACCGGACTCACCGACGTGGACTTTCAACGGGCGCTCGGCATCGACGAGGGGGCCAGCAGGAACATCTCCATCAGGTTGGCTACAGACTGCTTTGGATGGAGTGCGCCATGAATTCTTTGGTCCGGGTGTTCTTGATCGCCTGCCTTGCGCTGGAGGGTCAGGTTCCACTTGACGAATCCGACCGTGTCGGCACTCTAGAGTTGTTCGTCGTGGACGCCGCCGGCCGTCCCGTCGATGCCCGCACTGCGCGAGTCTCTGTGCAGGAGGTTGTTGACGGGCGGGTCGGCCCTGCTCAGCAAATTGGGCTGCAGTCGACGCTACGTTACGGTACGTACAAACTGACGGTGCTGGCGTCAGCGGCATCTCGGGTGGACAAGCCCGTGAGAATCCGGAGCCGCCATCAGGTCGTAATCATTACACTTTTTCTTGCACCAATTGAATCGCCCTGGAAGGGGAACTTCGTCAACGGGAAGCTTCCGGCGACGTCACTTGCCGGGGGCTGCCTGCACGTCCGTCTGAGTTCTCCGCTGGCGGAGACCGAGTTCGCCGACGCACGTGCGTTGCCATCTGGCGAGTTCACCTTCCTTGACGTGAAGCCCGGCAAGTACGTGTTTCTGAGCATCGGCGAAACGGGCGTCTGCGAGATCATCCCCACGGAAGTTCTGCCCCGGCGAGAGCAGGAGCTCGTGTTGCGCTGATCGGGGTGTCGATTCCGCGGAGCGGGAACTCGCAGATTCCTACGTTCCGCATCGGCGTTGGGGAGAGTGCCGCGTCGCCAACGCCGGCGCGGCAAGCGGGAACCGCTAAGGGGTATGATCGGAGTGGAGCACGCATCCATGTTGGAGTACAACTACACCGTGCTATTTGAGCCGGCCGAGGAAGGCGGCTACGTCGTCACCTGCCCGGCGCTTCCTGGCCTGGTTACCGAGGGCGACAGCATCGAGGAGGCGCGGCAGATGGCCTCCGAGGCAATCCGCGCCTACCTGGAAAGCCTGCACAAAGACCACCTGCCCGTCCCCGTCGACCGGCCGCCGGTGCAAGAGGCGATCCGCGTTCTGGTTTCCGACCCGGCATGAGCCACGTGCTTCCCGCGCTGAAGGCCCGTGAGGTCTTGCGGGCGCTGCGGCGCGCGGGTTTCGAGGTTCATCACGTGTCCGGTGGCCACTACGTCTTGAAAAACTCGAGGACTCCGACCCGGCGCGTCACCCTGCCATGGCACAACCGGGACCTCAAGCGGAAGACGCTAGCGAGCATCGTCCAGCAGAGCGGGTTGACGGTTGAGGAGTTCCTGGAGCTGGTGTGATGACCGGAGCGGGCGGCGGAAGCGCGAACTTCGTGTACTCCTACGGGGTGGACGGGGCGCTGCTGATGACCAACGGGATCGAAGAGGATTCGAACTACAACGCGCACTTCGCCGCAAGGCAGGCGTGGAGGGAGCACTTGGCGGGGCGAGTTCGCGTCAGGCACTTCCAGCGCCGGAGTTCGCGCGCTACGCGAGGGGCCTGGCGCCAAGGCGCAGAGAAAACGGGCGTCGAAGGCGTGGCCAAGGCTGACCACATCTAAGGCCTGACGGCCCGCTCCACTTCAGATGGGAGGGCGTGTCCGGGCAGGGCCAAAGCCCTGCGCGGCCTGAAGGCCCCCGCGTGACAATTGGATTCGCGTCGGGGGTTCTCCGGCCGCAACCCTACTTCGACTTGCCGAGGCGGCGGAAGTAATCGGCTACCGCGCCAGAGTAGCCTGGCGGCACCGATTCGGAACCGGAACTGCGCACCTGCCCGCTATCCTCGCCGGTTTCGCGCCGGAGTTGAACCTCCATCTGTTCGAGCGCGGGTAGGATCTGCGCGCGTATGCGCTCCAGCAACTCGGGGTTTCCAGGGAAGCGGCTCGGATCGAGGCGCTTCATCTCCTCGAGAAGGTCCTGTATGTCGCGCGTACCGGCCGGAGTTCCGCTGAGCGACTCGCGGAGAGCCGAGAAGTCACGCATGCTCTCCTGGTACATGCGGGCGAGGTCGGCGTCGCTGGGTGCGCGAATTTCGCTCGGAAGCTGACCGAAGCGAAGGTCGCCCCGGTTAATGGCCGAGCGGTCGAATCCTAAGTAGTCGCTGCCGCCCTGCTGGCGCATCCCGCCCGTTGTACCGAGGCGGTCCATGTCCTGCGGCTGTCCGTCGCGCCCGCCGCCGCCACCGCCTCCACGGCCTCCCTGCCCCTGGCCGCGATCCTGCGGTTGACCCTGCGCCTGTCCCTGGGCCTGGCCTCGGCCCTGTCCGCCACCCTGACCTTGCTCGTTCGGGCGTCCGCCCTGGTCCTGGCCCTGACGTCCCTGTTGCCCTTGCTGCCCTTGCTGCCCTTGCTGCCCTTGTTGCCCCTGCTGCCCCTGCTGCCCTTGTTGCCCGCGCTGGCCCGGCTGCTGGCCGGAGCGGCCGGTCATCTCCTGAAGCCGGTTGCGCAACTGTTCGAGCCGCGCGAGGGCCTGCTCCTGGTTCCCGCGTTCGGGCGAAGTACGGTCGAGCGCGCCGCGCGCCGCGCGGAGTTGGTCGCGAAGCTCGTTCAGCCCCGAGGTGATGGGCTCCTCCCTGGGCACAGCATAGGTGCCGTACCCGCGTCGCAACAGGTCGTTGTTATAGCGCATGCGTGTCTCGACCTCGTTTTGCTGGAGGTCGCCAAGGGCGTTGCGAACGCGCGAAGCCGCATCACGCTGGCTGCCTGCCAGATCGCGGGAGGCCTGCTGCATTTGCCGCTGGAGACGCGCGAGTTCCTCGACCATCTGATCACGCTCGTCGGCGAGCTTTCGCGATTGCTCCAGTTTGGCGCCCGAATCGGGCCGCAAGTAGCTCGTGGGATCCGGCTGGTTTCCCAGCGCCTGGCGCATGCGATTCTGGAAATCCTGCTGCTGCGCGGCAAGTTGTTCGGAGCGGCGCGCAAGGTCGTCGAGCTGCTGGTTGGCCTGGTCTCCGCGCATGCCGCGCATCAGATCCTGGGCTTCGCGAAGGCGCTCCGCCGCGCGGCGGGAATCGGCTTGCCCCTGGTTGTTCCCGGCGCGCCGCATATCCTCGGTCGCCTGCGAGAGGCGGCTCAGAGCCTGGTCCAAACGGGCGTCGGCCTGCGAGCGGCCGCCCTGCCCGGTGGATTGCCCTTGCCCGCTGTTGCGCGAAAGCTGCTCCATCCGCTGCTGGAGTTGTTCGGCTTCCCGCCGCAGAAGTTCCTGCTGCCAGCGCTGCTGGAAGGACTGTTGAGGCTCGCGGTTGCGCGCGGCCAACTCCTGCTGACGGCGGGCGAGCTGTTCGAGGCGTTGCAGCGCCTCATCGATTTCGCGCGCGCGCTGGCTGGCGCCGCCCGCCGAGGCCTGCTGGCCTGTTTCGTACTGGTTGCGTTCGGTGTCCAGCTCAAGGTCGAACAGGTTTTCCAGGTCGCGTTGCGCGCCGCCTCCACCCCCCCCACCGCCGCCCTGCCGTCCGCCCTGATTGCCGAAGGCCACCTGGATCTGGCGATAGGTGGCTTCGGCGCGGAGCAAGTGCTGTAACGCTTGCTGCTCGGGCTCCAGAGCTTCCTTCCACTTCAAAGACTTCAGGCGCTCGGCCGCGATCGACATATCCTTAGCGGCTTCCTGCATCTGATTGCCGAAGTCCTGAAACTCCTGGTTCTGCCCCGAGAGCTCGCGCCGTCCCATACGGGCGGAAAGCGACTGCGCCTGGTCGCGCAGCTTGGCCTGGGTTTCGGCGAGGAACTGTGCGGTTTCGGCCGCCGCCTGCTTGTCTTTGGAAGTACTGCGAAGCTGGTTCCAGGTTGCGCTGATGATCTCTTTCTGACGCTGGGAAATCTGGCCTTCCCGCTCACCGCCGCCCTCCTCGCCTCCTCCGCCGCCACCGCCGCCGCCCATCTGCTGCGACTGGGTGTACTCGCGCTCGAAGGGCTGGGTCTCGATGAAAAACATGTCGGTTCGCGAGGACTGGCGCGCATCCGCGGCCGTGGCGTATATGGAGATGAGGTCGCCCGGGACCAGCTTGTAGTCCTCCAGCGCGAGGAGCACGTTGCCCTCGCCGTCGCGGGCGTTCTTCTGCTTGAGAAGCGATACGGTCTTTTCGGGACCAGCGTTCACCGAGTAGTGCAGCTTGAGATCCTGTAGGCCGTAGTCGTCGGCGCCATCGACGGCGATGACCACCTCCTCAATAGGAGTAACCTTGGCGTCGCGGCCCGGGCGGGTAATGCGAACAACCGGCTCCTGGTCGCGCCGGACCTCGATGAAGTAGTCGTCGGTGAGGCGAACCTGTTCTCCCTGTTCCCGCGCGGCGACATAATAGGAACTGTCTTTGTCGATCCGGACCTGCGCGGTGACCCAATTCCCCTCCCCCTTGGAAAGGCGCAGGCTGCTGCCATCCTCCATGACGAGTTCGCCCGAGGTCAGCGGCCGGTCGGTTTCGATGGCGAGTTCGGCTTGGGTTCCCTCGACGGCGCGCAGATCGCCGCCGGGGTCTTCGGTTTCGGGCGCGAGGCCCGTCCAGTTCGGATAACGGTAGGTGACGCGCATGCGCTTGACGTTCGGCAAGTCGATCACGGAAAGCGTGAAGGTCTTGGAACGAAGCCGGCCGGCGGCCGCGTAGTATTCCACGGTTTCCGGAAGGCCGGCGAAGAGGAACTCATAGTGGAGGCTGCCGGGCTGCGGCAGCATAGGCGCCTCTTCCCACTTGGCCGAATCGCGGTACTTCGCAAAAAGACGGACGTCGGGAGACTCGAAACCGACCAGGCGCGCCGTCACGTTCTGGCTGGCGCCGCGGCGGACGGTTTTGTCGCCGGGTTCGACGACGATGTCGTAAAAAGCTGGGGCGGCGCTCTTATCGCGCGGCGGTCCGGCCCACAACAGCCGCGAGCCGTACCCGAGGAAACCCGAAGCGCCCAGTATCAGCCACACCAGCACGCCGATGCCCACCGCTGCACCGGAAAGAAAGCCCGCCAGAACCGGAGTGCCGACGATGCGGCGCGGTTCGGCCCGTTCGATCGCGGGAAGCGTGTCGGCGGCCAGCAGTTCGAGGAAGGGGCGCTGCGAAGGGTCGTCCTCGCGCTCGGCGATGGTGACCAGGCGCTGCTGGAAGTCCGGCACGCGGGCCTCGGCGGCACGCGCGGTGTTGCGGCGGCTGAGCCGGAGCAGCGGCGCCACAATGCCGAAGGCCACAGCGAAGGCAAGCGTCAAAAACAGCGCCACGCGGCTTCCGGTGACACTGCGCTGGGAAAACGCCATCCAATTGGACGCCGCCACCAGAACGACGGTGGCCGCCAGCGCGGCCGCGGCAACGACCGCCGCGCCACGGGCCAGTGCCATCCAACGGAAGCGCGATTCCAGCCGCGCCAGATACTGGTTGAGCAGTTCCAGAGGACTCATGCCGCCTCCTTCTTCACCGACAGATATCCGGCCGCCACATAGGACTCGGCCAGAGCCAACAGAAACGCGACGAAAAGCACGTACCACCAAATCGGGTTCGGACGGGATTCGGCGAGCGCTCCCACGCCGGAGGCCACCTGCCCTTCTCCCGTGTTCTGCCACAGCGACAGCGTCTCGGACGGGATGGGGTCGAAGATGGACTCGCGGCGGTCCGCATTGGCGGCGACCAGTTCACGGCGCCCGGTTCCGCGGCGGATCTCGTAATACCCTTCCTGCGCGAGCGTGAAGCCGAGCGCCTGCGAGGTCCCGGTGAGGTCCAACACGCGCCCGCCTTCCGGGTCGAGGACGTCGACGGAGCCGCCGCCCTGGGTCGAGCGGCGAAGCTCGTAGTAGGAATCGACGGGAAGACCGCCGCGGCCCTCGTCGAGACCGCTCAAATAGCGGGCTGTCTGTTCGATGAAGGGGACGAAGGCCGAGTGGAGCGGGAAGTCGTTCGAGATGTTGTCGAGCGTCGAAGCGAACAACAGCACCCGCCCGGAGCCTTCCTGCTTTTCCAGAAGCGCGGGGGTTTGGTCCGCCACGCGGGCGAGCACACGAAGACCCGCTTCTTCGACGCGGACCAACTGATAAAACTTGACGCCCTGCCAGCGGTTGGCGCGCAGGATGGAGGGATGCGCGGTGTCCAGCCAATCGACGGCCTGGAAGCGCTGCCCCTCCCGCGACGTGTAACGCGACTCGAGAACCTTGGCATCCAGCACCGGAACGCGGCCCCGCGCCGCCGACGAAGGACCCAGCGCGATCAGGACCGAACCGCCGGCGCGCACGTGCTTCTTCAAGGCTTCCTCAAACGGGCCCGGAACCGAGGAGACGTTGGACAGAATCACGAAGCCGTAGCTCGCCGGGGAGACCGAGGAAAGGTCGAACGGAGTTCGCGGCTCGATCGACAGCGCCGACTGCGACGCCGAGTCCAGCGCGGCCTTCACATAGAGTGGCGAGCGGGTGTCGCGCTGTTCGTGGACAAGAAGCACCCGAACCGGATCGGACTTCTCAACGGCGAACAGGAAACGGTCGTCGGCGGCGAAGGAATCGCCGGACTCGATTCGGACCTCGCAGCGATTCACGCCGTGGGGCACGTCGAATGCGGCGAATTCGATCGTGGCACGACCTCCGGCGGGAACATCGACCGGCTTGGTTTCCACTACCCGACCGTTCATTGCCACCGATGCGCGCAGAGTAGCGGCCTGGGTGCCGTATCCGGAGATCGTCGCCTGAACCTTGGCCTTACCCTTGTCGTCCACGCGCGGCGGAGCGGAGACCGACTCAACGGCCCAGTTGGGCTGCACCTTGTCCGAAAGAGGGTGGAGTTTCAGGGTCACGCCGGGCGGGAGCGCCAACTCGGCGAAACCGGCGGGCATTGAGCTTTTTTGAAGGTCGCTGAACAGGTGGACTTCGAGGGGCACCGAAGAAGACTGCGCGAGGCTGCGCAAGGCGAGCGCCAGGTCGCCGTAAGTGCCGCGCGAGTCGGTGGGCCCGATGGCTGCGACCGCGCCGCGCAGGGCAGCCTGGTCCGAGGTGGCCTCGCTCATCAAGCTCACGTTGCGGGCGAAGGAGAGCACCTGCGCCTGCCGGTTGGCGGCGAGCCCGGCGAGAACCTGCATCGCCTGGCGTTTGGCGTCATCCAGGTGCGAACCCTGCCGCATGCTGAACGAGTTGTCGATCGCGAGCACCGTCAGCCTGTCGCCACCGCCCGCCGCGATGGGGCCGCCGTTGATAAACGGTCCGGCGAAGGCCAAGGCCAGGAGGATCAGCAACAGCGCGCGAAGCGAAAAGAGGAGAAGGTATTGCAGACGGCGGTGCTGGATGGAGCTTTGCGTCCGGCGCTCGAAAAACATCAGGCTGCTGAAGGGGAGCGGATTGCTGCGGTGTTTCTTCAGGAGATGGAAGTAGACCGGCAGCGCGACGGCCGCCAACCCCGCCAGGAACCAGGGTGCGCTCAAACCCATCGCTACATCCTCCCTTCACGAAGCACCAGGTATTCGCGCAGCGCCTGGTCCAGCGGACGGCTGGTATCGAGCAGGAAATAGTCCATGCCCGCGCGCTTGGCGCTGGCGCGGAGGGCCTCCACATGCGCATCGATCTTGGCGCGGTACTCCAATTGCGCGTACTCGGGAGACACGTCCATCGCATCCTGGCTTTCCATGTCGACCAAAAGAACCGGCCGGTTGAAGGCAGGCTGGATCTCCCTGGGATCGAGGACGTGAAACAGGATGATCTCGTTGCCGCGGAACCGCAGCGGCTCGATGGTCTTGGTAACCAGATCCGGGTCGGCGTAAAAGTCCGAAATAACCGCGACGATGCCAGGGCGGAAGAGGAACTGCTGGAAATGGAGAAACGGCTTCTGGTAATTGGTGTGCGTGCCAAGCTCGATCCGCTCCAGCGCGTGCAGCAGGCGCACCAACTGGCCGTGGCGCGAGGAAGGGACCAGATGGTTGCGGACCTCGTCGTCGAAAACGATCATGCCAGCGGCATCGCGCTGCTGGTGGGCCATATAGAAAAGCGACGCGGCCAGGTAGCGGGAAAACTCCAGCTTGTTGACGCGATGCGAACCGTAGCCCATTGAGGCGCTGGCGTCCACCAGCAGGGTCAGGCGCGTGTTGGTCTCGCCGCGGTAACGCTTGAGATAGCAGCGTTCGGTGCGCGCAAAGACGTTCCAATCGACGTGACGAAGGTCGTCGCCCTCGCTGTAGGCGCGGTACTCGGCGAATTCCTGGCTGAAACCGAAGTCCGGCGAGCGGTGCAGTCCCGCAATGAAACCTTCGACCACGGTCTTGGCAACCAGGTCGAGGCCGGAGATGCCGGCGAGGATTTCGGGGCTCAGGTATCGCTGGGACACGTCTATGCGCCTCCGGGCGGTTGCATATGGTCGAGCAGTTGCCGCAGGATGTCGTCGGACTTCAGGCGGTCGGATTCGGCGAAGAAGTTGAGCAACAGGCGATGGCGCATGACGGGGATGGCCAGCGCACGGATGTCCTCGTAGGTGACGTGGTAGCGCCGCTTCATCAGGGCGCGGGCCTTGGCCGAAAGCGTCAGGAACTGGGCAGCGCGCACGCTGACGCCGAAATTCACGTACTTCTTGACGAAATCCGGGGCTGAGGGGTCGGCCGGGCGCGTGGCGCGGGTGAGATCCACGGCGTAGCGGGCGACCGAATCGGCGATGGGCACCATGCGCACCAGTCGCTGGAATTCGAGAATCTCTTCGGCGCTGGTGACGGCCTGCGGCTGCGCCGACTTGGTGGTAGTGGTCAGGTCGAGAACCTGCATCTCCTCTTCCGCGGAGAGGTAGTCGAGCATGGTGTTGAACAGGAAGCGGTCTAACTGCGCTTCGGGCAGCGGATAGGTGCCCTCCAGTTCAAGCGGGTTCTGCGTCGCCAACACGAAGAACGGCGGCTTGATGGTGTAGTGATTCCCGCGCACCGTGCAGGAGAGCTCCTGCATGGCTTCGAGCAAGGCCGATTGCGTCTTGGGCGGTGTGCGGTTGATTTCGTCGGCCAACAGGACGTTGGTGAAGATGGGGCCGGGCACGAAGGTCCAGGCGCGGTGGCCCGTGGTCATGTCCTCCTCGATGATGTCGGTGCCGGTAATGTCGGAGGGCATCAGGTCGGGGGTGAACTGAATGCGCTTGAACACCAGGCCGAGCGTTTGGGCGATGGTGCGGACCATCAGTGTCTTGGCCGAGCCGGGCATGCCGGTGATTAGACAGTGGCCGCCGACGAATAGAGAGATGAGAACCTGTTCGATGACGTCCTCCAGGCCCACGATGACCTTGTGGACCTCCTGGACGATTCTGCCTTCGGCTTGCTGGAACCGCTCAATCCTGTGCCTCAGTTCGGCTGCGTCGAGCTGCGTGAGTGTTTGTGGCGACATTTCGCTGTGCATCCTCGATTCCTACTGGCTCAATTCGAGCAAGAGCTTCTGTGCCGGGCGATATCCCGGCGCGGCCTCCAGGGCCAACAACACCTGCTCACGGGCTTCCTCGCGGCGGTTGCCGAGCCGGTAGGCCGTGGCGAGGTTGTAACGGCTGGAGGCCTGGTCGAGCGGCTGCATGGCCACCAGCGCCTGGAACTGCCGGATCGCGCCCGCCGCGTCCGACTTCGCCAACAGAAGCGCTCCCAGGCGGCGGTGCAGGGCTTCGTCCTTCGGGTAGATGTAATTGACGCGGGTAAGCGCGCGGATGGCCTGGTCCGGCTGGTTGAGTTCCTCATAGAGCGCGGCCAGTTGCTTGAGGGGCTCGGGGTCCTTGCCGCCAGCCCGCGCGTAGCGCTCCAGTTCGGCGGCGGCCGATTTCTTGTCGCCCTTGGCAAGATGCGCGCCGGCGATGACGACGTACAGGTTCCCGTCCTCGACGAACTCCTTATACAGATCGCGCACCACGGGGCCTTCGCGGAGGATGTCGTCGTGCTTGTCCGCCTTGACGAGTTCCGCGATGCGTTGCATCCCCTTCTTCCAGTTTTCGAAACCATCGACCGTGGTCTTCGTCTGCGCTTCCACCCAAGCCACGAACTGTTTGTCGAACTCCGCCGGCTCCACGCCCAGGTTGTTGCGGACGGCCTCGGGGGTTTCCTTCAAAGCGGCGTAGTCGCGCAGCAAGCCGAGAAGTTTGGCGAATCCCCACTTCTCCTCAATGAATGCCACCACGCGGCCGGCCTGGAAGTAGGAAACGATCACCTGGTCCGGATAGGTGGGATGCACGAAACCCCGGTCCAATTCGGCCACGGGAAGCAACTTCTTGTCACGGATGGCGAGGATCACGTGCGGGCTGATGCGGTCTCCCCATTCGGGCGAGGCGGCGGTTTCGTCGTAGACTGCAAGTCCCTCGGTGAACCAGCGCGGCATTCGCTGGCGCGTGGCGGCGAGCGTATAGACGTGGCTCAGTTCGTGCCAGAGCGTGCTGGCCCAGTGATACTCGCCCGGCTTGCGGCTGGTGGGGCTGTCCATGGCGATCACATTCACGAAGGTGACGCCTAGCGCGCCCATGCCGGGCATGCCGAGAATACGCACGGCGAAGTCCTCGTGGTCCGGGTAGACCTCAAGCTGGACGGGACGGTCCAGGCGCATCTGGTACCTCTTCTCGTAGAACGCCATGGCACGTTCCAGTTCGGCGGCGACGAAAGGCTCCAGAAGATCCGCCTCTTTCTGATGCAGCTTCAGGACGATGTTGCCGCGCCGGATGTAGCGGAAGTTCTTGTAGCTGTCCAGCAGGCGCAGCGGATTGCCGACGGCCGGATAGGTCTCGCCCGCTTCGTAGCAGGCGACCAACAGCTTGCGGGCTTCCTCGTCGTGGCCCAGGCGCATCAGGTTGAGGCCGAGTTCGGCGCGGGCTTTGTGCAGGCGCGGATTCAACTCGATCGCTTTGCGGTAAAGCTCGATGCCCTCCTCGTAGCGGCGATTCAACACGAAGAAGCGTCCCGCGGTCGCATAGACCTCGCCGTAGGCGGGGTTCAGCTTCAAGATGCGCGCCAGAAACGACGTCCCGGGCTTGTCGTCGAGCAGATCGACGGCGGCCTTGATCGAAAGGGCTTCGAGGGAATCCGGATCGGCGGCGAGCGCCTTGTCCGCCTCTTCGATCGCCTTGCGCGGGTTGCTGTCTTCCAGCGCCATGGAGGCCAGCAGAACCCGCGCCTCGACGAGTCTGGGGTCGGCGGCGAGCGCCTTGTTGGCCATCTGGATGGCGGCGGCGTCGAAGCCTTCCGAAGCGGCCAGGGCCATGCCCACGAGCGCGCCCGCGTGGTCCGGCTTGAGTTCCAGAGCCTCCGCGAAAAGGTCCACCGCATCCTTGTTCTGCTTCCGGTCGAGATAAAAACGGCCCCAACGGACGCGGTAATCCGCGTTCTTGGGCTGAGCTTCGGTAGCCGCACGGAACGCCTCGTTGGCGTCGCGATAGCGTTCCAGTGCCCACAGGGCCTCGGCGCGGATGTAGGCGTCGGCGCTCGCGGCCAGGGGCTGATAACAGCGCATCTCTTCCTGGAGGCGGCCGGTGCGCCGCAACTCGCGGCAACGATCCAGCGTCTGCGCACACAGCGCGCCTGTCAACAGCATCGGGATGCACAGGCGCGCGGCGCGCAGGATCATTTCTCGAGTTCCTCCTGCGTGCGGGCGAGTTCCAGAAGGAGCGCGGTGAGCTGCTTTTTGTATTCGGCGGCGGTCATGGCGGCCTTCTGGTACTTGAGCATGTCGATCTGCGACTCAAGCTCTTCTTTGCGCGCGAAAAGCTTGCGCTTGACGGGGTCGGCCGCCTCGGCCTGCGCAGCGCCGAAGCGCAAGAGAGTGAAGGCAGCGGCTTGCTTCCCCTGCCCCTCTTCGGTGGAAGGATTGCGGATGCCTTCTCCCTTGCCGGTGTCCTCGAGCAGCGGGTGTTCGGTGGCCAGGCGCTTCTGCGATTCGTAGAACGCCGCGGTCTTCTGCGCCGCGAAACGATAGGCCTCCAGCGCCGTGATGGCCTCGTTTTTGTCGGTGTCGGCGGAGGGATCGCGCAACGCCTCGGCCCAATAGCGGGGGAAAACCGTAGCGTTTTTCTGTGTACCGCTCTTGGTAGCGACGATGAGCACCCTGTTTTCGCGGCGCAACGCTTCCAACGCGCCGCCGCTCGAGCTGGTCATCACCGCGACAAGCTGGCGCCCGGCGCGGAGACGGTTGAGGATGGCAGCCAGCTCGGCCGCCGAGATGTCGGGGCCCGGAAGATTGAACTTGTAGTCGTAGCCGTCGTGCGAGCCGTGACCGATGAGCATCAGGACGAACGCATCGGCCGGCCCGCAATCGGCGACGGCCTGCTCGAGCACGGCTTTCAGCTTTTCGCGCGTGGCCTGGGCGCCAGACAGAATTTCGGTCCGGGCTTCAATGCGGCTTTCGCGGAGGACCTTGCCGATGGTCTGTGCCCAATCGGCGAACCTCTGCTCGTAGTCAGGCTCGCCGCCGAGTCCGGCGACGGTAATGTAGTGTGTCGCAGCCGGGAGCGACAGTGCCGAGGCCAGCGCCAGAATCGCAAGTCTCATACCGCTCCCCACCTCCTTCGCACCAGCCACTCGGCTCCGCGCAACAGGATCAGGACCAGGAAGACGATCGGCATGTCCCATAGATCCCGCATCTGGCGTGTCGTGATTCCGGCTTCCGAATACGAAACCTCGTCGGCGAGCTTCCTGGCGTTGTCCGGCGTGAAGTACGAGCCACCGGTTTCCTCGGAGAGCTTTTCGAGCAACTCGCGGTTCTGCTCGGTCCGGAAGTTCTCGGCAACGCCGTCTTCGCGGCGCACCGTGAGCACATCGTTGCCGATCAACTCGGTCCCGCGCGTGGCGGCGATTTCGATCAGGTAGGAACCCGGCTTCTCGGCGGTGTACTCGCCTTCAAACAAACCCGGCTCGGTGGGCGACGGCGTGAGCTCCATGGACGCGGAAAGCCCCTCCGGCCCGAGGATGTGCGCATCCACCTTGGCGTCGGACATTGGCGTGAACCCCTTGTCGCGGGCCACGACGCGCAGTGGAATCGCGCTCTGGTCGGAGAGCACCTGCTTGGGCGTAGTCACCGAAACCGGGCGCGCGGAGTCCGCCACCAGGTAACGCAAAAGCTGATGCCAAAAGACCTGGTGCGTCGTGTCGGTATGCTCCTGCAACATCTTCCATTTCCAGCTTCCGCCGGTGGCGAAGACCGCCGTCCGGCCGAGCCCGTAGTTTTGGATCGCCAGGAGCGGGAACCGCCGCCCGGTTTGCGTTTCGCCTTCGACAAGCACCAGCGCGGCGGGCTTGGCCTCGCCCAGTTCCTGATAATCGGCCAGCGCCGGCAACGAGCGCCAACGTTCGGCGTTCTTTTCCGGTTGTTCGACCAGGCGGCACAGCAGGCTGTCGCGCCCGGCGTTGGTGAGGGCGACGCGCGCGGGGTCGCGATGGAACGTGCCTTTGCGAGCGGGAAGTTCCAACGGCACCAGTTCGGCAAGCGGCGAAGCCGCGTAGCCGCCGTCGGAAAGCGTCTCCCGGCCGCCGAGAAACAATAGGCCGCCCCCGCGCCGGTCCACGAACTCGCGAATCAACTCCTGCTGCGCCGGCGTGAAATAGGACACTTCAACATTGCCAAGGATCAAACCCTGGTAGCGGAACAGGTCTTCCGCGGTACCAGGGAATCCTTGCTCCAGTTCTTTGGGATCGCCGGGGTCCAGGCCCTGGCGGTAGATCTTGTTGCGGTCTTCCTCCGTGGCGCGCCGGATGAACTTCATCTCCCAACGCGGATCGCCCTCGATGTAGAGGATTCGCGGCCGGAAGGCTTCGACGTTGACCAGGCGTGTGATGGTGTTGTTGTTCTTGTTCTCCTCGCCGTCAAGCTGGTCCACGGTGATCGATAGGGCTTTGGCGCCGGCGATTCCGGCGTTGAAAAGCACGGTCTCGGTCTGCGGCTCGCCGTCGGCGCGCAGGGTGAAGGGGTGCGTGGCCAGCGTCTTGGTTCCGTCGGAGATTGTGAGCCGGGCCTGCCGGTCGCGGAAGCCGTGCTGTCTCACGGTCACCTGGGCAGCGATACGGGAATCGGCCAACGTGCGCGGCGGCGCCACAGCATCGGTGATTTCGACGTCGCGATTCGGGGCCAGCCGTCCGTAGCCCACCGTGTGCACAGGGATGCGATAGCGCCGGATCTCGGCAATGGCGGCGCGGTCGATTCCGCCGCTGTTTTCCGCGCCGTCGCTGAGTAACACCACCGCACCGATGGGGAGGCTGCTCGCCTCGGAGGCGATCTGTTTCAGGGCGTCGCTTAGACGGGTGACCGAAGCGGCGCCGGTAGCCTGTTCCGGCTTCTGAATCCGCTCCAGAGCCTCGCCGGAGCGGTAGAGGCGGACCTGGAACTTGTTTTCCAGGGCGGAGGCGAGCCCGCCATCCAAAGTGGATCGGGCTTGTCCGATCCGCGACTTGCCATCCTCGGACAACGCCATGCTGCGGGAATCGTCCAAGACAACCGCGACCACGTTCTGCTGCGGCTTCAAAGTGGACACGCTGATGGCGGGGTGCCAGAGCATGGCGAGCAGCAGCGCCGCCATGCACGCTTGCAGCGCCCAGATGGCCGCCGGCCGCCAGCCGGTCAACGCGGGGGACAGGGTGCCGCGCTTGCGCCAGAGCAGATAGCCGAGACCGGCCGCTGCCGCCAGGATCGCCACGATCAACAGCCACACCGGCCACCGCGCCAGGAAGACGAAATCGCCCTTGGCAAAAACCGTTCGCGGATACTTGAACAATATTTCGAACATCGCGCTCCCTGTCCGCCCGCGTGACCCGGCGGCGCGGCAAAGGGCCTAGTGCGTCATCGCATAGATGATGTAGTTGATTCCGATCCTGTACGCCAGCGAGGCGTAGTGCTCCGGATAGGTCGGATCGTCGGCCCATTCCCAGGCGTCGCCCAGATCCATGTTGTGGCAGATGGCGACCATGATTCTCCCCTTGTCGTCGTAGATGCCGCGCCAGCGGGCTTCGATGCCGTCGTCTTCGTAAGTCACGCCGCGGGATAGCGGCGCGATGCCGGGAACCTGGAACCGTTCGTCCAGGTCGTAGAGAACGTGGAAGATGGCGTCCCGGTTTTCGATGTCCACCACGGGGCGGTCCGGAAACACGCGCGACATGCTCGCCATGAAGACTTCCCACTGATAGGTCCCATGGAAGTCGTCCACCATCAGAAAGCCGCCGCGCTGCAGGTACTCGCGAAGCTTCGCCGCCTGTGCGTCGGAAAGGTACCATTGCCCGACTTCGACGGCGTAAATCCATGGGTAGTTAAAAATGTCGTCGGTATCCAGATCGACGACGCTTTCCTTGGAGCGTGCGTGAACCCGAGTTAATCTCCGCACGCCCTGGAGGAACTGGCGGTCGTTCTTCGGGTAGTCCGTAGCCCAGGCGCGTCCAAAGCCGCCGCCGCGCCCGCCGAAACCGCCGAAGCCTCCAAAGCGGCCACCTCGGCCGGCAGAGGGGTACATTAAGCGGGTGTAAATGAACTCGGTCTTTTCGTCACCGTCGGGAGGTTCCGGAGCGGGGTTGTCCTCCATCCCGCGCCCGAATCGGCCGAACCCGCCGCGCTGCAGCGCAAAAAGGGCCGCAATCCCGAGGAATAGCGACACCACGAGCCCGGCCGTTAAACGCAGTCGCATGAGCCTCTCCAAGCTGTTGCCCCAAGATTAGCACACACCACTGTCGCCCTCCCCCATGCTTAGGATGACGAAGGGCGCGGTGCAACGTTACAGGGCGCGATGCGAAATCGCGGCATTCCCGCGCAGCGATCTGTTATCCTTGGGAGTACAGCAGGTTAACCGCCTCCATGGAAATCCATCCAAAAGGGCCGCGGGCCCGGGTTTTGCTCAGTTCCGTTTTCGGACCGTACGCGCAGGACGATCAGTACGGCAGCCGCGCCATCAACCCGATGGAGCTTTACCACAACCAGGTGACACGCGCGCAGGGAGCGTTCTCCCTGCGGATGTTCCACCGGTCGTGGGGGATCATGATGATCCAACACAACCTGTCGGCGCCGACAACGGTCCTGGACTTTCCCACCCGCGAGGCGTTCGAAAAAGAGCTCACATCGCACGATTACGACGTGGTGGGGATTTCTTCGATCATCGTGAATGTCGGCAAGGTCCGCGAGATGTGCCAGATGGTGCGGCGGCTCTCGCCGAAGTCCCAGATCATCGTCGGCGGGCACGTGGCGGCGATTCCCGGTTTGAACAAAATGATCGACGCCGACCACATCGTGCGCGGCGACGGCATCTCCTGGATGCGGCGGTACCTGGGCGAAGATCCCGACGCGCCGATCCGGCACCCGCAGATCGTGTCCGGCTTCGGGCTGCACGTGATGGGCGTGAAGATCCCCGACACCGACAACTCCACGGCTGCCACGATCATTCCGTCGGTGGGCTGCCCGATGGGATGCAACTTCTGTACGACCTCTGCCTTCTTCGGCGGCAAGGGAAAGTACCTGAACTTCTACGATTCGGGCCGCGAACTCTATGACGTAATGTGCGAGATGGAAGCCGCCCTGGGCGTCCGCTCGTTCTTCGTCATGGACGAAAACTTCCTGCTGAACCGCGACCGCGCGCTGGGATTGCTCGAGTACATGAAGCGGGATTCTAAGGCGTGGTCGTTCTACGTGTTCTCGTCGGCCAATGCGATTCGCCGTTACACCATGGAGCAGTTGGTGGAACTGGGCATCTCCTGGGTGTGGATGGGGCTGGAGTCGCCCAGGTCGGGGTACGACAAGCTGCGCGGAACCGACACGGTGGAGCTGGCGAGGGAACTTCGGGAACACGGCATCAAGTTGCTCGGTTCGACGATCGTCGGCCTGGAGCATCACACTCCGGAAAACATCCGGCCGGAGATCGAGCACGCGGTGTCCCATGACACCGATTTTCACCAGTTTATGCTGTACACACCGGTCCCCGGCACGCCGCTGTTCCACGAGATGACCGAAGAGGGCCGGATGCTCGACGTGGATCTGGCCGACATTCACGGCCAGTACAAGTTCAACTTCGAGCACGCCGCCATCCCGCGCGAAGAATCCAAGAAGATCCTGGATTGGGCCTTCAACCTCGACTTCTTGAAGAACGGGCCGAGCCTCTATCGCATCTGGCGCACCACCTTGCAGGGCTGGCAGCGGTACAAGGATCATCCCGAGCCCCGCGTGCGCGACCGCTTCCATTGGGAGACCCGGCAATTGCGCGGCGCCGCCAGCGCGTGCCTGTGGGCCATGGAACAGCGATTCCGCAACACCAACGACAACGTGCGGGCCAAGATGCGCGAGCTCCGCAAGGACATCGGCCGCGAGTTCGGATTCATGAACCGCGCGAGCGCGGCGCTGGCCGGACCGATGCTCTTGTTGACCAGCCGTTGGGAAGAGTTCCGGCTGAAACACGGCAAGACTTACGAGCCGCCCACTTTTGTCGAGCGGCGCAACTGGGTGGAAGCGGAGTCTTAGGCCCCACCCGCCGGCACATCTGCCACCTTGGCTGACCTGGTGGTCTTAATCCGCCGCCCGGCCGCCCAACTACCAGGTCAGCAAGCCGCGAAGGTTCCAGGCGCAGATGGTGCTCGCCTGAAACTTGTCGCCGTTGGGACCGGACCAGTGGGTTTCCAGGCTCACCGCGCCTCGGTAGCCGTCGGCGACCAGCGCCGCCAGGTGTCCCTTCCAATCCACCGCGCCCGTCCCAAGCGGCAGCCAGTTCGGCTTCGCGTCGATCAAGCGGCAGTCTTTGGCATGAACGTGGGCGATGTCGGCCAACGTCAGCTTTCGGTAACCGTCCGGAAACGGGACCTCCCCGGCAACAAAGGCGTTGGCGGGGTCCCAGACCACCTTGAGGTTCGGGTGATTCACCGCGCGCAGCAGGGCAGCGGTCTCCTGTCCGGTTCCGGCATTGCAGGCGTGTTCGTTCTCGATTCCGAGGACGACGTCTTCGCGGGCCGCCTCGCGGGCGGCGTTTCCCAGGATCTCAACGATCCGGTCGAAGCCGCGGGAGGGATCGGCCATGCGCCAGAAGGAAAAGATGCGGATCACCCCGGCGTCAAAACGGTGCGCCACCTGGAAGGCCCGCTGTAGCAGCCGGGGCTGGTCCTCGAAGGTGTGCACCGCACCGAACACGTCGCGCTCGAAACGGCTGTCGAGCGCCTCCCCGCCCGGCAGAACGCACTTAAAGAGCGGAGACGCGATCGAAACCACACGGAGGCCATGCGCCTTCAGCACGCCTGCGGCGCGCTCCAGGTCCGCGTCGGCAAGATCGAGGACGTTGGTTCCCCACAGGACACGGAGTTCGGCGGAGTCGAAGCCCGCGCCTTGGATGGCGCGGGCGGCGATCTCCAGGTCCGGCGAGAACTCGTCGGTGATGGCGGCGGGCGTCAGCCTCAACGTCATGGACGGGTCCTCGCTCCCGCGGCTACAGCCCGAAGTGAGCGGCGTTCTTGTCGGCGAAGTGAGCCAATTCGGCGGGCAGTTCGTCCTTGATGAAGATAGAATTGCTGGGGCACACCGGGACGCACGCGCCGCAGTCGATGCACTCGGTCGGGTGGATGTAAAGCTGGGGCGCTTCGGCGTAGCCGGCTTCGTCTTCCTTCGGGTGGATGCAGTCCACCGGGCAAGCCGCCACGCATTCATTGTCCTTGGTGCAAGTGTCTACGATTACGTAAGCCATCTTTTCTCCTCAAGAGGTTCAAAAATCGAAATTCCATCTTAGCAGGCGGACGCCTGGAGCAACAGCGGAGCGCGGTGCCGGAGTTCCGAACGGGTCACACCCTCCGGACCGATGCGGGGCCGGCCGAGCCTGCTATCGGCGGTCTTCAGACCTACGTATAGATGTTGTCCTGCGACCGCTCGGTGTTCCACTCGTCGGTGGGGCCGAAGTAGTTCTTGTCGAGCAGGTGCTGCTTCATGGCTTCTTCGTTGAGCGTGATACCGAGGCCCGGGCCGTCGGGCACCTTCACGTAGCCCTTGTCGAGAATCGGTTTCTCGACGCCGTCCACCAGGCTGTCCCACCAGGGGATGTCCACCGAGTGGTTCTCCATAACCAGGAAGCCTTCGGTGGCCGCGGCGCAGTGCACATTGGCGAAGCAGCACACGGGGGAACCCGCCATGTGCATCGCCATGGGGACGCCGTAGCGCTGGGCCATGTCGCCGATGCGCTTGGTTTCCAGGATGCCCCCCGACGTGGACAGATCCGGCTGGATGATGTCCACGGCGTGCTCCTTGCAAAGCGCCTCGAACGGCTCCATGAGGTATATGTCCTCGCCGGTGCAGATGGGCACGTCCACGGCGTGCGTGATTTCTTTCAATAAGTCCGTGCGATACCACGGCACGGTATCCTCCATCCAGGCCAGGTTGCACTTTTCGAACGCCTTGCCTAGGCGGATGATGGAATTGGCGCCGATGTTGCCGAAATGATCCGTGGCGATGGGGACCTCCCAGCCGACCACCTCGCGGACCTTCATGATGTAGTCGGCCATGATCTCGGCGCCCTTCTGGGTGATCTCGATACCGGTGAAGGTGTGCTCCCTGCCGCGCTCTACCGTCTGCATCCCGGAGACCGCGCCGGGAACGCCTTTCAGATGCGCGTTGATTCCGATGTCCATTTTTAGGAAGGTGAAGCCCTGCTCGACGCGCGTCTTCATGCGCTCGCCGAAGACCTTGGGGTCGGGCGAGTCGGGCGTGTCGGCGTAACAGCGGCAGCGATCACGGTACTTCCCGCCGAGCATCTGGTAGACGGGAACGTTGTAGGCCTTGCCCGCCAGGTCCCAGAGTGCCTCTTCGATGGCCACCACGCCGCCGGCCATGCGGCCGTGGCCGCCGAACTGGCGCAGGCGGCGGAAGATCTGTTCGATGTTGCACGGGTTCTGCCCCAGGATGCGGCTCTTCAGCAGCAACGCGTAGGTCTTGCTGGCGCCGTCGCGGACTTCGCCCAGACCCGAGATGCCCTGGTTGGTATCGATCCGAATCACAGGACAGGTGAACGGAGCCTTCGCCAGGACCGCGACGCGGAGGTCGGTGATCTTGAGTTGGCTCGGGTTGGAGTTGCGCTGTGTGTTCTGGACGGCGGCGTCCAGGGTGGAATCGGCCCAGAAACCCGCGCCCGCAACGCCTGCGGCAGCCTTCAGGAATGAGCGGCGATCAGCCTGCGCCTTGAATGATCTCTTCATCG
>CAZVIK010000048.1:0-22621 GCA_964627045.1 uncultured Solibacteraceae bacterium | reverse complement strand
AGTCGCGCGTCACGCCGTTCGGCAGAGTCAGCGAATCGAAGCGGAGATACAATTCGCCGCGGCCTCGAACGCGCCCCGGGCGGGACACCTCCGTGATGGTGCCCGCCACGTAGCTGCCCGGCGGAATCACGATGCGTCCGCCGCTCAAGATCGGGAAGATCGTTTCCAGGTAGACACGGTCGCCTTCGGCCGAGCCCTTGGTGCTGACGCTGTTCAATAAACTGAGGGGAATTCGAGTGCCCGTGGCGATCTCGTAATCGGCCTTCCGGGGCGGCTCCGCCTTGAGCGCGGCCGGCGGCGGATCGGCGGCCGGGTCGGACTGGCCCGGCGCCACCGCTGCCAAACAGACACCTAGCAAGACTGCACGGGAAAGCATCTTCCCCTCCTGGCCGACATTGTATCTTACATGGGTGAAACGCAGTTCGGACGCGGCGCGTTGCGGCTATTGCGGCGCCTCGGCGGGCTCGGCCACGGGAATCCGCAACGCTACCGGGCTGGCTTGGTCTCCCGCCGTTAGCCGAACCTCCGGATTCGGCCCGGTGTCTTCCGGAAGCCGCACGTTGACCTGGTAGAGGCCCCCCCAGCCCGGTGCGAGGCCCGCGTACCCGATCCGTTCCGGGGGTACCGGCTCGCCATCCAGAAGCACGTCGAATTTGTCGATCTGCTGGAGCGCCGCCGCCTGCGTCGGAATCGCGCCGTAGGCGGCCGGCGGAGTCACCGCGCCCAGCCCCGTGGCCCACAGGATCACCCATTCGCCCGGCCGCGCCGGCGACTCCTCGGTCACGACCGAAAAATCGGCGTGGGAGGCGATCACCTTGGCGTCGGGCATCTGGAACAGTCCCGGCGCGGCGTCCAACAGGCGGATTCGCACGCTGGGTCCGCCCGTGCCCTCCCTTACCAGCCGTAGATTCATCTCCCCGGAGCGTAAGGTGGCGGGGACCAGGAAGTTCACCTGGCCGGGCGAAACATAGTACATCTGCGCGTACATGCCGCCGACGATCACCTGCACGCCCGATCCCGGCAACAGCACCGGCAGCACGCCGCCCAGGATGTCGGCGGCCGTGATCGCGCGCTCAACGAAAGCCAGTTGCGTCCCGTAGATGCTGGCGAGCGTGTTCGGCGCCAGCGCGCCCGGCACGCCGCTGGCCGCGTTCACCACCGTGACCGCCGAGTAGCACGGTGCGCCGGCCACGCACTCGGTCTGCGCGCACACCGGAAGCGTCACCGCGAAGACGGCCAGAAGGCGGACGAGTCTCTCCATGCCGGACGTGTCTCTAGTTAGTGGCGCTAGCCCGGCGCGTCTCTCATCCTGAGTCGGATGGGGTATGCGACTCCCCCCCGGCCAGGGAGTACGGCCCTCCAGCCCGCCGCCGCCGCGCCGCAGAGCTTCGCCGGGCGTGGAGCGCCAGGACGCCAGAGGGAGTGATGTGAAGGACCGCACGAGTATTGGAAGCTAGAACCATGCATGCCAGTCAGAGCGAACCTGAAGGAATTCCTCCGTGCGTTGCCGGATGCCAGGGTGATCGCGGGGCGCGTGGCGGGCCTTGGCGCGGGCCGTCATCCTGTCGGCCGGAGACGTGGCCACCGATCCACGCGGCCGGGCCATCCTTGCGGCGATCCGCCGGAGATCTTCAGCTAAGTACAACTCAAGTCGTCGAAGTTTCAGAGCAGCCCCGACAGCGCTCGCTCCACGCGGCACAGGCGGTCCTGGACCTTCTCGATGAACCACCGGCCCGGTGAGGTCTCGCTCGCCGGGCATCGCCTCGCCGCGTAGCCCCCCTACCTCAGCTCCAGCAACCGGTCCATCAGCTTTTCGGCCGACGCTTCGTCCGGGCACACCGCCAGCACCGTGTCGTCGCCCGCGATCGTCCCCACCACCTCGGGCCAGTTCTGCCGGTCGATCGCTACGGCCACCGCGTTCGCATTGCCCGGCGAGGTCTTCAACACCGCCAGGTTCTGCGCTGTGCGCACTTCCTGAAGGTAGTTGGCGGCCACCGTCGCGATCGTCGGGCCCGCCGGGTCCCGTTCCATCGCGCGATAACCCTCGGCCGTCTTCACAAGCCTCAGTTCGCGCATGTCGCGCGAAAGCGTCACCTGCGTGGTTTCCAGCCCGCTCGCCTTGAGTTCCCGCGCTAGTTCTTCCTGCGTGTTGATCGTGCGCGAACGGATCAGATGTAGTATCAGCGACTGCCGGTAGCTCTTATTCATGGGCGCATCCCGCCGATCCGGCGTTCGGCCTCCTCGAGTGCCGACGCCACCGCCGCCGGGCCCGTGCCTCCGGGCACCTCGCGGGTCTTCATCCCCTCGGCCGGCTGCAACAGCCGCGCCATGTCCTCGGTGAACTCCGGCGCGAACGCCGCCAGACCCTCCGCCGTCCAATCCGAAGGCCGTTTCCCCGCGCGCACGCTTTCTAACACCAGCCGCCCCACCAATTGATGCGCCTGGTGGAATGGAACCCCCGCGCGCGAGAGCGCCTCGGCCAGGTCGGTCGCCACCACCCAGCTTTCTTCGGCCGCCGCCGCGGTCTTTTCCGGCCGCAATTTCGCCGACTCCACCACCACGCGCGCCATCTCCAGCGCGCCCGCAACCTGATCGGCCGCTTCGAACAGCGGCTCTTTGTCTTCCTGCATGTCGCGGTTATACGTGAGCGGCAGCCCCTTCATCGTGACGAACAGCGACGTATAAGCTGCAAACACGCGCCCGCACTTGCCGCGAATCAACTCCAGCGAATCCGGGTTTTTCTTCTGCGGCATCAGGCTCGATCCGCTGGTCACCCCGTCGCCCAGTTCCATCCACCCGAACTCCTCGCCCGAATACAGAATCCAGTCTTCGGCCAGGCGGCTCAGGTGCAGCATGAGGAGCGACGCCGCGTGCAGATAGTCCAGCAGGAAGTCTCGGTCCGCGGAAACGTCCATGCTGTTGCGCGTGATGCCCTCGAAGCCCAGGTCCTCGGCGATCGCCTCGCGGTCGAACGGGAAGCCGCTTCCGGCCAGTGCGCCCGACCCCAGCGGCAGTAGATTCACCGCGCCTCGCGCCCTTCCGAGCCGCTCCCAATCCCGCGCGAACATCTCGAAATACGCGAGCAGATAGTGCGGCCACAGCACCGCCTGCGCCCGCCGCATGTGCGTAAATCCGGGCAGCACGGCGTCGGGGTAGCGCCGCGCCAGCGCCACCAGCGCCGCCATCAACTCCACCAGCAGCGCGCGCGTCTCGTCCACTGTCCCGCGCAGCCACATCCGTGTATCGAGCGAAACCTGCTCGTTGCGGCTGCGGCCCGTGTGAATCTTATCGGCCAGCGCGCCGGCGGTCTCCTTCAACTTCCGTATCACCAGCGTGTGTACGTCTTCGTCGGTGGCGTTGTCGAAGAAGCCGGGCTCCTTTGACGCCGCCAGAATCCGGTCGAAGGCCGCGACGATCTGGCCCCGTTCCTCCGCCGTCAGAATCCCCGCGCGCTCCAGCGCCCGCGCGAACGCCTGCGAGCCGCGAATGTCGGCGTCGATCAGACGGCGGTCGAAGTCCAGAGAGCCCGAAAACCGCTCGAAGACCTCCGACGGACCATGTTCGAAACGGCCTCCCCAGAGTTTCATGGCGTCACTTCTTGGCGGCGAGGGCCGCACGGATCTTGATGGGCAGCCCCAGCAGGTTGATGAAACCGAGCGCGTCCTTCTGGTCGTAACTCGCGCCCATGGTGAAGCTGGCGATATCGAGCGAATAGAGCGAATACGGCGACTTGCGCGACACCGGCTCCACGTTGCCCTTGTACAGCCGCAGCGTCACTTCGCCGGTGGTGTGTCGGCAGGTAACGTCCACGAAGGCGTCCAGTGCCTCCCTGAGCGGCGTGAACCAGAAGCCGTTGTACACGAGTTCCGCGTAATCGACCGAGAGCTTCTGCTTGTAGTGCAGGATGCTCCGGTCCAGTGTCAGCGCTTCCAGTTCGCGGAACGCCGCCAGGATCAGCGTCCCTCCAGGCGTCTCGTAGCAGCCGCGCGACTTCATGCCCACGAAGCGGTTCTCCACCAGGTCGATGCGGCCCACGCCGTGCTCGCCGCCGATCTTGTTCAGCGTTTCAAGCAGGCTGACCGCCGAAGTGTATCGTTGGCCGTCGATCGAAACCGGCCGGCCCTCCTCGAAGCCGATCGTGACTTCGGCGGGCGTATTCGGCGCGTCCTTGGGGCTCTTGGTGAGCATCCAGATGCTGTCGGGCGCGGCGTTGGCCGGGTCTTCCAGTTCGCCGCCTTCGTGCGAGATGTGCCAGATGTTGCGGTCGCGGCTGTAGATCTTCGTGGTCGAGGCCGAAATCGGAACGTTGTGCTTGGCGGCGTATTCGATGGCGTCTTCGCGGCTGTGGATCGTCCACTCGCGCCACGGCGCGATCACTTGCAGGTGCGGCGCCAGCGCCTTGTACGTCAACTCGAAGCGAACCTGGTCGTTGCCCTTTCCCGTGCAGCCGTGCGCCACGGCGTCGCAACCGGTTTGCAGCGCCACTTCCACCTGCCGCTTCGCGAGCAACGGCCGGGCGATGGAGGTCCCCAGCAGATACTTGTGTTCGTAGACCGCGCCGGCGCGGACCATGCGCCAGAGGTACTCGCTGACGAACTCCTCGCGCAGGTCGGCCACGTGGACTTCGCTCGCTCCGGTCTTGAGCGCCTTTTGTTCCAGGCCGGTCAGTTCCTCGCCGCCCTGGCCCACGTCGCCGCACACGGCGACCACTTCGCACTGGTAGTTCTCCTTCAGCCACGGAATGATGACCGACGTATCGAGCCCGCCCGAGTAGGCGAGCGCCACTTTTTTAGGTTTTGCCATATCTCAATTCCCGTCTTGGGCGTGCCCCCGGCATGCCACTATAGGAGCATTAGTAACAGCGCCTTCTGCGCGTGCAAGCGATTCTCGGCCTGGTCGAACACCACCGAATTCGGCGACTCGATCACTTCGTCGGTGACCTCCTCGCCGCGCCGCGCGGGCAGGCAGTGCAGGAAACGCGCCTTCGGCTTGGCCGCGGCCATCAGCTTCGCCGTTACCTGATAGGGGCCGAACGCCTTCAACCGTTCCGCCTTCTGGCTTTCTTGTCCCATGCTGGCCCACACATCGGTGTAGACCGCATCGGCGCCCGCGACGGCCTCTTCCGGTTGATTCGTGATGACCACCTTGGTGCCGAACTCGCGCGCCGCCTTGACGATTTCCGCCTTCGGTTCGTAGCCCGGCGGCGTGGCGACCGAGACGTTGGCGCCCAACCGCGTCGCGGTCAGCAGCAGCGATTGCGCCACGTTGTTGCCGTCGCCGACGAACGCCACGTTCACCCCGGCGAGCCCGCCGAACTGTTCCTTGATCGTCTGCACGTCGGCCAGCGCCTGGCAGGGGTGGTAAACGTCGCTCAACGCATTGATCACAGGGACTTTAGACCACGCGTGCAGCTCGTCCACCGTGGATTGCAGAAACGTTCTCGCGACGATGCAGTTGGTCCAGCGGTCCAGGTTGCGCGCGACGTCCTTCACCGGCTCGCGCCCGCCGATGGGGCCTTCATATAGGATGGAGCCGCCGCCAAGCTGCATCGCGGCCACCTCGAAGGTGAGGCGTGTGCGCAGGGAGGGCTTTTCGAAGAGCAGGGAAAGGGTGCGGCCCTTGAGCGCCTCGGTGTAGGCGCCGGGGTTTCGCTTGACTTCGATGGCGAGGTCAACAAGGTAGCCGGCCTCCTCGGTGGTGAGGTCGAGGTCGCGTGTGAGGCTGCGGTTTTCGAGTTTCCGCACGTTTTCGACTGTATTTTTATTCACTACAGTGAATATTTACACAGTCCGGGGCGGGCGGTCAAGGTGAAACGGCCATCCGCCCTGCCTCAGTCCGCCGGCTCGAGCAGCACCTTGAGGACGCCCGGGCGGGCGGCGAGGCGGAAGGCGCGCGGGGCCTCGGCGAGTGGGAAACGCGCCGAGATCATCTCGTCGACGCGGATCTTGTGCTTTCGCAATAGATCCAGCGCCGGCTCGAAGCGGCCGCAGCGCGAACCCACCAGCGTGATCTCATTGACGACGATGGGCGCAGTGTCGATGGGCGGCTTGCCGTGGACCGTCGATTTCAGAATCACGGTGCCTCGCGGGCGGGTCATCGCGACCGCCTGCGTGAGCCCGGCCACCGAGCCCGTGGCTTCCACCACCCAGTCGTAGGCCGCGACGGGCCGCTTCCCCGAAGTCAATGCGGTGTGGACGCCGGCCGCCGCCGCGATCTTAAGTTTCTCCTTGTGCTTGCCGTAGAGGCGCACGTCGAGGCGCCGGGCGTTAAGCACCTGCGCGACCAGCAAGCCCAGCTTGCCATCGCCCAGCACCGCCACGGGTGTCCGCAGCGGGATGCGCACCTGTTCCAGAATCTCGCAGGCGGCGGCAATGGGTTCGGTGAAGACGGCCTGCTGGTTGGTCACGCTGTCGGGAACCAGGTGCAGGTTGGCTTCTGGCAGCGTGAAGTATTCGCTGAAGACGCCCGGCCGGTTGAAGATGCCGAGGGTCGTGCGGCGCGGGCAATGGCGGCCCAGGCCGCGCGCGCACCATTCGCACTTGCCGCAGGGAAGGTTGATCTCGCCGACGACCCGGCGGCCGAGCAGGACCTGTTGGTCCGCTTCCACGACCTCGCCCACGAACTCGTGGCCGGGAGTGCCGCGGAAGTTGTAGTAGCCGCGCTGTAGCTCGAGGTCGGTGTTGCAGATGCCCGCGGTCATCAGGCGGATGAGCGCCTCGCCGGGGCGGCGCTGGGGCCACGGGCGGCGGCGCACGCCGAGGCGGCCCTTTTCCAGGTGTACGGCAAGCATGGCTGAAACCAGTATAGACGCGGCGGCGCCCGCTATAATCAAGGATTCATGCCTGCGGAACTTTCCTGCTTCGAACCGCGCTGCCGCGCGCGGTATCCGGTCACAGAGGTGATCTACAACTGCCCGCGCTGCGGCGGGTTGCTGGAATGCGTCTATCCGGGGCGCACCGCCGACGCCGCGTCGCTTAAGCGGCTGTGGCGCGAGCGCCGGATGAGCAACGCCGCGCTCGACCAGAGCGGCGTGTGGCGCTACCGCGAGATCATTTCGTTTCTGGAAGACGAGACGGCGGCCGTCACCATCCGGGAAGGGAACACGCCGCTGCTCGACGCTCCGCGCGCGGCCGCCTTCGCGGGGCTGGACCGGCTGGTGTTCAAGCACCAGGGCTTCAATCCTTCTGGTTCGTTTAAGGACAACGGGATGACCTGCGGGGCGTCGCAGGCCGTGCGGCTGGGAATGCGGCGGGTGGCCTGCGTGTCCACGGGGAACACGTCGGCGTCGATGGCCGCCTACGCCAGCGCGGCCGGCTTGCAGCCCATCATTTTCATCCCGCACGGCAACATTTCGTATGGAAAGCTGGCGCAAGCGCTGGAGTACGGCGCGAAGACCTACCAGGTGGAAGCGAACTTCGACCAGATCCTGGCGCTGGTGCGGACGCTGGCCGAGAGGTTGGGGATCTACTTACTGAACTCGATCAACCCGTTCCGCATCGAGGGACAAAAGACCATCATCGTGGAGATGATGGACCAGCGCGACTGGAACCCGCCGGATTGGATTGTGGTGCCCGGCGGCAACCTGGGCAACATCTCAGCCTTCGGCAAGGCGCTGCGCGAGATGCTGGCGCTCGGGCTGATCGCCAAGAGCCCGCGCCTGGCGGTGATACAGGCCGCCGGCTCCGCGCCGTTCTACGAGTTGTGGAAGAGCGCGGACCGTTCGAAGCTGCCGCGCGTGCTGCATCCCGAGACGCTGGCGACGGCCATCCGCATCGGCGATCCGGTGAGCTGGCCCAAGGCGCTGCACGAAGTGACGGCCTCCAAGGGCGTGGTCGAAAAGGTGACCGAACAGGAGATCGCGGACGCCAAGGCGCAGATCGGGTTGTGCGGCATCGGCTGCGAACCGGCCTCGGCGGCCACGCTGGCGGGAATCGTGAAGTTGCGCGCGGCGGGAGTGATCGCCAAGGACGCCGACGTGGTGGCGGTGCTGACGGGGAACTTACTGAAAGACCCGGATTACATCTACAAGTACCACACGGGCCAGTTGACCGCTCCCGGCGGGCAGAAACTGGCATCGAACTTCGGCAACCAACCGGTGGTGGTGCCGAACGACGCCGACCGGATCGCGAAGATGCTGGCGTAAGCGGGGAGCGCCGGAGCCCGAAGCCCCACGGCGTTACCGGATCTGGAAGGGCCGCCGGTGGGTGGCTGTGCCGGAGCCCACGCGGAAGGTGAAGTCGTACTCTCCCGGCGGCAACCCCGCGGTACTCAGGCGATAGGAATAGCCGTCCCGGTTGCCAAGATCGGATTCATACCGGAAGGCGTCGCCCGAGCCGTTTCCGCGGGCGTTGCGAGCGGGGCGCGGCGGCGCTCCACCGGCGGGCACGATTTCGAGGGCGCGCAGAGTGATTCGAGGCGAAGCGAGGCTCTTTCCGGCGGCGTCGCGAAGTTGGACGCGGATTTCAATGTCTTTCCCGCTGGCGACCACGGGGGTGGCGCCCAACACGTGAACGGAATAGTCCGAAAGCGGCACCTCGGCCAGATAGATCGTTTCTTTGTGCGGAGGGAAAAGCGCCGCGACTCCGGCAGCGATACCGGCGTACACGGCTGCACCCGCCAGCAGAAAGCCCGCCTCATCGCGGCTGCATCCTTCTTTGGCACACGCCACGGCCCCTATCGCGCCGATCGCGCCGCCCGTGACCCCCGCGGCCCAGGCAGCTTTGCGGCCCCGGCTCATCCCTGTGACCATGAAGACCTGGTCGATGCCGGATCTTTCGATGCGGATCGAGTCGCCGCCGCGGCGCACGGTCAACGATTCCGGACTCCAGCCCTCCATCTTGCCGTTCACGGACTTGCCGGAGGTGAGTTTCACGCTCACGCGCTTGCCCGGCTCCAGCAACTTCACACGGTCCCAAGGGTCGTCTTGCGCGAGGCAGGCGAGCGGCGCGAAGAGCATAGCCAGGGCGAGCGCGAAAACGTCATAAACCGTATGGTGCGCTCGTTTCACGGGCGGCTCCCTCTCGAGGGTCCCCGGCGCTGGCGGCTTCGATCGCCGCAGGGTGTTGCACGGCCCTCTCCGACCAGCGAGTATCCCACACGTCAGACAGGGCCGGGCGAGCGGCGCACGCGAAAGGGCCGGCGGAGCCGCTCGCACGTGCAAGCGCGGACGGCCGATGTCCGTCTCGGCGCGATGCGCCGCTGAGGCATCAGGCGCTCACGTCCGGTTTGTCGTGTGTCATTCTGGAGGGTTATGCAAATCACCTTCTGGGGCGCAGTGCAGACGGTCACCGGGTCGATGCACGAGATCGGGTGCAACGGGCGGCGGTACCTGCTGGATTGCGGCCTCTATCAGGGGCGGCGGGCGGACGCGTTCCAACGCAACACGGAGTTTCCGTTCGCCCCGGCTTCGATTGACGGCGTGGTGCTCTCGCACGCGCACATCGATCACAGCGGCAACCTTCCGTCGCTGGTCAAGAAGGGTTACTCGGGGCCCATCTTCGCGACGCCGGCCACTGCCGACCTGTGCGGCGCGATGTTGCGCGACTCGGCGTTCCTGCAAGAGAAGGACGCGGCGTTCCTGAACAAACGCAACCTGCGGCGAAAGGCGTTGCAAGGCCACAACGGCGACGGAGAGGTGCGGCCGCTCTACACGATCGAAGACGCCGAGAAGGCGATCGGGCTGTTCGAGCCGGTGCCGATGCACACGCCGAAGGCGCTGGACGGGGCCTTGAGTTACGAGTCCTACGACGCGGGACATATTCTGGGTTCCACGGCGGTCCTGCTGCACTACCACGAGAACGGGAAGCGCGTGCGTATGGTGTATTCGGGCGACGTGGGACGGCCGAACCAGGCGATCATACGCGATCCGGAATCGCTGCCCACGGTGGACTACCTGTTGATGGAGAGTACTTACGGGGACCGTCTGCACAAAGATGTGGAGGCGGTGGCCGGGAAGCTGGCCGATGTCGTCAATCGCACGTTTGGCCGGGGCGGCAAGGTGATTGTGCCGGCCTTCGCCGTGGGCCGCACGCAGCAACTCATCATCCTGTTGCACGAGTTGGTGAAGGCGGGCAAGATTCCCTCCGCGCCGGTCTTCGTGGACAGTCCGCTGGCCATCGAGGCGACCAAGATTTTCCGCAAGCACAGCGAGTGCTACGACGCCGAAACACGCGAGTACCTGCTGGAGGGCGAAGACCCGTTCGCGTTCAAGAACCTGCGCTACGTGCAGGAGGCGTCTGAATCCAAGGCGCTCAACGACCTGCGCGGGCCGTTCATCATCATTTCGGCGTCGGGGATGTGCGAGGCCGGGCGCATCCTGCATCACTTGAAGAACAACATCGAGGACGGCCGGAACACGGTGTTGGTGACGGGCTTCATGGCGGAAAACACGCTGGGGCGGAAGCTGCTGGATCAACCGCTGGAGGTGCCGATTTACGGCGAGGCGGTGCGGCTGCGGGCCGAGGTCGCCAAGTTGAACGAACTCAGCGGGCACGCCGATCAGCGCGAGCTGGTCAACTGGGTGCGGCCGATGGCCAAGGGGCTGAAGAAGATTTTTCTGGTGCACGGCGAGCCATCGCAATCGGCCGCGCTGGCGAAGGTGTTGAAGGCGGAATTCGGTATCGAGACCGTCATCCCCGAGCGCGGGCAGACGGTCGAACTGGTGTAGCGGCATCGCGGAGGTTGCTCGATGCGTATAGGACGGATCGCGCTTTTTTCTTTGTGCCTGGCGGCGGGTGGTGCGGCGGCCTTCGGCCAGCAGGCGCCATCGGGTCTGCGAACCGAGTACCTGGAGAACCCCATGGGCGTGGACGCGGTCCGGCCGCGCTTCAGTTGGGTACTGGAGCACACCGAACGCGGGCAGAAGCAGTCGTCTTTCCAGATCCTGGTTTCGCAGACGCCGGAAGTGAAGACCGGCGAAGTGTGGGACAGCGGGCAGGTGGCCTCGGCCGATTCGACCCTGGTTCCGTACAACGGCAAGCCCTTGGCGAGCGGACAGCGCTACTACTGGAAGGTACGTTATTGGGACGGCGCCAAGCGTCCGAGCCCGCTGAGCGAAGCGGCCTGGTTCGAAATGGGGCTGACCGGCAAGGAGGACTGGAAGGGTAAGTGGATCTCCGGGGCCAACCAGGTTCGCAAGGAATTCACGCTGAAGGGCAGCCCGGTAAGGGCGCGCGCGTATGTAAGCGGGCTCGGTTACTACGAGTTGCGGATCAACGGGCAAAAGGTGGGAGACCGCGTTCTGGACCCGGGGTGGACGACTTACGACCGGCGGGTGCTCTACTCGACCTACGATGTTACTCCGTATCTCAGACAGGGCGCCAACGTCGTGGCGGCGGCGCTGGGGCAGGGCTGGTACGGAGCGCGGGCGCTGCTCTTGCAGATGAACATCGACACGCAGGGTGGAGAGAAGCGGCTGGAGGTGGCGACCGACGCAACCTGGACGACGGCGGGCGGACCGGTCGCCGCCGATAGCGTGCATGGGGGCGAAACCTATGACGCGCGTCTGGAGACACCCGGATGGGACTTGCCGGGGTTCAAGAGCGCGACGCCGTGGAAGCCGGTGAGCGTGTCCGGTGCGCCTCCCAAGGGCGAGATGTCGTCGCAGACCATGCCGCCGATCCGGGTGATCGAAACGATTACGCCGCTGGCGATGACCAGCCCGCGTGCGGGCGCCTACGTCTTCGACCTGGGCCAGAACGTCAGCGGCTGGGTGCGGCTGCGCGTGCGCGGACCCGCCGGAACGGCCGTGAAGCTGCGCCACGGGGAACTGTTGTATCCGGACGGTTCATTGAACACCGAGAACCTGCGCGGGGCGAAGGCCACCGACGTGTACATCCTGAAGGGCGGCGGCGAAGAGGAGTACGAGCCCCGGTTCACCTATCACGGCTTCCGCTATGTCGAAGTGACGGGACTCCCGGCGACGCCCAGGCCCGGCGACATCGTCGCGCGCGTGGTGCACAGCGATGTGCGGCCGGCCGGGGGCTTCGCCGCCTCCAACCCGGTGCTGAACCGGATTCAGCGCATGGTGCAGTGGGGCGTGCGCACGAACCTGCACGGCATCCCGACGGAGTCCAACCAGCGCGACGAGCGCATGGGGTGGCTGGGAGACGCGCACCTGGCGGCCGAGAGCGCCATCTTCAATTACGACATGGGAGCGTTCTACACGAACTTCCTGCGAAACATCCGCGACGTGCAGATGTCGGACGGGACGATTCCGGACACGGTGCCGTACCGGGCGGGGCGGCGGCCGGCGGACCCGGCGTGGGGCGCGGCCTATCCTCTACTGGCCTGGTACCTGTATCTGTATTACGGCGATGCCAACGTGCTCGAGCAGCACTACGCGGGCATCAAAGCGTGGACGGACTACCTGACCAGCCGCGCCAAGGACGGGATCGTCGGGTATTACTCCTACGGCGATTGGGTGTCGCCGGGGAAGACGCCGGGCGACCTGGTTTCGACCTTCTATTACTGCTACAGCGTGGACATCGTGACGCGCGCGGCGATGGTGCTCGGCAGGACCGAAGACGCGGTGACCTACCAGAAGCTGGGCGCGTCGATTCGGGACGCGTTCCACCGGACGTACTTCAACACATACAGCGGGACCTACGGCAGCGGGTCGCAGACATCGCTGGCGCTGCCGTTGTTTCTGGACATGATGCCGGAAGGCTTTCGCGCCACGGCGATGGCAGACCTGGCGGCGGATATCGTATACGGCAACAACGCGCACCTGTCGACGGGCGTGGTGGGAACCAAATACCTCTTCCCGCTGCTGACGCGCTCGGGCCGCTCGGACCTGGCCTACGACCTGGCGGCGCAGACCAGTTATCCGAGCTGGGGATACATGGCCGAAAACGGCGCGACGACGATGTGGGAAGTCTGGCAACTCCGCACGGGGCCTTCGGCGAACTCTCACAACCACGCGGCGCTGGCGAGCATCGGGGCGTGGTTCTACACGGCGCTGGCGGGGATCAATCCGGATGCGGTGGCGCCGGGATTTCAGCGGATACGGTTCGAGCCGCAGGCGGTGCGGGATCTGAAGTGGGCCTCGGGCTCGATCGAGACGCCGCGCGGCGTGGTGTCGTCGGCCTGGACGCGCGACGGGGACCGGTTCCGGTTGGAGATCAGCGTTCCGGTGGGCAGCGACGCCGAGGTGCGGATTCCGAAGTTCGGGCGGGCGTCGGTGACGGTCCGTGAATCCGGCAAGCCGGTGTGGGCCAAGGATGCCTTTCAGCCGGGCGTCGCGGGAGTGAGCGGGGCGAAGCAGGCCGGGGACGCCGTCGTCGTGGAGGCGGGCTCCGGCCGGTACGTGTTCGAAGTAGACTGAAGACCATGACCATTCTTCGACGTCACTGGGTTTTGCTGTTGGCGATGGCGGCGGCGGCCTGCGCCCAGCCGCTTCGCGTGACCTCGTACAACGTACGGCTGCCGCTGGCCAGCGACGGCCCCAACGCCTGGGAGAACCGGCGGGACATTTTCGTCGAATCGGTCCGGCGGATGAATCCGGATTTGATGGGGACGCAGGAACTCTGGAAGATCCAGGGAGACTACGTGGTCGAAAAGCTGCCGCAGTACAAGTGGTTTGGCTTGGACCGGCGCGGCGGCGACAAGGACGAGCACATGGGGGTGTTCTACAAGACCTCCATGTTCACGCTGATCGAGTCGGGCAATTTCTGGTTGTCGCCGACACCGGAGGTGCCCGGCAGCAGCGCCTGGAACATCAACTACCCGCGCATGGCGACATGGGGTCTGTTCGAGATCAACGCGAACAAGAAGCGGTTCTACTTCTTCAACACGCACTTCCCGCACCGGCCGGAGGACCAGGCCGCGCGGATCGAATGCGCGAAGATCGTCGCCGCGAGGATTCGGGCGTTGCCGGCGGACGTTCCCGTCATCCTGACCGGGGATTTCAATACGGCGCTCGGCGACGCGGTGCACCAGGTCTTCACGCCGTACCTGACCGACGCCTGGCAGACGGCGGCCAAGCGCACCGGCCCTGAGGGGACCTTCAACGAGTTCAAGGGAACCACGACGGGCGCGCGGATCGACTGGATCCTGTACCGGGGCAAAATGACGGTGGGCGAGGTGGAGACCGTCACTTACAACCAGGACGGGCGGTATCCATCCGATCACTTCCCGGTGACGGCGATCCTCACGCTTCAATAGGGCGAGCGCCACAACACAGGCAGGGCCTCGCCACAAGCGACTGGCGGTTTCGCCCGGCGGCCGAACCCGGCGCTATGCCAACTGCGAAGTACAGTGCGGGCAGCGCACGGCCTTGATCGCGATGGCCGAAAGGCAGAAGGGGCAATCCTTCGTAGTCGGCTCGGCGGCGGGCGCGGGCGCGGGTTCGCGTTTCAGCCGGTTCACCTGCTTGATGAGCAGGAAGATGGCGAAAGCCACGATCAGGAAATCCAACACCGTGTTCAGGAAGACGCCGTAGTTGATGGTGGCGGCGCCGGCTTCCTTGGCGGCGGCGAGGCTGGCGAACTCCTTCCCGGAAATGTTCAGGTAGAGATTCGAGAAGTCCACCTTTCCCAGTAGCAGGCCAAGCGGCGGCATGAGCACATCGCCGACAAACGACGTGATGATCTTGCCGAACGCGCCGCCGATGATGATGCCGATGGCCATGTCCAGCACGTTGCCCCGCATCGCGAACTCTTTGAACTCTTTGAGCATGTGCAGCCTCCTTAATTTAGAAGTCCGGTCTGAGAGTGTACCTCAACTGGAGAAAGAACGCCCTTCGATCTTCTCCATGGCTTCGCGGACCGGCGGCGGTACGGGATGGGTCTTGCCGCTGGCGTATTCGACGAAGACGAGGGTGGAAGAGGACTCGGCGACCACAGCGTCCTGGGCGAGGCTCACCAGAGCGTGGTCCATGCGGAAGCTGCTGCGGCCGATCTTGGTGACCCGGGCGCCCACCTGGATGGTGTCCGGAAAGGTGACCGGGCGGCGGTAGTCGCAGGAGATCGAGGCGATGATGGGGCCGCGGCCTTCGTTCTTGATGTACGGCCACATGCCGGTCTTTTCGAGATAGACGACGCGGGCGGTTTCGCACCACTTCAAAAAGACGGTGTTGTTGACGTGCTGAAGGGTGTCCTGGTCGCCCCACTCGACGGTGACGGCGATGACCAGAGGGTACTCGCGCAGGGCCTCGTGTGGGTGTTTGACGAGAAGGGAATGATCGTGTCGCATCGATTTCTTGGAGTATCGCACGGGGTCGAGGCGGCGGGCCAGCCGAACACGAGCCTGTGCCCACGCCGGAGAACGCACCAAGCCTCGTGAGGACGGATGTCCTCACGAGGCCCGGCGGGCGGGAGCTTCTACGGATTCTCGGCCATCCGCTTCTTGATGTATTCCTGCATCTCCTGGCGCAGGGCCGGGTCGCGCGGCTGGCTGTAGATATCGGTCGACTTGTACTTGCCGGTCGAGAATTTCTGCTGGATCCACTCGTCGCGGTACTCGGTGGACCGGGCCGGGTCGACCAGGCGTTGGACGGCCTGTGGCGGGATGAAGTTGACGCCCTCGCGGTCTCCGAACACGAGGTCGCCGGGCATCACCGTGGCTTGGCCGATGCGTATGGGGACGTTAATGCCGGTGACCATGAGGGTAGTGATCCAAGGCGGGCCGGCCTTGCGGTAATAGCCGGGCATGCCGTAGGCGGCGATGCTCTCCAGGTCGCGGATGGCGCCGTCGATGACGAAACCGGTGCCGGTCTTCTTCCAGATGTAGTAGGCGAGATTGTTGCCGATGATGCCCTCGACCATGTTGCCGCCGGCGTCAACGACCAGAACATCGCCCTCTTGCAGCATGTCCAGCGCGGATTGGTGAGAGAGGCGCAACTCGTTGCCTTTCTGCTTCCATTCGGCCTGATCGACATCGGCGACTTCGTGGCGGATGGGCATGAGTTGCAGCGTGAACGCGCGGCCGATGAGCTTCTTGCCGGGCGAGAGAATCTGCCAGCCATCGGTATAGGTGACGGCAGGGGGCGGCTGTGGTCCGGCAGCCCTTCCTGGAGCCGCGGGGGGCGCGGCCTGGCCGGCGTTCATGACTTCCTCGGACGACATGTTCTGGAAGTACCGAAACAGTGTCTCGGGGACCCTGGGCCGTCCATCCGGGAACCTGTCGAACGGATTCGGGGCGGTGTACTTGATGAGTTCTTCCCGAGTAAGGCTATTAATCTGCGCGGCCGCGTCGCCCGCCATCCAACAGACCAGCAACGCGGCGGCCACTACCAGCATCCCTCGTCTCATGAACTGCTCCTCTCCTGTGGACTGCTTGTTCCAGAAGATTGTACGTCAACCGGGGCCGTGGCGCGAGCGCCCGCCCGCGATCAGGGCAGACAGGGGCCAAGGGGCGAACATGGTCCCCCTGCGGCGGGTTTGTGCGGCCGTGGCGCATGCGGCAGTGTTATGTTGAAGATAGGCCCACCAATGATGCTCAAGACGAACGCGAATCGCGGCGAAGACCTTAATCCAAGGGAAACGTCGGAGTGGATCGAGTCTCTGGACCAGGTGGTCGAGGAAGGCGGGCCGGAGCGGGCCTCGTACCTGCTGGAGCGGCTGCTGGAGCGCGCGCGGCGCTCGGGCGTGGTATTCCGGCAGAGCCTGAACACGCCCTACGTGAACACGGTTTCCGTCGAGGAGCAGGTACCGTACCCCGGTGACCGCGAGCTTGAGCGGCGTGTAAAGAGCTTCATCCGCTGGAACGCGATGGCCATGGTGGTGCGCGCCAATAAGTACGATCCGGGCATCGGCGGGCACATTTCGACATACGCGTCGCTGGCTACGCTGGTGGAGGTGGGGTTCAACCATTTCTTCCACGGCTCCTACGGCGAGGAACCCGGCGACCTGATCTACTTCCAGGGGCATGCCTCGCCGGGGATCTATGCACGGGCATTTCTGGAAGGGCGGTTGAGCGACCGGCACCTGGAACACTTCCGCCATGAACTACGCGGCCAGCCGGGGCTGTCGTCGTATCCGCACCCGTGGTTGATGCCGGGATTCTGGCAGTTTCCGACGGTGTCGATGGGGCTGGGGCCGATCAACGCGATTTACCAGGCCCGTTACATGCGGTACCTGGAGAACCGTGGGATCATTGCGAAGACGCCGCGCAAGGTGTGGGCGTTTTTGGGTGACGGAGAAACGGATGAGCCGGAATCGCTGGGTGCACTGACGCTGGGCTCGCGCGAAAGACTCGACAACCTGATCTTCGTGGTCAATTGCAATCTGCAACGGCTGGACGGGCCGGTGCGGGGGAACGGGAAGATCATCCAGGAGCTGGAATCGGCCTTCCGCGGGGCGGGTTGGAACGTGGTGAAGGTGGTCTGGGGCGGCGGGTGGGACCGGCTGCTGGCGAAGGACACCAGCGGGCTGCTGGTCAAGCGCATGGGCGAGTGCGTGGACGGCGACTACCAGAACTTCGCGGTGCGCGGCGGGGCCTACGTGCGCAAGGTGTTTTTTGGGAAGTACCCCGAACTGCTGGAACTGGTGGAGGATTTGACCGACGATCAGCTTTCCAGGCTGCCGCGCGGCGGGCACGACCCGGAAAAGGTCTACAACGCCTATAAGCGCGCCGTCGAGCACACCGGCGGGCCGACGGTGGTGCTGGCTAAGACCATTAAGGGCTACGGTATGGGCGAAGCCGGCGAGGGCCGCAACGTCACCCATCAGCAGAAAAAGCTGAACGAGCAGGAACTGGAGACCTTCCGGCGGCGTTTCTCGATCCCGATTCCGGATGAAACGGTGCACACGCTGTCTTTCTACCGGCCGCCGGACGAGAGTCCGGAAATCCAGTACTTGACGGCGCGGCGCGAGGCGCTCGGCGGCTACCTGCCGTCGCGCGACCCCAGGCCGATCCAGGTGGCCGCGCCGCCGCTTGCGTTCTTTGAGGAGGCGCTGGCCGGGAGCGAGGGAAGAGAAGTCTCGACGACGATGGCGTTCGTGCGGGCGCTCACACTGCTGCTGAAGCACCCCGAGATCGGCCGCTATGTCACGCCGATCATTCCCGACGAGGCGCGCACCTTCGGCATGGAGTCGCTGTTCCGGCAATTCGGGATTTACGCCAGCCAGGGGCAGCTCTACGACCCCGTCGATAAGGACATGTTCCACTAATACAAGGAGGCGCGCGACGGGCAGATCCTGGAGGAGGGCATCAACGAGGCCGGGTCCATGGCGTCGTTCACGGCGGCGGGTACGGCTTACGCCAACTACGGCGTGGCGATGATCCCGTTCTTCATCTACTATTCGATGTTCGGATTCCAGCGCGTGGGGGACCTGGTGTGGGCCTTCGGCGACTCGCGCGGGAAGGGCTTCATGGTGGGCGCCACGGCCGGGCGCACGACGCTCGCCGGCGAGGGCCTGCAACACCAGGACGGGCACAGCCTGGTGCTGGCGAGCACCGTCCCCACTTGCGTGAGTTACGATCCGGCTTACGCCTACGAGATCGCCGTGATCCTCCAGGAAGGCATCCGTCGGATGTACCAGCAGCAGGAAGACCTGTTCTACTACCTGACCGTGGGCAACGAAAATTACGTGCAGCCGGCCATGCCCGAGGGCGTGGAACAGGGAATCCTCAAGGGAATCTACCGGTACCGTAGCGCGCCGGGCGGAGCGGCCGTGGCGCAGTTGTTCGGCAGCGGGGCGATTCTGAACGAGGCGCTGCGCGCGCAGGCGATCCTGGCCGAGCGTTTCGGAATCCAGACCGATGTGTGGAGCGTGACCAGCTACAACGAGCTGCGCCGCGAGGCGCTGGCCGTGGAACGCTGGAACCGTGCCCTACCTTTTGCAGGCGCTCGACGGGGCCGAGGGGCCGGTGGTGGCCGCGACCGATTACATGAAGATCGTGGCCGACCAGGTTTCGCCATGGCTCTCGGGGAGGATGACGGCGCTCGGGACCGACGGCTTCGGCCGCAGCGACAACCGCCAGCAGTTGCGGCGTCACTTCGAGGTGAATGCCGAGTCGATCGCCGCGGCGATGCTGGCGAGGCTGGCGCGTGACGGGCGCTTGGACGGGGAGACGGCGCGGCGGGGCGTCGCGAGCCTCGGCATCGACATCGACGCGGCCGACCCGGCTCGCGCTTGAGAGCGATTCGCCCTGTGAATTGAATCCTGCGGATTTGCCGGGACGCCGGGCGGCTACTCTTGGGCCGGCATCGGCTGCTCGCCTTCGTGCCAGGCGCTGATCTTCAAGCGGCGGCAAACCCAGCAGAGGCCTTCGGTGGAATTGGGAGCGCACACCGCGCCGCACACCACGCACTTGCCCGGTTTCTTCAGGCTGTCGGCTTCGACGGACTTTCGGGCGCGCTCCAGAATCTCGCGGGGAATTACGTCCAGCGGCGCGGCCGGCGGTTTACGTTTCATGTGTGTGTGCGGGCAGGTGCCTCATCTACAACTATAAATCAACCGCGCCCCGCGAATGCAAGCGGTTTTTACCCCATGCAAGACCGGCGTGACACCGGGGATCGGATTCGGGCGCGGGATGAGCCGTAGGTTTCGCCGCGGCGCGCTAATGGAAATCGCGGCTGGCGACGGGCAGCGATCCCGTGCCGTCTCCCGAGTGCAGCCGGTTGATCTCGATGGTCCAATCCCACACCTGGTTCGCCACCACGTGCAGCACCTGTCCTTCCCTCTGCACCACGCCCTGGCAGCCGAGCAGCCGGGCCGAGTAGATGGCCCGCCGGCACCGGTCCCGCACGTTCTTCCAGACGATCAGGTTGATGGCGCCGGTCTCGTCTTCAATGGTGATGAAGGTGGTGTCCTTGGCCGTCATCGGCTGCTGGCGCACCAGCACCAGCCCGGCGACGACCACGATCCTCCCGTGTGGCGTCCGGCCGAGTTGCCCGGCCGTGATCGCGCGCCGCGCCCCCAGGACGCTTCGCAGGAAGGCGAGCGGATGGTCGCGCAGCGTCAGCCCCATCGACTGGTAGTCTTTCACTACCTCCTGGCTTTCCGTCATGCGCGGCAGCGCCACCGCGGGCTCCTGGAGCAGTCCGGTCCGCGCCTGCGCCAGCAGCGGCGGCCACTTGCCGTCCAGCGCCCCGGCGCGCCACAACGCCTGCCGCCGGATCAGCCGCAGCGAGCCGAAGGCATCGGCCTGCGCCAGGCGGTCCAGCGCGCCGCGCCCGCAGCCAGCGCGCCGCACGATGTCTTCCGGCGATTCGTAACCCTCGCCGCGCGCCGACACCAGCGCCCGCGCGTCCTTTTCGGCGAGCCCCGCGGCCAGTTGCAGGCCCAGCCGCACGGCGCAGCGCGAGCCCGCCGCCGGCTCCAGCGTCGATTCCCAATCGCTGTGATTCACGTCGATGGGGCGGATCTCCACGCCGTGCCGCCGCGCGTCCTGCACCAGTTGCGCCGGCGCGTAGAACCCCATCGGCTGGCTGTTGAGCAGCGCGGCCAGGAAGACTTCCGGGTAGTGGCATTTCAGCCAGGCCGAGGCGTAGGCCAGGTTGGCGAAGGAAATGGCGTGCGATTCCGGGAAGCCGTAGGTCCCGAAGCCTTCGATCTGGCTGAAGCAGCGCTCGGCGAACTCCGGCGGGTAGCCGTTGGCCAGCATCCCGCCGACGAACCGCTGGCGGAAGGTGGCGATGGTGCCCACGTGCCGGAAGGTGGCCAGCGCGCGGCGCAACTGGTCGGCCTCGGTGGGTGTGAAGCCCGCGCCGATGATGGCGATCTGCATGGCCTGTTCCTGAAACAGCGGCACGCCCAGCGTCTTCTTCAGCACCGCTTCCAGCGCGCGGCTCGGATACACCACCGGCTCTTTGCCTTCGCGACGCCGCAAGTAAGGGTGCACCATGTCGCCTTGAATCGGCCCGGGGCGCACGATGGCCACTTCGATGACCAGGTCGTAGAACTCGCGGGGCTTCAGGCGCGGGAGCATGCTTTGCTGGGCGCGGCTTTCCACCTGGAACACGCCGACCGAATCGGCCTCTTGCAGCATGCGGTAGACGGCGGCGTCTTCCTGCGGGATGTTGGCGAGAGTGAGCGTGCGCCCGTAGTGCCGCTCAACGAACTCGAAGGCGCGGCGGATGGCCGAGAGCATGCCGAGCGCCAGGATGTCCACCTTCATGATGCCCAACTCGTCCAGGTCGTCTTTTTCCCACTGCACCACCGTGCGGCCTTCCATGGTGGCGTTCTCGATGGGCACCAGTTCGTCCAGCCGCCCGCGCGCCATCACGAACCCGCCGACGTGCTGCGAGAGGTGCCGCGGAAAGCCCACCAGCAGCCGCGTCAGGTGCAGCGTCAAACGCAGCCGCCGGTCCGCGGGGTCCAGGCCCGCTTCGCGCACGCGGTCTTCGGGGATGCGGTCTTCGCCCCAGCCCCACACGCATCCGGCCAGCGCGCCGGTGACGTCTTCCGACAGCCCCAGCGCTTTGCCCACCTCGCGCACCGCGCGCTTGGTGCGGTAGTGCACCACGGTGGCGGTGAGGCCGGTGCGTTCCCGTCCGTAGGTTTCGTAGATGTGCTGGATGACCTCCTCGCGGCGGTCGTGCTCGAAATCCACGTCGATGTCGGGCGGCTCGTCGCGCGCCGCCGAAATGAAGCGCTCAAACAGCAGCCCGCGCGCCACCGAATCCACCTGCGTGATCCCCAGGCAATAACAGATCACCGAATTGGCCGCCGATCCGCGCCCCTGGTGCAGGATGCCGCGCCGCGCGGCGAACTTCACGATCTCGTGCACCGTCAGGAAGTACGGCGCGTACTCGCGTTCGCGGATCAGCTTCAGTTCGTGGACGATCTGCCGGGAGACGGCCTCGGGAACCCCCTCCGGATAGCGCCACGCCGCGCCCGCCCAGGCGCGACGCTCCAGATCCTGGAACGGCGTCAGCCCCGGCTCGGCGATCTCCTCGGGATACTCGTAGCGCAACTGGTCCAGCGAGAAGCGGCATTCCTCCGCGATTTCGAGCGTGGCCTCCAGCGCCTCTGGATACGCTGCAAAAAGCTGCGCCATCTCCCGGGGCGGTTTCAAATCCCGCTCGGCGTTGGCCTGCAAGCGGAAGCCCGCCTCGCCGAGAGTGCACTTTTCCCGGATGCAGGTGAGGACATCCTGCAAGACCTTCCGCTGGCGCGAATGGTAGAGAACGTCGTTCGTCACGACGGTGGGAACGCCCTCGGCGCGCGCGAACGCGGCCACGGTCTCTATCCAGCGGCGGTCGTCTCCGCGGGCCGAGTGCGTCAGCGCCAGGTGAATCCGGCCCGGAAACATCGCCGCCGCAGTGCGTATGTGCGCGGCGGCGGCATCGGTCAAAACTTCCGGGAAGGGAAGGACGAACCGCTGGCCTTCGGCGAACTCGGCCACATCATCGAGCGACAGATCGAACTTTCCCTTGGCGGCGCGGCGCTTGCCCACGGTGATCATCCGCGTCAGCCGTCCGTAGGCGGCGCGATCGGTGGGATAACACAGCAGGCTCGCGCCGTGGTTGAGGTCCAGCCGGCAGCCCACGATAAACCGCGTGGCCGGGCCCGGGTTCTTCTTGAAATAGCTGTGCGCCAGCACGATGCCGGAAAGCGTGTTGCGGTCGGTGAGCGCGACGGCGCGCAAACCGGCTTCGGCGGCGGCGGCCATCAGTTCCCGGGGATGGGAGGCGCCGCGCAGGAAACTGAAGTTCGAAGAGACCTGAAGCTCG
>CAZVIK010000047.1:0-22875 GCA_964627045.1 uncultured Solibacteraceae bacterium | reverse complement strand
CGGTGGCAGTTGTGCCTGGTGCGTAGGCGGCCGAGAACTTGCAGTTGGTGACCGAGACCTTAATTGACCGGGGCTCGGCGCCCGGATTCCAGAGGATGACGCCGACCTGGCGGTCCGACTCGAAGGCCTTGGCCACGATGCCGCTACCGTCGACGACCAGGCCGTCGACATCGATGAAACGTCCTCGCAGTAGTAGATCGCCGTGCTGCTTGCGAAGCTCGGCGACCTGATTCATGTATTGGGCCGACTCCTTGCGCGGAACGGTTTGCACCAGCGATACGTCGGGGGGCGAGTTGCAGTCGGCGTATTCCTGCGGGGTGGGAACCTCATCGGTCGTCAGGTATTTGACGTCGGCCGTGTAGCGGCTTTCGATCTCGAAACGCAGGCCGAAGGTGCAGGCGAAGTTGGCGAAGTTCCGCGTCAACAGCGGGTGGGGGGCCCGTTGCGTGCCGGTGAAGGTGGGATAGGTGTAGCGAAACATCTCGGCGAAGAGCGTTTCCGCCGGGCCGGTTTCGTAGTAGAAGAAGCCGGGACCGCAGCCGACGTCCAAGACCGTCATTCCCTCCCTAACGTAGGGAGTGAGGATCTTCTCCGGGGACTGAAGCCACCGCCGCAGGCCAATGGTCAACGCGCCTGCTCGTTCGGCCGGACAGACGCTGTTTCGATTTCGCGGCACCGATTGCTCCCTGAAGTACCCTTGTGTCCACCCACAAGCGGCACTTGATTGCTCGATGATCTCAAGCCGTTTGGTGGCTGCGTGGTATTATCGGCTCGATGCGACAACGCGATGTAAACCCTCCACAGCGTAGCAGGTTCTATACGCCGCCTGTGTCATCGATCCACCGTGGGTGAGCTGACTGACCGCGCGTTCGCGGCGAGCGACTTGGCGAGGATCGCGATTGCCTTGGTGTTCGCCGGGATGGTGTGCTTGGCCTGCAGCCGATTTCCCGCTCTTTGCTCTTGGGCAGTGCCGCGGTTTCGGAAGTACTCGGGCAACACAGCCCTTTGCGTGCTTGCAGCTATGCTCTCGCCGGTCGCGCTGCGACTCGCACTCGTTCAGTGGATGCCGCCGCCCGAACCGGCGGTGCATGACGAGTTCGGTCACCTTCTCGTGGCCGACACATTGGCTGCCGGGCGCCTAGCGAACCCGCCACATCCCCTGTGGCGGCAGTTCGAGACCATTTACGTTCTCCAGCAGCCGACGTATTCCTCCTGCTATCCGATCGGGCAAGGGATCGTGTTGGCCGTCGGCAAGGTCCTTTTCGGGGCACCTTGGGCGGGGGTCCTGCTGGGGGTGGCCCTCGCGTGCGGTGCCATCGCCTGGATGCTTTTCGGCTGCCTGCCGCCGCCTTGGGCCGCCACGGGAGCTGGGCTCGCAGCAGCTTTCTACGGGATGGACCCGACGTGGATTGACTCCTATTGGGGGGGTGCCTTTACCGCGTTCGGGGGCGGCCTTTTCTTCGGAGCTCTGTGCCGCTTTCGAAAATCCCATTCTCCAGCCATGGCGCTGCTAGCGGGGCTGGGGTGGTCGGTCATCTGGCTCACACGCCCTTTTGAGTCGGTGGTGCCTTGTCTGTTGGCGTGGGGGCTGTTCGTCGCATTCTGCATTCACAAACCTTGGCAGGGGAAAAGACGCCTCGCACCCATGGCCGCATTCCTTGCAGTCCAGGGTTTCGCCGGCGGGATCGCCGCGCTTCACAACCACACGGTCACCGGTTCATTTGCGACGTTTCCCTATCAACTTTGTCAGCAGGCCTTTGGAGTCCCGCAGTCCCTGTTGGGACAAAAGCCGGTCGAAGCACCGCCGTTCCGTTACGCCGAGGCGCGCGCGATGTACCAGTGGCAACTGGAATACAAACTCGCGGCGAACCGGCGGCCAGCGCGCCGGCTGGGAGTGGTTCTTTACAAGACCTGGGCTTTCTTTGCCACCCCGTGGTTTACGCTTCCCATTGCGCTGCTGGCGTTCCAGCTAAATGACAGATTGGTCCTTTTCGGCGGCGGAATCATCGCGTGCTCCATCGCCGCCAGTGCGTTGTATCCTTTCTTTTTTCCACACTATCTGTCCGCTTACTCGTGCATAATCCTGTTTTTGATCCTGCGCGGCATGATGGTACTCTCCCGGTTTTCCTTTGGGAGACTTCGGCTTGGCATGGCCGCTGTGTTGTTTTGCCTTCTGGGAGGATCGACTGTTGGATTGCGGGCGGTACCACTGAAGCAGATGCTGGGACTCAGCGATAACCCCGGCCAAGTCGGCCTGCGAACGCAAGTCGCGGAAAAACTGCGGAGCTTGGGCAATCGTCACGTTGTTTTCGTTACTTACGAATCCGATCATAGCTTCCACGACGAATGGGTTTACAACGCCGCGGACGTGGACCAGGCACCGATCATATGGTGTCGCGCGGGTGGTCCCGCAGAGGAACTCGATGTTATTCGCTACTATAGTGGCCGGCAGTTCTGGATGGCCAGTGTCGGCCGCTACAGCGCGCGGTTGACCCGTCTCGCCGCGGACGGCGGCGCACTTGGTTCTACGACAGATGCGAGCGGAGAATGGTCTGTTGAGCTTCGGCGCTCGGCGGACTAGACGAAGTTGTCGGTGCTGGCGCCGCCCGGCGGTGAAAGAGCGTGCGCGGGCGCTCCGCTCAAGACTGACGCCGGTCGCCGGATCGGGCTCTCGTGGCACCTGGGCCGCGACGCTCGATCGGCGGCCAGCCGGGCGGGGGAGGCCGATTCGGAATCGCCTTCGAGTTCCCGCGGCGATGTTTTAACTTGGGAGTTCGCGTGCCGAACAAACATGGATCTTGACGCTGGATCGTTCTATGCGATCTCGCGTTGCGGTCCAGCCCGGTCCGAAGGCGGCCTGCGGTGATGACGAAGCCCACCGGGGCCTCCGTCGACTGAGCCTCGGGGAGCCGTGCCCGTACGGCGGTGTTTGCCGGCTCGCACTTACCAATCCACCACCGAACCGTCGTCGGGGTCGAAGCGGGGCAGGTAAGGTTTGGGTTCGCCGACCTGCGCTTTGAGCTTTTCCTCGTCGATGGTGATGCCGAGGCCCGGGTCGGTCAGCAGGGGCCGGTGGCCGTTGACGATCGGCGGAAGCGGTTTGGCGAGCAGGTCGTTGTGCTCGTTGTCCCCCCGCTCCTGCACCAGGAAGTTGGGGATGGCCGCTGCGACTTGATAGCTCGCTGCAAGCGAACAGGGCCCCTGCGGGTTGTGCGGCGCGATGGGCGAATAATAGGCCTCGGCCATCCCGGCGATGATCTTCAACTCCGTGATGCCCCCGGCGTAGCAGACGTCGGGCTGGAGAATGGTGCAGGCGCGCTTCTCCAGGATCTCGCGGAACCCCCACTTGGTGAAGATGCGCTCGCCGGTGGCCAGCGGGATGTGCGTCTTTTTGGCGATCTCGGCCATCACGACCTCTTCATAGAACCAGGGCTGGTAGGGCTCCAGCGCCTTGACCAGCAGCATGGCCGTGGGCGGTTGCACCGCGCCGTGGAAGTCGATGCCGATGTCCACGCCCGATCCGAACTTCTGGCGGAGCGCCTTGAAGTTGTCGACGACCTCATCGACGAACTTCTGCCCTTCGACGTACTTGACCGGACTCCGGTTCATGCCGCGCGGACCGACCTTCATGGCGTTGACGCCGTTTTTCTCGTTCACCGTGCCGTAGACGCGGATCCTGTCGCGCGTCGGACCGCCGAGCAATTCGTAGACCGGCACGCCGTAGGCCTTGCCCTTGATGTCCCAAAGGGCCATGTCAATGCCGCTGGAGATGGCCGTCTTGATTGGGCCGCCGCGGTAAAAAGCGCCGCGATGGATGGCCTGCCAGTGGAAGACCACCCGCAGCGGGTCTTGGCCGATGAGGTAGTCGCCCACTTCGAGCGCGCCGGCGGCGCAGGCCTTGGCGTCGTCCTTGAGCATCTCGCCCCAGCCGGTGATGCCGGCGTCGGTGGAGATCTTCACAAAGACCCACGTGTTGGTGAGGACGAAGGTCTCGATCTTGGTGACCTTGATCTTGTCCTTGGGCCCGATGGCCGCAGCATCGGTGCGCTTGGCGGTGAAGATGGAATCCAGACCGATCAGCCCTGCCGCGCCCGTTAGGGAACGCAGCCAGGAACGGCGGTTTTGGATTGACGAAGCCATGATGTAGTTCCTCCCTGAGTAGTGCGGGCGGCGCGATCCGGCGCCGCCTCAGCCTGCAAGCATATCCCAAAGGGGAGCGTAGCGGCGGATGGCGGCTAAAGCTTCAGCAGGGCGCGGAGCCGCTTGGTTTGGACGCGGCTGACGGGGATCTCGGTCTGCTTCTTGTCGTCCATGCGGACCTGGTAGCTCGACTTGAACCAGGGAATGACCTCTTTGATCCGGTTGATGTTCACGAGATAGGAACGGTGGACGCGCCAGAACAGATCGGGGTCGAGGTTCGATTGCAGCTCCTCGAGTGTATGGTAGTTCGACTGCCCCTCGACCGAAGTGGTGACCATGGTGATGAGCCCGTTGTCGATTGTCGCGTAGACCAATTCCTGTGAATCGACGATGAAGCTGCGCGCGCCGCTTTTGACCAGCAGTTTGACCCGCTGGGGCAGGGCCCGAGGCGGAGGGGCTTCGGGGACTTCGGCTTTCTGGCGGGCCTCCAGGTCGCGGCGGATGCGCTCGATGGTCTCCGACAACCGCTCCTTCTCGATGGGCTTGAGAAGGTAGTCCAAGGCCTCCAAGCGGAAGGCCTGGACGGCGTACTGGTCGAAGGCGGTCGCCAGGACGAAGTGGGGTAGATTCAGCCCCATCTCCCGGGCTTTACGGATCACACCCAGGCCGTCCAGCCCGGGCATCTGAACGTCGAGGAAGGCCAGATCCGGCTCGAGCTTTTCAATGAGGCGCAAGGCTTCCAGGCCGTTCCGCCCGGTGCCGATGACCTCGATGTCCGGGAACGACTTCAGAAGGAAGGACAACTCGTCGCGGGCCAACTGCTCATCGTCGACGATGATGGCTCCCAGGGTCGCCGTCGCACGATCACTCACGAGAATGGTAGTATAACATTTGCCGATACGTTCTTCCGAACGTCGAGAAAAATAAGGAGAAATAGACCGATGCCTACGCAGGACAGCGTGAAGATCGCCCCGCCCGAAGGGAAACTGGGGGTGCTGATTCCAGGCATGGGTGCTGTTACCTCCACCTTTTTGGCCGGAGTGGAGGCGATCAAGGCCGGGTGGGCGCAGCCCATCGGATCGCTGACACAGATGGCTACGGTCCGGCTTGGCAAGCGCACCGATGGCCGGAGTCCCAAGATCAAGGATTTCGTCCCGCTGGCCGGCTTGGACGACCTTGTATTCGGCGGCTGGGACATTTTCGAAGACAACATGTACGATGCCGGCGTCAAGGCCGGCGTTCTGGATCGCGCGGACCTGGACAAGGTCAAAGGCCCACTTTCGGCCATCAAGCCGATGAAGGCCGTGTTCGACCCCGAGTACGTGCAACGCCTGCATGGCCCGAACGTCAAAGAGGGCGGCTCCAAGATGGACAAGGCGCAGGCCGTCATGGACGACATCCGGAGCTTCCAGAAGACCACCGGCGCCACGCGCATGGTGATGATCTGGTGCGGGTCAACCGAGCATTTCCACAAGCCGGCCGAAGTGCATCAGTCCGTGAAGAACTTCGAGCGGGGCCTGGCGCAGAACGATCCTGGAATCGCCCCCAGCCAGATCTACGCCTACGCCGCGCTGAAGATGGGCATTCCCCACGCCAACGGCGCGCCGAACCTAACCAGCGACGTGCCCGCCTTCCTCGAGTTGGCCCGCGATATGCAGGTTCCCATCTGCGGGAAGGATTTCAAGACCGGCCAGACAATGATGAAGACCATCTTGTCGCCGGGATTGAAAGCCAGGATGCTGGGCCTGCGCGGATGGTATTCGACGAACATCCTGGGCAACCGGGATGGTGAAGTCCTGGACGATCCGATCGCCTTCAAGAGCAAAGAGGAGACCAAGTTGTCGGTGCTGGAGTACATTCTCCAGCCGGACCTTTATCCCCAGCTCTATAAGGATTACTACCACATGGTGCGGATCAATTACTATCCGCCCCGCGGCGACGCCAAGGAAGGCTGGGACAACATCGACATCTTCGGGTGGATGGGATACCCGATGCAGATCAAGATCGACTTCCTCTGCCGGGACTCCATCCTGGCGGCTCCCATCGTGCTGGACCTGGTCCTTTTCCTGGACCTGGCCCGGCGGGCCGGGATGAAGAACATCCAGGAGTGGCTGTCGTTCTACTTCAAGGCGCCCATGACGGCACCGGGCCTCTACCCCGAGCATGACATCTTCATCCAGTTGATGAAGCTGAAAAACACGCTGCGCTGGATGAGGGGCGAAGACCTGATCACCCACCTCGGCTTGGAGTATTACGACTAAACGTGCGCCCGCGCGCGCCGAGGCGCCCATGAACGTCCTGGTCATCGGAGGAACCCTCTTCATCGGCCGCCCGCTGGTGGCGGGGCTGCTGAAGGCCGGGCATCAGGTCACGGTGATGCACCGAAAAGCGGGGCACTCACTGGGCCGCCGGGTCGGCGAAATCGTGGCGGACCGCAACGACGCCGCGGCGGTGCGCGAGGCCATTTCGGGAAAAGGCTTCGAGGCCGTCTTCGATAACGTCTACGACTGGGAGCGGGGAACGACCGCCGCGCACGTTGAGGCCTCGGCGCGCGCCTGCGGCGACCGGTTGAAGCGCTACATCTTCATGTCGAGCGTCGCCGCTTACGGCGACGGGCTGAACCATCACGAGGGCGACGCGCTGGCTCCCGACGACCACCCGGATTCCTACGCGCGCAACAAGGCGATGACCGAACGGGTGCTGTTCCGCCTGCATCAGCGAAACGGCTTCCCGGTGGTGACCATCCGGCCGCCCTTTATCTACGGGCAAGGCAACCCGTTCTATCGCGAGGCCTTTTTCTGGGACCGCATGCGGGACAAGCGCACGATCATCATGCCCGGTGACGGACGCCGATTGATGCAGTTCGTCTACGTTAAGGACTTGGTTTGGGCGTGCCTGCGCGCCATGGAGGAGTCCTCGGCCGTCGGCCACGCCTTCAACATCGCCAACCTCCGCCCGATCACGCAGACCGAAGCGGTAGAGGCGCTGGCGGTGGTTGCCGGCAAGCACCCGAATGTCGTGCGTCTCACCCGGGACCGCATCTTGCGAATGGGCGGCACAGCGATGGGTCCCCGGCTTTACTTCGGCCAGTACTTCGACCTTCCGCCGATCACGCAGGTGGTCAGCAAGGCGCAGCGGGTGCTGGCGTTCCGCCCCACCGAGTTCCAGGACGGCCTGCGGGCGACCTACCGCTGGTATCAGCGTCATTACGAACCCAAGCTGAGAGACTACTCGTTCGAGGACCGGCTTCTGAGTTCTGTCTCCATCAGCGCCGCGGCGAGTTAGCCGCCGGCTTCTCTACCGTTGCCGCGGCCACCCGGCCGCAAACACGGCCTCGGCGGCGGCCCTAACCGTGTTGACGTGGATCGACACGGTGTCTTCGACCCGGTAGGCGTAGCCCCCAGCGAGGGTGATCGCCACGGGCACCCCTGCCCGGAGGGCTGTTTCGACCACGTACCGGTCGCGCTGGCGCAACCCACCAAGGGTGAGCGCTAAACCCCCGAGCTGATCCTGGTAGTAGGGATCGGCCCCCGCGATGTAGACCAGCAACTGCGGGCGATGTCCCGCCAGAGACGGCGGGAAATGGGCGCTCAGGTGCCGCAGATAGTCCGCGTCGCCCGTATCGTCGGGAAGATCGACATCGATATCCGACGGCGGCTTCTCGCGTGGGTAGTTGTTGAGTTGGTGCAGGGAGATGGTGAAAACGCGCCGGTCCCCGGCAAATACGGCAGCGGTTCCATTCCCGTGGTGAACGTCGCAATCCAGGATCATGGCGCGCTCGATCCGGCCCGAGGTTTGCAGGCGGCGGACGGCGACGGCTACGTCGTTGACGGCACAAAAGCCTTCGCCGTGGTCCCGGAAGGCGTGGTGGAAGCCGCCGCCGACGTTGAACCCGACGCCGTCCCGAAGCGCCAGCCGGCCGGCCAGGATGGTGCCTCCGGCGGCGAGCCGGAAGGCCTTGACCATCTTCCGGGAGTAGGGGATCTCAAGCTGCCGCAGCTCGTCAAGGCTGAGGGTGCCGTTGCGCAACCGGCGGATCCAGCCGGCGTCATGCACCAATTCCAGGTCTTCGTCGGAGGCCGGTGTGGGCGTCACGAAATCCGGTACTCCGGCCACGCCGTCGTCCAGGAGCTTTTCCCGGATCAGGCGGTACTTTTCGGACGGGAAGACGTGGTCGCCCAGCGCCAAGTCGTAGCCGGTGTGATGAACCAGGCGGAAGGGAAGCATGGGGCGAGCCCCTTCAGCGGCCGGCCCGCGCGTGGATTGCCTGCAAGCAGGTGATGATCGCCGTGCTATAGATGTCGTCGGCCGAACAGCCGCGGCTCAAATCGTTGGCCGGCTTGGCCAACCCCAACACAAACGGTCCGATGGCCGCGGCTTCACCCAGGCGTTCCACCAGCTTCACAGCGATGTTGGCGGCGGTCAGATTGGGGAAGATCAGCGTGTTGGCGCGGCCCGCGACGGTGGAGCCCGGGGCCTTGGCTTGGCCGACCGAGGGCACCAGGGCGGCGTCGGCCTGCATCTCACCATCGACGTTCAATTCCGGTGCGCGCGAACGCACCACGCGCATCGCTTCCACAACCTTGTCGACTTCCTTGTGCCGGCCTCCGCTCAAGCGCGTCGAGTAGCTGAGAAGCGCGACCACCGGCTCGGTTTCCAGGAGAACGCGCACCAATCCGGCCGCGGCGATGGCCATCTCAGCCAGCTCGACGGGATTGGGATCGATGACGGTCGAGGCGTCGCAAAAGCCCAACAGCCCGTTGTGACCGAACTGACGGTTCCGTACCGCGACGACATACAGGCTGGTCATCAGCCGCACCTGGGGCGGTGTGCCGATGCAGTGCAGCATCGAGCGAAGAACGTCTTTGCTCGCCAAAACACAGCCGCAAACGCTGCCGTCAGCATCGCCCGCCGAGACCATAAGTTGCCCGAAGTACTCGGGCCGGCGGGCCATCTCCGCTGCTTCCACGGCGGTGAGTCCTCTGGCGCGGCGGCGTTCGTGCAAGAGCGCCGCGTACTTCTGGAGATGGGGAGACGTGTCCGGCTGGACAAAGGCCAGCCCTTCCGGGCACGACGCCGGAGCCGGTCCGATCAGAACCGGGTCCACGATGCCTTCGCGCGCCAGGCGGGCCGCCGCTTCCAGGACACGGGCGTCATTGGCCTCCGGGAAGACGATTCGTTTCCGCCCTCCGGCCTGCCGCACCCGCTCAATCTGGCGCTGGACAAAGGCGATGGAGGTCTCGTTGACGGGCATGGGAGACTTCCATTGTAGTGGATCGCCGGACGGGGTCCGGGCGGATGGTACAAGTCTAGGCGGACGGAGAGTCGTCCTCGTTGCCCCCCGGCATTACCGGGACGGCCTCGGGAACCAAGGCCGGCCGCCTCGCCGCAAGGAAGGCCAGAATCGCAAGCGCCAGGGAAGCCGCGAACAGGCCGCCGTCCCGGGCCAAGGTGAGCGGAGAGATCGGATCGCCCTCGCCGAAGCAGCCGCAGTCGATCTGCATCCCCTTCAGGTAGGAACGCGTCAAGACCACGATGAACGCGCCCAGCAGGGCGGTGGATGCCAGCGCAGCCGCGCGCAGCCACTTGCCGGCGAGCAGCCACAAGCCAAGCAACAGCTCGCCCCAGGGGAGCGTGCGTGCCACGAATTCCACTCCCCAGGGCGGCAAAAGCTCGTAGGCTTCCACCGTCATCGCAACCTGAATCCAGGGCAAGCGGAGCTTGGTCCAGGCGGCGTAGAGAAACATCAGCCCCATGCCGATCCGGAGCACCAGTAGAGACCAGCGCAAGGCGCTACTTCGCGAGGAGTTCATCGATAAACCTGCGCAGCAACGAGTAGTTCATGCTCCCGGTGAGCGGAAACTGTTTTTGCCCCTTGGTGATGATCATGGTGGGGGTCTGGCGTATCGGGATGCCTTGCGCTAGCTGCACATCCTTTTCGATTTCGGCCGCGACGCTGGGATCCTTTGCCAGGGCGCGAACCTTGGCAGCCTCCGGCGCCGAGAGCACGCTGAGGGCAACCTCTTCCACTCTGCCGCTGGCGCCCCACGCCGTTTGTTTGGCGAACAGGGCGTCTGCAACCTGGCCGTACTTGCCGATGCGCGCCGCCGCCGTCGCGTATTGCGCCGCCGGAACCGAATACGGGCCCCCGGTGCGCGGGAATTCGCGGTGCACCAGGTAGACTTTCCCGGTTCGGACGTAGTCGGCGGTCAACGGCCGCAGCGTTTGTTCGTGCAGGGTCTTGCAGTGCGAACACTGGAAGTCGCTGTAAACCTCGATCTTGACTGGCGCCGTGGGAACGCCGGAAGCCTTGCCGCCACCGGAATCGGCTGTGCCCGCGACAAACGGCAGCGCGAGCGCCAATGCAAAGACGATCCGCCTCATAATTCCAGGATATTACAGGCGGCCGTTCACTTCAGCGCGAGTTGCCCCTGGCGGGCGTAGTCGATCGCTTCTCCCAGGATACGCGCGGCCTCTTGCGGGGCGTGGAAGCCCATGGAGTTTTCGGCGTTGACGAAATCGGCGCGGAACTGGGCTCTGCGCTGAAGCGTACGCGCCTGCGCGAGTTGTGCGTCGCCGGCGCCAGCGGCCTTCGCCTTTTGGATGTCGTCGATAAGCGCCACCAGCGCATCCTCAGCGCGCCCGAGCAGCCTGGCGTTGCGCTCCTGGATCGATTCGGCCCGGGCCTTCATCTCCGCCGCCGGGAAGGGGTGGCAGGTCAGGCAGGCCCGTTCCACATTGAGCAGCGGGCTGCGCACGTGGTGGTCGCTGATCTTGATGGCGCCCTGGCGCATGTAGGGCATATGGCAATCGGCGCAAGCCACGCCGCTGCGGGAGTGAATGCCCTGGTTCCACAGCTCAAACTCGGGGTGCTGGGCCTTGAGGACGCCGGCGCCGGATTCGGCGTGAGTCCAGTCGCTAAACTTCATCTCGTCGTAGTACGCCTCGATCTCCTCCACCTTCAACCCCTTGGCCCAAGGATAGGTGACCAGCTTCTTGTCGCCGGCAAAGTAGTATTCGACGTGGCACTGGCCGCAAACGAAGCTGCGCATCTCCTGGCGGGTGGCCATCTTGTTGGGATCGTAGTCCTTGATCCCCTGGCTCTCCTTCAGCGCCTTGATGCCGCGCAGAAAGCCGGGCCGAGTGACGCGGATGGCCATGGTCGCGGGGTCATGGCAGTCCAGGCAACTGACCGGGTGGGTCACCAGCTTCCGCGCCTCGGCGAAGGGCATGGCCGAGACGATCTCGAAGCCCTTCATGACGTCGCCGCCGCCGGCCTTGCGGTAGGCCGGAATGATTGACGAGTGGCAATGCAGGCAGCTTCCGGGCTGGGGCCGCTGCTTGACGCGCTCGGTTTCGTCCTGGTCGCTCAACGAGTAGGCGTGGCCGCGTTCCTCGCGGTAGTCCAAGCCGAAGGCGTAACCGGCGAAGATCCGCCTCAAGCGCGGATCGGCGTCCAACCGCTGGAACGCTTCACTTCCTCCGTATCGCGTGCGCTCGGTATCGACCGTCCGGCGGTAGCCGTCGTACTCCCGCGGGAAGTTCTTGCCCCACTGGGCAGGATCGGCCGTCTCTTCGTCGAGCTTCACCAGGTCGAAGTGCGTTTGGAGCGCCTCGCGCTTTCGTTCGCCGACGTTCACCAACAACATGGTGATCAGGAAGGTGGCCAGCGCGGTGCCACCGATGATCGAGATGTACATCCAGCGGGAGGACTTCATGGTCTATCTCCTGGGGCCGTGGCCCACTCCGGCGTGGCAGCGTACGCAATCCGCCTCGCTGTTCAACATGCCGCTGAAGCGGATGTCGCCGACCAGTTCTTCATGGCAGACGATGCAATTGGCGCGCAGCTTGCGCGCGTTCACGGGACGGATGCGAATGGGGTCCGCGAAGTTCTGGAGAGTGAACTTCACCGAGTGGTTCCACCCGTTGTCAGCCTTGGCCCAGAGCTTGAAAAACAGCGAGTGCGGTGTGTGGCAGTCGTTGCAGGTGGCGTGCGCGTGGTGGCTGGATTTCTGCCAGCTATCCAGTTGGTCGCGCATGATGTGGCAGTTCGCGCAGATCAAAGGGTCGTTGCTCAGGTAGGCGTAGCCCTGGGCGTAGACGAAGGTGAACAGCCCGATGCCCGCCATAACTCCTACGGCCAGGCTGGTGGTCAGAATGAGCCGGCGAAGTCCCACGTGGTTCACTCCAATCCGATTAGGTTACCGTACCGAAAGCGTGAACGGCATTAGCCGCAGGTAACTCCCCCGAGAGAGGGCCGAAACCGGCCAGCGCCTGAGGAAAGCGTCGATCCACTCGGGCGGCTGACCCTCCAGCGAGCGGCTCATCAACAAATCCAACAACGTGCGCTTCGGTGGATACACCACAAGGTCGATGTCCTGGTTGCGCGGGATGCCGGCCTTGCTGCGGATCAATTCCATGACGCGATCCAGGCCGCCGAGTTCGTCGACCAAGCCATGGCGGTGCGCCTGGGAGCCCAGCCAGACGCGTCCTTGCGCCAAGGGCTCGACCTCCTCGAACTTGCGCTTGCGCGCCTCGGCGACCTTGCCGACGAAGACGCGGTAGTTGTCGTCCACGCCCTCGCGCAACTTGCGGCGGCCTGCCTCGTCGAGCGGTACGTAGTCCGAGTCGATGGCCGCGAACCGGCCGCGCGTCAGAGTCTCTTTGCTGATGCCAAGTTTTTGGTAGAGCCCGCGCAGGTTGGCCTTGCCGTACACCACGCCGATCGAGCCGGTGTAGGTGTCCGGATAGGCCACAACCGTGTCGCCGGTCATGGCGATGTAGTATCCGCCTGAGGCCGCCTCATCGGACATCGAGACGACCATCGGTTTCTTCTTGCTCAACAGGTTCATCTCCCGCCAGATCTCGTCGCTGGCAAACGACTCGCCGCCGGGGGAGTCCACGCGAACGATGACGCCGCGAATCCCGGCGTCGTTGCCGACCTGCTTCAGCAACTTGATGAACGACGGCGCCGCGATTCCGGTGTCGCCGTCCAGCCCGGTGACCAGATTGCCTGTGATGGTTCCCTCGGCGACCACCATGGCGACGCGCGCCCTGCCGCCCTTCGCCGGATTGGCCGGCTTGGCGCGCAGGTATTCGCGAATGCCGATGCGTGTCAACCGACCGGCACCCGCAGCCTTCTCGATTTCGGCCACGGTCTGATCCTCGTAAAGCAGACCGTCCACGAGGCCCTTGTCCAGGGCCTGCCGGGCGAGGAAGGGTCCTTCGTCGATGGCCGCCCGCACCTCGGCGGGCGCCCTCTTTCGCGCTTCGGCGACCGACGCGACCAGGCGCCCGTAGATTTCGTCCAACACGCCATTCAGCACCTCCCGCGTTTCCGGGCTCATGGAAGTCCGGGTGAAAGTGTCGCCGAAGTCCTTATACTTGCCGGCGTGCTCGATGTCGACCTGCACGCCGATCTTGTCCAGCGTTCCGCGAAAGAAGGTAAGCTCGGCCCGAAGACCCTTCATGTCGAGCATGTCTTCGGGCGGCATGAAGACCCGCCCGGCGGCCGCGCCCAGGTAGTACTCCCGCGTGCCCGGAGAGCGCAGGAAGGCGATCGCGGGCTTGCCCGACTTGTTCAGCCGCGCAATGGAGTCGCGGACCTCCTGGAGCTTGGCCCATCCCGCGCCCACGCCCGACGGCGCGACAAGGACGGCTTTGATTCGGGCGTCGGTCTCGGCGGCGCGGAGCGAGCGCCAGAGGTCGGTCACCGTGAGCGGGGCGCGCGCCTCCAAAAAGGGGAGAGGGAGCGTCGTGGGCGGCCGTTCGACGATTTCGCCGTCCAGGTCGAGAACGAGAAGGCTCCGTGCCGGTACAACCGTGGCGGTCTCGCCGAGCCGGACGGCCGCCAGCACCAGCAAGGCAAGCGTCACGACGACCAGCAGCACCCCGGTCACCAAACCCCCGAAAAACTTGGCCATGGCGTGTAGCCTCGATTCTACACGAAGTCGTGCGGGCCCACGGTACGCGGCCACCCGCCCGGGCCGTGGCGGCCCCGTTGCCGGCACGTTGCTCCCGGCCGGGGCAGGCGCCGTGCCGGGGCCGCGCCAGCCGTGCTAAATTAATGGTTTATGGGGATCCCGAACGTCAAGCGATTCCGGCCTTATTGCCCGGAGTGCCAGGATAACTTCACCGTGATGGCGGTACTGCCGAAAGACGCCAACGTCGACGCCTATCTGGCGGATGCCGTCGCGCGCCACGACCACAAGGCCTTCAAAGAGGCCAAGGCCAGCCACTTCAAGGTGCGCGTCGGCCAGCAGAAGCAGCGCAAGGCCAAGTAGAGCGGATGCGGCGCATTCGCCGCTTTTTCGATCAACGGCGTCACCGGGGCGTGCTTCGGCACGCCCTTATCGCGTGCGCGCCCGCAATACCCGCAGGGACCGGACCGCGGCGCTGGCCACATCCACGTTGGGGTCGCGGGTGAGGGCCTCGACCGCCGCTTCATTCGAAGCGTCGCCGCTGGCGCCCAGGACTTCGGCCAAGCCGATCTTTTCGTCGCGCGTTCCGCGCGGCAGGGCCGCCTCCAAGTGGCCGCGCACGGCATCGGTTCGCGCCGCCTCAATAAGCAGCGCCCGGGCGGCATTCACCCGTGACGCCGAATTCAGGTTGTTCACCAGGAACTGAAGCGGGCTGAACTCGGACACCGCCAAGTCACCCTGCATCACCAGTGCGAAGGCCATTGACAGCCTGGCGGTGGCGTCGTTGTCCTCGTCATAGCCCTTGCGCAGCGCCGGAAGGTCCGCCGGGTCTTTCAGACGCCCGAGGCCTTCGGCGGCGGCGGCTCTCAGGGCGGCGTCCCGGTCGTTGAGGTAACCGGACAACAGCGCGCGCACCGACGCATCCGGCATCATCGCGATGGCTGTCAGGGCCGCCCGGCGGACCCTGCGGCTGCCGGTTCGCCCCAACACCTGCGCCAGCGCCGGGACCGCCGCGGTGTTACGAAGCAGGCCGGCGGTTTCAACGGCCGTAGCCTGCACGCGCTCGTCCAGGTCCCGGAGCAGGAACTCAAAGCGCGGCCCGGCCGCGTGGTCTCCGATCTTCTGCGCGGCTATCAGGCATTCGTAAATGAGCCGCGTGTCTTTCGAGCGCGCCGCCTCCGCAAGCTCCGGGACGGCCTGTTTTCCGCGCAGAACGCCCACGGCCCGCGCAGCGTTGGCCCGGCATTCCATCGAGACGCCGCCGCTGACAAGACGAGCGAGTGCCGCCACCACCTCCGGGCGGACTTCGACGAAGGGGTCGATCACCTGGTCGTTGGTCTCGCTGAAGCGGGCCATGATGCGGCCGCCGGTGCGCCGCAGGCTGCCGCTCAGACCGGTCTTCGCATAGCCCGGGAGGTAGAAATTGACTAGGCCGTCGGTGGCGCGGATCTGGATCTCGGCGTCGTTGTCGCGAGTCGCCTGAATGAGCGGCTCCAGGCTGTGCTGCGTGCCGATGTCCACGAGCGCCTTCACCGTCTCGACGCGCACCTCAAGATCCGCGTCGCTCAACAGTGGGGTGAGGGAGGGAATGGCGGCCGACCCCTGCCGCGCCAGGGTTTTGGGCGCCCGGCGCCGTTCCTTCACATCGGAACTGGAAGGCGGCGGCGCCGCTGCCGCCGCGCACCCAAAAACAAACAGGAAAACTGCCGCTGCCCGACGACCGATCATCAACTACAGTCTAGCGAACAAACTCGACCTGAATCCGGCGGGAGACGATTCCGGCCTCGCAACCCAGGTCCAGCAGCCTCTGCGCCGCCTTCGGGATGACGTCGCCGCAATCGACCGTGTAGTGGTTGACGTACATCCCAACGAACTTCTCAGCCAGGGCGCGATCCATCTCGCCGGCGAATTGCAGGGCGTATTCCAACGCCTCGGAATGATGGTCGAGCGAGTACTGGATGCTCTCGCGCAGCATCCGGCAACACTCGGCCTTTAGCGTCGGGGCGATGTCGCGGCGCAACGCATTGGCGCCGAGAGGAAGCGGGAGGCCGTGGACGCGCTTGAACCAGCGGCCGAGGTCCTCGACCAGGTGCAGGCCCCCGGTCGAGTAGGTCAGTTGCCCTTCGTGAATCACCAGGCCCGCCGAGACCGCGTGGTCCCGCACGGCGTCCAAAATCCGGTCGAAGGGAATCACCACCGGCGTGAAGTCCGGCTGGGCCAGTTTGAGCGCCAGATAGGCGGTAGTCAACTCGCCGGGAACCGCGATGCGCTTGCCCCTGAGTTCCTCCAACGTCGCAGGATGCGCGGCAACCACGAGCGGGCCGTAATCGTCGCCCACGCTGGACCCGCTGGCCATCAGTACGTACTTGTCGGCGACGTAGGGGTAGGCGTGGTAGGAGATGGCCGTCAACTCGTATTCGCCGGCGACCGCCTTACGGTTCAGGGTCTCGATGTCGCTGAGTACGTGCCGGAAGCTCAGGAGGTTGGAGCGCACCTTTTGTGTCGCCAGGGCGTAGAACATGAAGGCGTCGTCTGAGTCCGGGCTGTGCGCGCAGGAGAATACCTTTGGAGCGTCCGTATCCATATTCGGGAAACCTCATCATAGCAGACGCATCGCCGCCGGCTTCGGGCGCCGTTCCGCTCGGTACGCCGCCCGGGACGCTGATGTAAAATAAGAATGCGATACGGGAGGTGCGTCTTCTCGAGTAGCGGCGGCAGTTCTTCGCAGACCGTCCTGGGCGGCATCGCCGGCCGGGCCCGGCAACTAGCGCCGCTGGTGGGCGGACTGCTCTTTCCCGACGACTGCCGGTTGTGCGGCGAGCCTTTGCGCGAATTCACGCGCGTTCCGGTCTGCAGCGGTTGCCTGCGGTTGCCTTTGCCGCTCGACGCCGAGTACTTTTGCTCGTGTTGCCGCACGCCCTTCCTCAACGCCTTCCCGTTGGACGACGAGGGAAAGTGCGCGCTGTGCCGCGCGGGCGCCGTGGGATACGACGCCGCCTACTCGTTCGGCGCTTACGACGGTCCACTGCGCGAGCTAATTCACCTGCTGAAGTATGGCCGTGTGGCGTCGCTGGCGCGGCCCCTGGCCGGGTTTCTGGTTGACGCCTATCCGCGCGAGCAGCGGTTTGACGCGATCGTTCCGATGCCGCTGCACTGGTGGCGCCGCTGGGCCCGCGGCTTCAACCAGTCCGCGCTTCTGGCCAAGGAGGTGGGGCGGCGATTGGGCGTGCGTGTCTGGAACGTCGCACGGCGGAAACGAGCGGGACCACCTCAGGCTGGACTCACCCATGCCCGGCGTCGCGTCAACGTCGCCGGAGCCTTCACTACTACGCGGGCCTTGCCGCAGGGAACCCGCCTGCTGCTGCTGGACGACGTACTGACCACAGGGGCGACGGCGAGCGCCTGCGCCCGCGCGCTGAAGCGGGGCGGGGCCGCCTACGTCGCCGTGCTCGCACTGGCTCGCGCCGACCGGCGATTCGGTCCGGTGGCCGGGGGGCGCGCATGAACAGCGGCGACCGGCTGCACCGTCCGGTTCTGGTATTGAATGCCAGCTATGAGCCGATCAACGTCTGCGCCGCGCGCCGGGCCCTGGTGCTGGTCCTGAAGGGTGTCGCCACCGCCGAGGAGCATTCCCACCTGGCGGTACACTCGGCGCGCAAGGCCATCGCGCTGCCCAGCGTGATTCGTCTGCTTGGCTACCGGCGCATCCCGCATCAAACGCGCGCACTCTCGCGCAAGAACATCCTGCTCCGCGACCGGTTCACCTGCCAGTATTGCCAGCAGACGATGCCGTCCGGAGAACTGACGTTGGAACACGAGATCCCTCCCTCCCGCGCCGGAGAAACCGCTTGGGAGAACTTGGTGGCCTGCTGCCACCGGTGCAACAACCGCAAGGGCAGCCGCACGCCCGAAGAGGCCGGCATGCGGCTCGCGCGGCCGCCGCGGCCCTTTAGCCTGCACGCCAGCCGGCACCTGATGCGCATGCTCGGCAAGAGCGACGAGCAGTGGAAGAAGTACCTGTTCTATTGACCCGCCTCGGGCGGCGGCCCGGCGGGAGGTTCGGCGCCGGGCGCCGGCTTTTCCTTCTTGACGCTGGTCTTGACGGGGCTGATCAGCACATGCGCAAAGCGCCCTTCCAGCCGGGGCTGTCCTTCGACGGCACCAATCCCGGCTAGGTCCTCCACGAAGCGCATCAGAAGTTTTTTTCCAAGATCCACGTGCGCGATTTCGCGCCCGCGGAATTGCACCATGGCCTTGACCCGGTTGCCCTCCTTCAGGAAGCGCAGGGCGTGGTTCTTCTTGAAATCGTAGTCGTGGTCGTCGGTGTTCGGGCGGAACTTGATCTCTTTTACCTGGATGATGTGCTGCTTCTTCTTGGCCTCGTGTTGCTTCTTCTTTTGCTCGTATTGCCACTGGCCGTAGTCCATGGCCTTGGCAACGGGCGGTTCCGCGGTCGGGGACACGACGATCAAGTCTAATCCCATGTCCTGGGCCTTGCGCACCGCGGCCGGTGTTGGCATGACCTCGACGGTTCCGTCTGGGAAAATGGCCCGGACTTCCCGGGCTCTAATGGCTTCGTTGACGTTTTCCCGAATCCGCGGACGTCGAGGAGGGAACGGTCGGCGTGGAAACATTAGACGCTGAACCCCTCCGTAGGCATAGTGGTGGTTCCCATGTTTTACCTATCAAAGCACAATTCCCGCCTGTGTGCCAGGGGGTTTCCGCGTTTGGGGAGTCGGCGGCGGCGGATCCAGGCGCCTGCCGGCCAACCCGGTACGGTACCGGGCGACCCGGGTTTGAGGTAGGGGTAGGAAACACGACAAACATTCGCGGCTGGTCGTGTTTCACCCGGGTTTCCGATTCGTAACAGAACGTTTCAGTTGTGTTTTTGGCGGCCGTAAACCACGCATTCAAAAAGAGAAATATTTACGTCTTTGTGTGGTCCGCCGGGTAGGAAAACTGTGCTATTCTGTTTTCCGCTTGGAGCTGGAAGTTGCGTGCTCCGGGCCGCGTCAAACCCGGTTCCGACCAGAAGCCGGGGGTTGTCCCGAAGATTTCCTCAACATGTGGGAAAGCTGTGGAAAATCGTGACGTTGGGTGTACCTGTCGGTAGCATGAACGCCTGGGAACAGATCAAGTCGCATTTGGGCGCCCGTTTGAACCGGACCGCGTATGAAGGGTGGCTGGCCAAGACCGCGTTTCAGTCGCTGGAGGACGGAGTACTCTATGTCCGTGTGCCGGACGCCAGCATCCGGAGCCGCGTCGAGGGCGAGTTCGCCGACATGGTGTCAGGCGCTTTGCGCAGCCTAGCTCTTCCGGTGTCGCGTGTGGTGTACGAACTGCCTCCCAACGGACCGGATGCAGGCGTACCGTCCGCAGTCCCTGGAGCGCGCTCCGAAGAGCCTTTTCAGCCTTCCTCGCCGCAAAGCGCACTTAATCCGAAGTTCACGTTCGACTCATTCGTTGTGGGTGCCTGCAACCAGTTCGCACACGCCGCGGCAAAGGCCGTGGCGGCAAATCCCTCCCGTAGCTATAATCCGCTGTTTATCTATGGCGGCGTCGGAATGGGGAAGACCCACCTGATGCACGCCATTGGCCGGGCCTTGATTGACAATTCCGCCGGGATGCGGATCGTCTATACCTCCAGCGAGCGGTTCATGAACGAGATGATCCACTGCATCACCACGCAGCGGATGAACCAGTTCCATCAGCACTACAGGAGCGCCGATGTTCTTCTGGTTGACGACATCCAGATCTTGGGCGGCAAAGAGCGCACGCAGGAAGAGTTCTTTCACACCTTCAACGAGCTCTACGACCATCAGCGGCAGATTGTCATTTCAAGTGATAGCTCCCCGAAGGAAATCCCCGGTCTGGTAGAACGCCTCCGATCGCGCTTCGAGTGGGGCTTAATGGTCGATGTTCAGGCGCCAGACCTAGAGACCAAGATGGCGATCCTCGACAAGAAGGCGGAGGCGGAAGGAGTTCGGCTGCCCGAGGATGTGCGCATCTTCATCGCGACTCGGACCAAGTCCAACGTGCGCGAACTGGAAGGCGCCCTTGTGAAGTTGATGGCGTATTCCTCAATGACCCAGACCCCGATCACCTTGGCGATGGCGCAGCACTGTCTCCGGCACCTGTCGTTTTCGCAAGAACGTAAGGTTTCCATCGAGTCGATTCAACGGGCTGTGGCCGAACACTTCAACCTGCAACTGAGCCAACTCAAGCAAAAGAGCAACGCCCGGCAGATCGCTGAACCAAGGCAGGTTGCCATGTACCTGGCTAAAGAGATCACCGGGGCATCACTGCCGGAGATCGGACGGGCGTTCGGCGGGAAACACCATACGACGGTGCTGCACTCCATTCACAAAGTCGAGCGCTGGCGCCAGAAGGACCCTGAATTCGACAGGACGATTCACAGGCTAATAGACTGCATCGGTTGACCTTGCTTGGAACTTCACAGCCTGCCCGCTTTTTTCCCAGTGCGAATCGCCGGAAAACTCTCACCCCGCCTTCACCGGCGCACTTTCCGAGGCTGCAATTCACCAAACATGGCGACAACAAGCACTTGAATTTTGTATAATTTAGGGTGAAACTGACATTTCAACAGGCCCTATGAGTACGGTCTTCACAGATAGGCTCTATTCTTGAAGCGTTAGAACACTAGCGAGGGTTCCGATGGAATTCACGGTGAGTAAGGCTGATCTGGTTCGGGAACTGAATCTGTCTCAAGGTGTGGTGGAGAAGAAGTCCACTATTCCGATTCTCTCCAACGTTTTGCTGGAAGCGCGTGGGGATCAGGTCGTGCTCACGGCCACCGATCTGGAGCTGGGGATTCGTTGCTCTTGCCCGGCTCGGGTTCGCAAGGAGGGAGCGGGTACGATTCCGGCGCGACGTCTGGCGGAGTACGTGCGGTTGTTGCCGGATGTTGATGTCAACGTGAAGTTCCTCGAGAACCAGTGGGCTAGTGTGGTGTGCGGGCGCTCGCGGACGCGTATTGCCGGGATGTCACGGGAGAGCTTCCCGGAGCTTCCGGCGACGCCATCGTTGTTGGCTACGGTACCGGCCTCGGAACTAGCGGCCGTCATTGGGCGAACCATGTTTGCCATCTCTAGTGAGGAATCGCGGTTCAGTCTGAATGGAGCGTTGCTTGTACTGCGGGAAAAGGGGCTGGCGATGGTGGCGACGGATGGACACCGCTTGGCTTACGTGGAAACCCGGCAGGAGCAAGAGGGAATCCGAAGCAACTATCGCGCGCTGGTGCCTCGCAAGGCAATGGGGGAGATTTTGAAGCTGGCGCAGGAGAGCGCGGCGGGCGCCGTTGTGGGGATCGCTGGCGATGAGAATCATCTATTTTTCGAATTCGGTGAGCGATTGCTGATAAGCCGCAAGCTGACCGGCAACTTCCCCGACTACGAGCGAGTATTGCCAAAGGAGCACCCGCACCAGATCGTGCTTGAATGCAGCGAAACCCGGGCGGCCGTAGAGCGCGTCGCCCAGTTTTCCGACGAGCGCTCGCACGCGATCCGGTTCCAGATTGCTCCGGGTGAGCTCAAGATCCACTCGTCGGTCTCTGAGACCGGAGAAAGTGAAGAGAGCTTGGCGACCGTCTATGACGGCCCCGCCGTGGAGGTCGGGTTCAACGCTCAATACCTGTTGGACTTTTTGCGGGTAGCCTCCGATTCACAGGTTGTGCTCCACTTCAAGGACGCGCAGAGCGCGGGCGAATGGAGACCGGCCAGCGAAGGCGGTCCCTACGAATACCGCTACATTGTCATGCCGATGAGAGTCTGACAGGCCACCCCGCCAACGCGCCGGAGCCGTCTCAGGAAAAACGATTCGAATTATGGGTAGCAGAGAAACGAACAGCATTGAAGGCGAGGTCTATGATGCCAGTAGCATCAAGGTCCTCGAAGGATTGGAAGCCGTACGCTTGCGGCCCGCGATGTATATCGGGTCCACCAGCGAAGCTGGTCTGCATCACCTGGTCTACGAGGTAGTCGACAACTCCGTTGATGAGGCGCTGGCGGGGTTCTGCACGGAAATCGGCGTCGCCATTCACATCGACAACTCTGTCACGGTCATCGACAACGGACGCGGTATCCCGGTGGACACGATGAAGGACGAGGGGATCTCGGCGGCGGAAGTCGTGATGACCAAACTGCACGCCGGCGGAAAGTTCGATTCCAAGTCCTACAAGGTGTCCGGCGGCCTGCATGGCGTCGGCGTCAGCGTGGTCAATGCGTTGTCGGAAACGCTGCAACTGGAGATCTGGCGGCAAGATCCGTCGGCATCCGGCGGCGCAAGCTTCACCTGGACCCAGGACTACGAGCGCGGCGTGCCCCTCGGGCCGCTTCAAAGAAGCGGACGGGCGGGGCGGAAGACCGGGACCAAGGTTACCTTCAAGCCGGACACGACAATCTTCGATGTCACCGAGTTCAACTTTGACACCCTGGCGCAGCGCCTCCGCGAAATCGCCTTTCTTAACCGCGGACTGAAAATCGTTCTTACCGACGAACGGACCGACCCGGTCAAGACCCACGAGTTCCATTACAGCGGCGGCATTGCCGAGTTCATCCGCCACCTGAACCGCGGGAAGTCGGTGTTGCACGACAAGCCCATCCATTTCGAAGGCGAGCGTGAGTTGCCTCACGGCGGAACTCTGGCGATGGAGGTGGCCCTGCAATACAACGACGGCTACACCGAGAACATCTTCTCGTTCGCCAACAACATCAACACCGTGGACGGCGGCACCCACCTGAGCGGGTTAGATCGGAAGAGCACACGTCTGAACTCCAGTCACTACCGGCGCCGGATC
>CAZVIK010000046.1:19163-22927 GCA_964627045.1 uncultured Solibacteraceae bacterium | reverse complement strand
AGGTTCGACCACAACCGGTTCACCTTCGCGTTCGACGTCTTGTAGTCCGCCGTCAACTCGCGCACCGAGCTGATCGCCACCCCCTGTACCGCCTCCACCGGCAACGGCCGGTCGATCCCCGTAATCTCGATGTACTGAAACCCGTGCGACGTGAACTTCGGCTGGAACGTCTGGCTCCCGGCCTTCATCGTGTAGATGTCCTGGCTGATGGCGGCGCGATAGTTCTCGGTCATGATCATGCCGGCGTTCGGGCCCGATTCTTTGAGGTTTGGGTACAGCATCTCGGCGAACCGCAGCGTGATCTTCCCGCCCGGGCGTCCGTCGGCAATCGTCACCCGCGGCACGCCCACGATGTTCTGCCCCAGGTCGTAGACGAACACGCCCGGCCGAACCTCTCTCACGCTCCTCGCTGTGAGCGTCCGGAACACACCGGCGTTGTTGCCGATCTGTCCGATGAGGGACATTCGGTCGAAGGTGAACGGCGCGCCCTGCGTGCCGCCTCGGCCGCCGCCGTCCGTTCCGGCGAAGGTAGTGCCTTGCAGCGATACGGGCACCGCCGGTTTCCAGGCGCGGTCGTCATAGGCCGCCGTGGTCCACCCATCGATGGTGCGTTCTTTGGCGGCGTCGTAGATCTCACCGAAATCCAAGCTGCTATATACCAGCGGGCCATCGGTGTAGAGTCGCCACGTCTTTGGACTGGTGACGACGGTTTCGCTGGTGCCGTCGCTGTAAGTGATCGCAAGCTTGGCCAGCAGGCTCTGCCGGTCGCCGAAGTGGTTCCAGATCGTCCCGAAACTGAGCAGGCCGCTCCACCAGCCTTCGCCGAGCATCGCGCCCATGGCGTTATCGCCGGGTTGAATCATGCCGGTGACGTCATAGGTCTGATACATGTGCGTGACGTTGTACTGCGTCAGTCCCGGGTTGTAGTAATCCTCGCTCACGCGCTTGCCGTTCAGGAAGACTTCGTAGATCCCGCGTGAGGTCACATAGAGCCGCGCCGCCGCCACCGGCTTGGCCGCGCGGAATTCCGTGCGCAGCATCGGCATCGAGTTTCGGCTCGGATTCCTTACGACGAACACGCCCTTCTCGCCGCCCGCCAGCGCGTACCGACCATTCGTTACCGTGAGCCCGGCTCCCGCGCCGGCGAAGATCCCCTGGTAGGCCACGCCGCTCAGGTCTTCACGGAAGAGAACGTTGTTCGGCGCGCGGTTGTTGCGAACCGTCAACTCGCGGAACGTGGCGCTCTGCCCGGCGTCCACCGAGAAGCCTATGTCGCACAGCAATCCATAGGTGAGATAGTCTCCCCCGGAGCCCATCGGGTTCAGGTTGACCGAATTCGCGCTGCCGCCGCGTCCTGCCGGGCCTCCCGGCGGCGGACCTCCGGCGGCCGGTCCGCCTGGGCCTCTGCCCGGAGCCGCCTCCGTCGCAGCGCCGGAGAACGCCGTCTTGCCGTCGACGGAAATCGAGACTTGCCCGAAGGCGCTCGTGAACGCGATGGTGTGTTCCGCATTCTTGTTGGCGCTGCCGATGATCTCGGTGGCGATGGGGAACGTCCGCAACGGGACCGAGGGATTGTCGGTGTCCTTGTATCCCGCGCGATACACATGCAGTTTCGCCGTCCCGCCGGGTGAGCCGTCCACGGCGGAGATGTCGAGTTCCAGCTTGATGTAGCTTCTGTCCCTAGCGCTTTCGATCTGGTAGACGTTTTTGTACTTGTCCATCAACCGGGAGTCGTTGGCGCCGTAAACGAAACTGGCGCGCGTGCTGCCCGGCGTGATCGACACGACGTAGCTCACGTTGAAGATCGCCAGATATGGCGAGTACAGCACCAGGTCTTCGTCGCCGCCCCCGATCCACTCGGCCCCGCTCCAGGCTGCCGCGCCCGGCTTCGGGTCCATCAATCCGGTTTCGAACCAGGACCGCGCCGAGACCCGCGTGCCCGCCTGGTTCCAGACGTTCACGGTCCACGAATACCTTGTGGCGGGCCGCAGCGGCGCACCGGCGTACCGGATGCCGACTGAGGCTGCACCCTCGGTCCGCCTGGTGTCCCAGACGACCTCGCCCTTGGCGCCGGTTACCACGATCTGATACGCGCGCTGCGAAACGCTGCGCTCGCCGGCCGTCGCCGCCATCTGCCAACTGAACCGCGGCTGCGCCACATCGATCCCCAGCGGTGTCGTGCTGTACTCAACCTGCAAGTTCCGCACCTCCGTCGCGGCTTCTCCTTGCACTGCAGCACACAGCAGTAGGGCGGCCAGAGAGAGCGCCGTTTTCGCCAAAGAGGGACCCCCGGGTATCCGCATCACGACGATATCCACCTTTGCCCGGCCGAGGCCTGGGTGGACTCCACGTTCGTCTCGAACGCACGCGGAACACCCCCATCCGGCCCCGCGGCCTGTGCCAGTATACCACCGGGCTTGCAGCGGTCTTTCGCCGGAGACGCGGCAGATCGGCGGGTTCAGCCCGCCAATCCCAACCGCTCCAGCAGGGCGTTCGGGTCGGGTTCGCGGCCCATGAAGGCGCGATACAACTCGGCCGGGTCCTCGCTGTCGCCCCGCGCCAGGATCAGGTCGCGGAACCGCCGTCCCGTGGCGCGGTCGAAGATCCCGTTCGTGCGAAATTGCGTGAACGCGTCGGCGTCCAGCACCTCGGCCCACTTGTAGGAGTAGTAGCCCGCCGCGTAACCCACCGGGTCGGCGAACAAGTGGGTGAACGCCGCGACGGTCGCGTGCTCGGGCGGCAACTCCACCGGCGAAAACCGCTCCAGCGTCCGCCGCGCCAGGTCCACCAATTCGGCGCCCGCGCCGGCTACCGGCCCGGAGTGCAGCGCGAAGTCCACCACGCCAAACCCAAGCTGGCGCATTTGTGCGTTGGCGCTACGGAAGGTTCGTGCGCGCTTCATCCGCTCGAAGATATCCTCGGGCACGCGCTCGCCGGTCTGGTAGTGGCGCGCGAACAGGTCCAGCGCCTCGCGCTCCCAGCACCAGTTCTCCATGATTTGGCTGGGCAGTTCGACGAAGTCCCACGCCACGTTGGTTCCGGCCATGCCGCGCACCGGCACCCGGCTCAGGCACTGGTGCAACAGGTGTCCGAACTCGTGGAAGATCGTCTCGACGTCGCGGTGCGTCAGCAGCGCCGGCTTTTCGCCTACCGGCGGCGTCAGGTTCCCGCAAATGACGCCCACGTGCGGCTCCAGCCCCTCGGCGCGCTCCACGCCCGAGTACAGCGGGTCCATCCACGCCCCGCCGCGCTTGTTCTCGCGCGGATACCAGTCGGCGTAGAACCGCCCGAGCAGCGTTCCGTCCTCGTCGCGGATCGCGTAGCAGCGCACCTCCGGGTCCCACCCCGCCACGCCCGCTTCCGGTTCCACCCGGATGCCGAAAAGCCGCCCCGCAATCTGGAACATCCCCGCGACCACACTCTCCAGCGGGAAGTACGGCCGCAGTTCCTCTTCGTCGAAATCGTAGAGCGCCTTGCGCTGCTTCTCGGCCCAGTAGGCCACGTCCCACGGTTTCAGCTCCGCGGCGCCGAATTGCCGGCGGAACGCCCGCAATTCATCGTTTTCCCGAGCGAAATGCCTCTCGGTGCGCGTCCGCAGGTCTTCCAGGAATGTGCGCGCCCGCTCGCCGGTCTTCGCCATCCGGTTGAGCCCCGGCATCTTGCATGGCCTTGAGGCGCGCGGCGAGGGTCTCGATCTCGCCCAGGTCCAGGCCGAACCCGGGCGTGCCGGCGATGAGCTTTTCGATGAGCTGGCGCTCCAGGTG
>CAZVIK010000046.1:0-19153 GCA_964627045.1 uncultured Solibacteraceae bacterium | reverse complement strand
TCCGCAGGTCTTCCAGGAATGTGCGCGCCCGCTCGCCGGTCTTCGCCATCCGGTCGGCCAGCACGAAGGCGGCGAAGTCGCGATAGCCCACCAGCGTGGCCTTTTCGTGCCGGAGATCGAGAATCCTCCGCAGAATCTCGCGGTTGTCGAAAGCGCCCGCCGAGGCCCGCGTCACGTAGGCCCGCCAAATCTCCTCCCGGATGTCCGCGTCGTCCAGGTAGGTCATCACCGCCGTGTAACTGGGCCCTTGCAGCGTGAATCGCCAGCCGTCCCGGCCCTTTTCCTTGGCGCTCTCGCGCGCGGCCTCCACCGCCGAAGGCGGCAGTCCGGCCAACTGCCTTTCGTCGGCGACCGTCAGGTCAAACGCGTTGGTTGCGTCCAGCACATTTTGGGCGAATGTCGTCGTCAGCCGGCTCAGTTCCACTTCGACCGCCGCCAGACGTGCCTTGCCCGCGGCATCCAACTCCGCGCCGTGGCGCCGGAAGCTATCGAGGGTCTTGGTAAGGCAGCGCTTCTTCACGCCGTCGAGCGCCGCCGCCTCGGGCGTCCGCGCGTACTCCTGCAACGCGCGCCACAACCCTTCGTCCAGCGGTATCGAGGCGAGGAACTCCGTCGCCAGCGGTTCCACCGCGTTGTGCGCCGCCCGCAGTTCCGGCGTGGTGACGACCCCTTCCAGGTGCCTCACCAGGCTCATGGCGAAATCCAGGCGCGTCGTCAGTTCGTCCAGCGGCGCAAGCGTGTTGGCGAACGTGCGCTCGTCCCGCACCGCCGCCAATTGTTCGCGCCCGGCGCGCGCCGCTTCGATCAACTCCGCCACGGCGGGCTCTACCTGCGCGGCCTCCACCTGGTCGAACCGGATCGGGAAGGCGTATTGAAGAAGCGGATTGGGAGAGGCGGTGCCTGGCATATACTTTCACACTAGCAGGGCCCCGCCGCCGCCCGCCGCGCGCCTTCAAGCCCTATGCTGTAAATATGCCGCTGCGCGCGTTCATCCGGACGATGGCTTGGCCCGGTGGAGTCCTTCGAGGATCGGCCGAGTGGAAAACCTGAGCCTCATCGTGACACTCGCCGGCGGCCTCATCGCGGCCGTCGTCCTCGGCTACTTGACGCACCGCCTTGGCTGGTCGCCCATCGTCGGCTACTTGCTGGCGGGAATCCTGGTCGGGCCGCATACCCCCGGCTTCGTCGCCGACACGCACCTGGCCGAACAACTCGCCGAAGTCGGCGTGATCCTGCTCATGTTCGGCGTGGGCCTGCATTTCCACTGGAAGGATCTGCTGGCTGTGAAGCGAATCGCCATTGCCGGCGCGCTGGTCCAGAGCGCGGTGGCGACGGCGCTCGGCTCCCTGGTGTTCCATGCGCTCGGCTGGAGTTGGCCGCAAGGGATCGTCTTTGGCATGGCGTTGTCGGTGGCAAGCACCGTGGTGCTGGTTCGCGTGCTTGCCGACAACGGCGAGCTTCAGAGCCCCACTGGCCGGGCGGCCGTCGGCTGGCTGGTGATGGAAGACATCTTCACGGTGTTCATGCTGGTCCTGCTTCCCACGGTCTTTCGCGCGCCGCTGACGCACGGCTCCGGCGGTATCGCGCTGGCCGTGGGTTTGTCGGTGCTGAAGCTGACCGCGTTTGTCGGGTTCACGATGCTCGCGGGGGGACGCCTGATCCCCTCGCTGTTCAACAAGGTTGCCGCTACGCGCTCGCGTGAGCTTTTCACCCTCTGTGTGCTCGCCGTCGCCCTGGGGATCGCCGTAGGCGCCGCCGCCCTGTTCAATGTGTCGGTGGCCCTGGGCGCGTTTATGGCGGGGATGGTGGTTGGCCAGTCCGAGTTCAGCGCCCGCGCCGGGTCCGAGGCGTTGCCGCTGCGCGACGCCTTCGCCGTCATGTTCTTCCTTTCGGTGGGGATGCTCTTCGACCCGCGCCAGGCGTTGGCCAACCCGCTGTTGATCGGGTTGACGCTCCTGATCGTGATGCTCGGCAAGCCCCTCGCCGCGATCCTGATCGTCGCCATCCTCGGCTACCGCTCCCGCATCGGTCTGGGCGTCGCCATCGCGCTGGCGCAGATTGGCGAGTTCTCGTTTTTGTTGGCCGCGCTCGGCCGGAAGCTCGGGGCGCTGCCCGACGTCGCCATGAACCCCATCGTCGCCGTCTCTATCGTTTCCATAATGTTGAACCCGCTGCTCTTCCGCTGGGTGGACCCGCTCGAGCGCCTCCTGACGCGCCGCCCGCGTCTCTGGCGTCTGTTGAACCGCACCTCGACCCGGGAGCTCGCCGAATCCACCGTGCCCCGCGCCGCCGGCCCCGCCCACCGCGCCGTGATCGTCGGCTACGGGCCGGTCGGCCAGTTGGTCGCGGGCATTCTTCGGCAACGCGGCATCGAGCCGGTCATCGTCGAAATGAACATCGACACGCACCGGCGGCTGAGAAGCGAAGGCCGCGCCAGCGTGTACGGCGACGCCAATCGAAGGGAAGTCCTCGAACAGGCGGGATTGGGCGGCGCCGCCAGTTTGATCCTCAGCGCGTCGGGAACGGCGGGAGCCACCGAAGCGGTGCGCGTCGCCCGTGAGATCAACCCGAAGATTCACGTCGTCGCCCGCGCCGATTTCCTGCGGGAGGCGGGCTTGTTGCGGCGCGCCGGGGCGGGCGAGGTCTTTTCCGGCGAGTGCGAAGTGGCCCTCGCCATGGCCGGCAGCATCCTCGGCCATCTTGGCGCCACGCCCGAGCAACTGGACGCCGCCCGCCAGCAAATGCGCACGGACCTTCAATCCGCCGCCGGGTAATCGCTCTCCGGCGCGGCGCGGTCTAGTCGAACGAGTCGAGCTTATCGTTGATCTCCTGGCGCTTGGGCTCCATGTCCTCCGACACCCAGCCGCGCGCCGCTTCCGGGAGCCGCGCCTCCAGTTCCTCGACGGTCTGGATCGGCAGCAGCGGCGTCACGTCGAACCCGAGCCAGTCGGTCAGCAGCACCGCCGCGCGCACCAGGTTCACCAGGTCGCTGTCGTTGGCGTCGGGCGGCTCGTGGTGCCGCGCCGCTACTTCGGAGATCTCGGCCGGGAATGTCCAGGCCTTCGACAGCCAGTCGCCCGCCTCGCAGTGGTCGATATCGAACAGTTGCCGTTCGGTCTCCAGCATGTCGAACGGGTTTTCGGCCACCACGGCCAGCAGGTTGGCGTATTCCTGCGGGTACTTCACCAGCAGCGCCAGCCGCCCCACGTCGTGCAGCAGTCCCGCCGTGTAGGCGCGGTCTCGCGACGTGCGGTCTCCGTTCTTCCAGAACAGCGGCGCCAGGTCCTCGGCCACCAAGGCGGTCGCCAGGCTGTGCCGCCACACCCGCCGGAGCACGTCGATGCGCATGGCCGAGCGCAGGAAATTCTTCATCGAGATGGTCATCGCGAACGACCGCAACCGGTCGAACCCGAGGATCACCACGGCGTGTTGCACGCTGCTGACCTGGCTGCGGAGTCCGTAGATCGGCGAGTTGGCCACGCGCAGCAACTCGGAGGAAAACGCCGCATCGGCGCGGATCAGGTTGACCACGTCGCGGATCTCGACGTCGTCGTTCGCAAACAGCCGCAGCAACTTGGTCGCGATCGCCGGAAACGGGGGAAGCTCCCGCAATGCCCAAAACCGAATGTCCGCCTCGCAGGTGATACCCGCACTCATACCCCTCGCACCTTTCCGCGGCTCGGGCTTCCGGGCTTCACCCCGGGGCGGACCATCGCCGCCGCACGGATGCGGAGTCCCTACCCGGCCAGACATCCAAATCATCGGCTAGACCGGCCGGATTGATAAGGGCCGCGCGGCCCGGCGGTGGCCAACCCCCGGTTTCCGGCTGGCTTTCCACCATACTCGCCATTCGTCCCGGCGCTGCCGGCCTGCGGTACAATCGGCTTCCGGCTTTCATTCCAGGGGACCTTACGTGTTACGAATTGTATACATAGCTGCTTTGCTCTGTCTGCCCATCCTATTGATAGCGCAGGGACAAACGCCGGCCGGCCCTCCCGCCGCCCCTGCCGTTCCCACTCCGGCCGCCGAACAGCGAACCCGGCTCAACCTGCTTGGCCAGACTGACGCCCAGGCTGGCGAAAGCCGGCGCAACGAAAACGTCCAATTCAACCTCGTGGACAACAACCTGTTGCGGGAGCTGAATACGCGCCTCGGCACCACGGCCACCATCGTCACCGAATTCCGGCCCGACCGCGGCTATTACGGCGCCGAGTACGGCAACTCCCCGTCCGGCACCATCCACGTGGCGCCCGCGGGCCGCGCCGGGGTCCACGGACGCCTTTTCTTTGGGCACCTGAACAGCGCCTTCAGCGCGCGCTCCTTCTTCCAGGTGGGCTCTGTCGAGCCGGCTCGGGAGAACCAGTACGGGGCCGACTTCTCAGCGCCGGTCTGGAAGAACGGCATCCTCACCTTCACGGGCAATCAGCAGAAGGTGCGCGGCATCGTCAACGGGAACGTCCTGGTGCCCTTGGCCGGTGAGCGCACCGCCCTGGCCGCCGGCCCCGCCGTCGCCGCCTATGTGCAGCGCATTCTGGCTTCATTCCCATCCGAGCTGCCCAACCGTACCGACATCAACCGGCGCATGCTCAACACCAATTCGGCGCAGCGGATCAACAGCGACACCGCCAACGCCCGCATCGACCAGCGCCTGAACCCGCGCGACCGCCTGGTGCTGCGCCAGCAACTGGTGCACCAGCGGGTTGACGCCTTCCAGTTCATCAAGGGCATGAATCCGGATACCACCACGCGTTCCCACCAGTCGCGCATCTCCTGGGTGCGCCAGCACAGCGCCACGACGACGTTCAACGTCTCGCTCGGCTTCGACCGCGTTGCCTCCAGGCTAGTTCCGGAAATCAACAACCTGGGCCCGCGCATTTCGGTAAGCGGCCTCTCTACCGTCGGGCCGCAGCAGGACATCCCCATCGACCGCGCCGAAAACATGTTCCGTCACGGGGCGCAGGCCCGCCTGGTCCGCGGCAAGCATGAGTGGACCGTGGGCTACGAGCTGCTGCGCCGCTACCTGAACGGCGTGCAGAACGACTCGGTGATGGGCTCCTTCAGCTTCACCGCCGACCAGGGCCGCGACGCCATCACGAACCTCCGCATGGGTCTCCCGACCAAGATCTTCGTTTCGGTCGGTGACGTTCATCGCCGCTTCCGCAACTGGGACCAGGCCTACTACGCGGGCGGCAAGTGGCAGGCCACACGCTCCCTGACCCTGACGCTCGGACTGCGCTTCACGCCGGTCGTCGTTCCCACGGAAGCCGATAATCTCACCACATTCCCATACAAGTCCGACTGGAACAACTTCGGCCCCATGGTGGGCCTGGCCGCGCGCCTGCCCGGACGGCTGGGAACGCTGCGAGCGTCCTACGCCCTGGTCTACGACAGCATCGTGCAGGCCACCTACCAGCAACTGCGCTTCAACCCGCCCGGGAATATGAAGCTGGTCATCAATAACCCGGACCTGCTGGACCCGGTGGGCGTCTACCTTAGTGGCCCGCAGGGCGAGCAGCGCACGTCGCTCTACATCCTGGATTCCAAACTGGCCACGCCCTATTCCGGCCAGTACAACTTCAGTTGGGAGCCGGCGTCGCTCGGTCCCTGGCGGGTTCAACTCGGATACGCCGGCAGCCGCACGCCCAAGATCATCCAGATGTGGTACATCAACCGCGCCCGCGTTCTGAGTGGCCTTCCGCTGACCACCGCCACCATCGACGCCCGCCGCCCCGATCAGCAACTCAGCGAAGTGAAGCACATGCTGAACGGTTCGTTCGCCTGGTACGACGCCGCGCGCGCCACCCTGGTTCTGCCGCGCTGGCGCGGGCTCAGCGTCGACGCTTCCTACTGGTTCAGCAAGGCGCTGGACGTGGGCGCCAATTACAGCGACACGGCCTCCAACCGCACGCAGAACCGGGGCCAATCGGAGTTCGATTCCCACCGCGACCTCAAGGGACTCAGCGACTTCGATCAGCCGCACGCCTTCTTGGCCCGCATCGCCTACGACATGCCGGCCTTGGCCGGCGAGCCTGTCCTTCTGCGCCGCCTGGCGGCGAAATGGAACCTCTCGGCAGTCGTTTCACTCAAGAACGGGACGCCGTTCCTGGTTCAATCCGGCTCAGACGCGCCCGGTTACGGCAACGTGGATGGCGCGCTCGGAGACCGGCCCAACATCCTGGACCCCTCGATCCTCGGCCGCACCATCGGGCATCCGGACACCTCGGCATCGCTGATGCCGCGCTCGGCCTTCGCCTACATCAAACCGGGCGAACTGGCGGGCAACTTGGGGCGCAACACGTTCCGCAAGGGGGGCATCTACAACGTGAACGCGGCCCTCGCCCGGCGTTTCTCCGCGCCGCACGATACCGCCGTCCAGTTCCGCGCCGAATCGGTGAACCTCTTCAACACGGCCCAGTTCGCCGCTCCGGGCGCAAACCTCACCGACCAGGATTTCGGCATGATCACCAACACGCTCAACGACGGCCGCACCTTCCGCTTCCAGTTGAGCCTGGAGTTTTAGGGCCGCCCATAACGAAGGCTCCGGTAGCTCGCAAGCGGGGCGAATCTCACGGCGAGCCGGCCTTAACCGGCCCTCTGTGCGTACCCCGCCAGCGCCTCCAGCTTCCCCAACGCCCGGCCGGAGTTGATCGATTCGGCTGCCCGGCGCATGCCTTCGGCGAAATCCGCCGCCACTCCCGCCGCCACCAGGGCCGCCGAGGCGTTCACCAGCACGATGTCGCGCTTCGGCCCCGGCGCTCCCGCCAGAATTGCCCGCACCGTCGCCGCGTTGGCCTCGCGGTCGCCGCCCTTCAGACCCCCGCTCGACGCCCGCGCCACGCCGAACGTCTCCGGCGTAAGTTCCACCCGCGAAACCTCGCCACGCGCAATCTCGAAGGCCACCGTCGGCCCAGTTGTGGTGATCTCATCGAGGCCATCCGAGCCATGCACCACAAATCCCCGCGCCAGCCCCAACTCCGCCAGCGCCTCGGCCATCAACTCGGCTGCCTGCGGATTCGGCGCCCCCACAAGCTGCGCGCTTGCGCCCGATGGATTCGTCAGCGGACCCAGAATATTGAACACCGTCCGCGTCTTGAGTTCCACCCGCGCCGGCTGCGCGTACTTGGTTGCGGTGTGAATCGCCGGTGCGAACAGAAACCCGATCCCGACTTCGCGAATGCACCGCGCCACCTGGTCCGCCGTGAGCGACAGCTTCACCCCAAGGCTCTCCATCACGTCCGCACTGCCGCACTTGCTCGAAATCGAACGGTTCCCGTGCTTGGCCACGTACACACCGGCGCCCGCCACCACGAACGCCACCGCCGTCGAAATGTTGAACGTTCCGGAGCGGTCGCCCCCCGTGCCGCAGGTGTCCACCAGAGGCCGCGCCTCGGGCCCCGGGTCCACGCGCGCCGCCTTCTCCCGCATGGCCCGCGCGAAACCCACCACCTCGCCCGGCGTCTCTCCCTTCATCCGCAGCGCCACCAGGAACGCCGCAATCTGCGCCGTGGTCGCCTCGCCGCCAAGGATCTCCAGCATCGCCGCCTCGGCCTGCGCGGCGTCCAGGTTGTTGCCGGAGATGACCGATTCCAGGAAGGGAAGAAGTGACATGATATATTGGGTTTTCTGGGAGTCCTTTAGTATAACCATAGGCCCTTTCCTATGAAAATCCACGAGTATCAGGCCAAGGCCATCCTGGCCGGGTTCGGCGTTCCCGTCCCTCGCGGCGAAGTGGTTTATTCGCCCGAAGGCGCCGAAGCCGCGGCAAAGAAGATCGGCTCCAGCGTCGTCGTCAAAGCCCAGATTCACGCCGGCGGCCGCGGCAAAGGCGGCGGCGTCAAGGTCGCCCGCAACCTTCAGGATGCGGTCGAGATTACCCGCGGCATGCTAGGCATGAAGCTGGTCACGCACCAGACCGGCCCCGAGGGCCGCATTGTCCAGCGCGTGCTGATCGAGGAAACGCTGCCCATCGAGCGCGAGTTGTACCTCGGTATCGTGCTCGACCGCGCGCAGGCTAAACCCGTCTTCATGGCCTCGGCCGCTGGTGGCGTCGATATCGAGGAGGTCGCCGCTAAGACTCCAGGGAAGATCCTCAAGGAACCCTTGGAGCCCGGCGCCGGCCTCACTCCGTTCCAGGCGCGCAAGCTGGCCTTCGGCATGGGAATTCCCCCGGCCAGCGTTCCGGCGGCGGCGGCCGCGATGATCGCTCTCGCCAAGGCCTACGAAGCCGTCGATGCCTCTCTTGCCGAGATCAACCCCTTCATCCTGACCACCGATGGCAAGGTCTACGCCCTGGACGCCAAGTTCAACCTGGACGACAACGCGCTCTACCGCCACAAGGACCTGCTCGAACTGCGCGACCTCAATGAAGAGGACCCGCTCGAAGTGGACGCCTCGCGCTTCGGTCTGAACTACATCAAGTTGGATGGCACGGTGGGCTGCATGGTGAATGGGGCGGGCCTAGCCATGGCCACCATGGACATCATCAAGCACGCCGGCGGCAACCCCGCAAATTTCCTCGATGTCGGCGGCGGCGCCAGCGCCGAACAGATCCAGAACGCCTTCCGCATCCTGCTTTCCGACAAGAACGTGAAGGCGGTGCTCATCAACATCTTCGGCGGCATCCTGCGCTGCGACACGCTGGCCACCGGCGTGGTCGCGGCCGCCCGCCAGTTCAACGTGCAGGTTCCCATCGTGGTTCGCATGGAAGGCACCAACGTGGACGAGGGCCGCCGGATCCTTCACGATTCCGGCTTGAATTTCACCGTGGCCGACGGCATGCGCGACGCTGCGGAGAAAGTGGTGGGGTTGGCGCAATGAGCATCTTGATCGACGAAACCACCCGCGTGATCTTCCAGGGTTTCACCGGAAAGGAGGCCACCTTCCACGCCCAGCAGTGCATCGCTTACGGCACCAAGATCGTGGGCGGGGTGGTCCCCGGCCGCGGCGGCTCCACGCACCTGGACCTGCCCGTATTCAACACCGTGCGCGACGCCGTCATCAGCACCGGCGCCAACGCCTCGGCCATCTTCGTTCCGCCCGGCGCCGCCGCCGACGCGATCATGGAAGCGGCCGATGCCGGTATCGGACTGGTGGTCTGCATCACCGAGGGAATTCCCACCCTCGACATGGTGAAGGCCTGGAAATTCCTCCAGGGCCGGCGCACGCGTCTGATCGGTCCCAATTGTCCCGGCATCATCAGCCCCGGCAAGTGCAAGATCGGCATCATGCCCGGCCGCATCCACATGCAGGGCTCGGTCGGTGTGGTCTCCCGCTCGGGCACTCTGACCTACGAAGCGGTGGATCAACTCACACGGCTCGGCATCGGGCAATCCACCTGCATCGGCATCGGCGGCGATCCCATCATCGGCACGAATTTCATCGACGCCATCAAGCTCTTCAACGAGGACCCCGGCACCGAGGCCATCGTTATGATCGGCGAAATCGGCGGCACGGCGGAAGAAAACGCCGCGTCTTACATCCAGGAGAACGTGAAGAAACCCGTGGTGGGCTTCATCGCCGGGCAGACCGCACCGCCCGGCCGCCGCATGGGTCACGCGGGGGCCATCATCTCCGGGGGTTCGGGCAAGGCCGAAGACAAGATGCGCGCCATGCGCGATGCCGGAATCCACGTCTGTGTCACGCCGGCCGAAATCGGACAGAAAGTGAAGGACGCGCTCCAATCATGATCGAACGGACCTTTTCCATCATCAAGCCCGATGCGGTGGCCGGGGGCCACGCCGGAGAGATTCTGGCCGCGCTCGAAGCGGCGGGCTTCAAGATCTTGGGTGCGCGCATGCTCCGTATGACCCGTGCGCAGGCCGGCGAGTTCTACGCCGTGCACCGTGCGAAGGGGTTCTACGAAAGCCTGGTCACGTTCATGACCGAAGGCCCGGTGATCGTTCTGGCCCTGGAGCGCGAAGACGCCATCGTTGAGTTGCGCGAAGTGATGGGCGCGACCAACCCGGCCAACGCGGCCGAGGGCACCATCCGTAAACGTTTCGCCGCCAGCATCGAGCGCAACGCCATTCATGGCTCCGACGGCCCGGACACCGCCGCCGTCGAACTGGCGTTCTTTTTCCGTGGATCCGAACTGATCTGACGGCGGCCGTTCAGTCGCCCGCTTTTTTGGAGAGCGCCGCCAGTTCCGCCTCGATGACCTCGACGAACGCCGACATCGGCTGTGCGCCCTCCAGAACGGTGCCATTAACCACAAAGCCCGGCGTTCCGGTCAGCCCCGCGTTCTGCGCGGCACGCGCGTCTTCGTCCACCGCCGCCGCATGCCTGCCGCTACTCAGGCACGAGGCGAATTTCAGCCCGTCCAGTCCCGCCTTGGCGGCATAGCCCGACAGATCGTCATCGGCCAGCCGTTCGATGTTGGCGTACAGAATGTCGTGATACTCCCAGAACCGGCCCTGTTCCAGCGCGCAGCGGGACGCCTGCGCCGCCTTGTGCGCCCTCGGGTGAATCTGCGCCAGCGGGAAATCGCGGTACGCCAGGTTGACCTTCCCCTTGTACTTGGCCAAGACCTCCAGCAGCGTCGGCTGAACCCGCTGGCAGAAGGTGCACTGGAAGTCGGAAAACTCGACGATCGTGATGGGCGCCGCGGCGTCGCCACGCACCCGCGCGCGGTCGAAGGTCACCTCCACCTTCGGAGGCCGCAGCAGGATCGCCACTTTTGCCTTCTCCCGCAGGCGGCGGAAGAAGTTGTTCTGCGCCTCCTGCTGCCGGGTCTGGCGCAGCAATTGCCGGATCTGCGTCCGCACGTTCTCCAGCGGCCGGTTGATCCGCTCTTTCTGAACCTGGTAGAACGCCTCGATCTCCTCGTCGCTCGGCGTGCCCGCCTTGGCTTCGACCTCCTCAGCCAGCAACTTCTCCGTCGTCGTGCCGCGCGTCTTGGCTTCGGCCTCCACCAGTTTGCGGTTGATCAGTTCGTCCAGCGCGCCCATTTTGGCTTCGTATTCCTGCCGGCGCAATTGGAGCAGTTGGCCTTCCATGGTGGCCGCCAGTTCCTGCTCGGTGACCGCTTGGCCGTTAATGGTCGCCACCGTCTGCGGCCAGGCACACACCGCCGCGCAACTCGTCCACAGAAGTACACCGGCTCCAAGGCGGCCCAGAAGGTTCATTGCATCCCCCGATTCCATTGTAGGGCCATAGGGCCCTCGCCCCGCTCCGCACGCCGGGCTTCGGCGCCCGCTATCATAGAACCCAGGTCCTGAAACTCCCCAATGGGCATGCTCCCGGTCGCACTCCTGTTGTGTCTGGCCGCCGGCGATCCCGTAGCCGAACGCCGGGACTCCGTCGTGGTGACCGGCGTTTTCGAGCCCGTCGATCTTGACGAAGCCGACCGGTCCATCACGCGTATCGGAGACGAAGCTCCCGCCGCGCTCTCAAGCTCCGTTGCCGACCGGTTGCGGGTCGAATCTTCCATCGACCTGCGCCAGCGCGCCCCGGCCGGCGTGCAAGCCGACATTACCATCCGCGGCGCGTCCTTCGGCCAGACCCTGGTTCTCATTGACGGACTCCGCGTGAACGACGCCCAGACCGGGCAACACAACCTGGACCTCGCGCTGCCCGTGCAGGCCGTCGAGCGCATCGAAGTCCTGAAAGGCTCCGGCTCCACGCTTTACGGTTCGGACGCCGTCGGTGGAGCCGTGAATCTGGTAACCCGGCCGCCCCGCGCGGCGCTATTCTCTCTGCGCGCGGGCCTCGGCAACTTCGGCTCCAACCACCAGCAAGCGACGCTGGCCGCTGTGCGCCGCCGCTGGACGCAGCAGTTCTCGGCGGCTCGCGATTTCTCCACCGGCTTCCTCCCCAATCGTGACTACCGCAGCACGGCGCTCTCTTCGCAAACCACGGTTTCCACCTCTCTCGGCGAGACCGCCGTCACCCTGGGCCACGCCGACCGCCCCTTCGGCGCCGACCTCTTCTACGGCAACTACCATTCGTGGGAGCGCACCAAAACTTGGTTCGCCTCGCTCCGCCAAAACCTCGGCGGAAGCACCCAGGCCGCCTTCGGCTTCCGCCGCCACACGGACCTCTTCGTCCTGGAACGCTACCGGCCCGAGTTCTACACAAACCGCCACGCCGTCGAAAGCTACCAGGGCGCCGTCCGGCGCCGCGAGGCTCTGGGGGCCAACGCCAGCCTGCACTACGGCGCGGAGGCGTCCGGGGATACCATCGCCAGCAACAACCTCGGCCACCACCGCCGCGCGGGTGGCGCGGCCTATCTCGCCCTGGACCTGCGCGCGTTGCGCCGTGTCTCCCTTTCGGCTGGTGTGCGCGAGCAACTGCACGGCGCGGGGCGATTCCAGCTCAGCCCCAGCCTCGCCGGCGGCGCCTGGCTGCACCCCACGCTGAAGATCCGCGCCTCCGCCAGCCACGCCTTCCGCCTGCCCACCTTCACGGACCTCTACTATCGCGACCCCGCCACCGTCGGCTCGCCCACGCTCCGGCCCGAGCGCGCCTGGAGCTACGACGCCGGCGCCGACTGGCACCCCGGTGGACGCCTGCGCGCGGAACTCACCCTCTTCCAGCGCCGCGAAACCGGCGGCATCGACTACGTACGCGCCACGGCTGCCGATGTCTGGCGCGCCGCCAACATCCAGAAGCTGCGCTTCACGGGCCTGGAAGCCGCCGTCGCCGGACGCCTGTCGTCCACTCAACGATGGGAGGTGCGCCACACCACTCTTCACGGCTCCCGCGCCGCGCTTGGCGGGCTCCTGTCGCGCTACGTCTTCAACTACCCCTCCCGGAACACCGTGGTGTCCTGGCACGGTGCGTTTCCCGCGGGCCTCAACGCGCGACTCCGGCTGGGTCTGGTCCGCCGCCTGGACCGCGACCCCTACGCCGTCGTGGACCTCCACCTCGCGCGGACCGCCGGCCGCCTGCGGCCCTTCCTGCAACTCACCAACCTTACGAACTCTTCCTACCAGGAGGTGCAGGGAATCGCGATGCCCGGCCGCGCCATCCTCGGCGGCATCGAGTGGGCGGTTGCCGACTGTCCAGATTGACCCGCGCCGAAGCAGATGCCACGTTTTCGTGCCCCGCGGGGTGCTGTCGCCGCGGTCCGGTGGGTTTTTTCGCCCCCCCCCGGGTCGGCCCCCAGGATGGGCGCCTGCGAGAAACGGCCCTGTTCGCACTTTTCTCTTTTCGCGCCGAACCCTTAAGTGGTATACTCTACCCCGCAGTATTCCGGGCGGGTGCGCTACTGGCACCGCTGAGACGTCGGAGCGCCCTCGAAAGCGTTCTTAAGGTTGAACGGGGTTGTAGCGGAGAAACAAGATGAAACTGGGAAAAGTACTGTCTTTTCTTCTGGTTGGGTCCTTGGCGGCGTTTGCCGGTGTGATCGAGGACTTCGAACATGGAAACCCCGGCCTGTACATCTTTACCGGCGGCAATGACAACTTGTCGCTCGTTGCGGGGGCGGCGCACGACGGGGCGCTTGGGGCTGCGTTTTCAGGCACGGGCTCCGGTTGGTACTGGCGGAGCGACATCGTCACCGCCCCGGGTGAGTTGTTCCGAACGTACTTCCAACTCAACGACTCAGGGCGCATCTACGTTGGCGTCGGAGCGAGCGCTGGTGGCGCCTATTCAATGGTCGCTGGCGCAAACACGAACGAGATCATCCTCCAGGACAATACGGGTTACAGCTACAACGACTTGACGACGGCAAGCTACGAGTTTGTGTTGGGCGCCTGGTACCAACTCGAACTCGTGTGGGGAATCACCGGGGACATGACCGTTCGCCTGTACGACGAATCCGGGACCACGCTTCTGGCGTCGACCAGTACCTACGCCACCGGGCTCACTACGCCGGGCGGTCTCGCCATTCGCGGCTTCGTCGATGAGTCTGGATCTCAGTACGTCGACACGATTTCCTCTGACGGTATCGCGGCGGTCCCTGAACCCGCGTCGCTGGGACTGGTCGCCGGCGGTCTCGCGCTTGTAGCCCTGGGGTCCCGCAAGATCCGGCGGCGAGCCTGAGACGTCGGGGCGCCTTCCGGCGCCCGGCGCGCAGCATGGCAGTGGCGTCTCCGGGGCCCACCCGCTGGCTCCAAAGGGAATCGGCCAACCGGGCGCAGCGCGTCGCGTGTACCTGCCTCGCGGCTGTCGCCGTTTGCCGCGCCGTTGTGCGAATACCCCGCAGCCGCGCCTGCCTTCGCGGCCATCCCGATTAAGATAGACTGGCCATAGAAAGTGGGTTTTCGTTGCTCCAACGGATTGTAATCGCCGGCCTGTTGCTCGCTTTTGGCGTCTCGCCGTCGCCCGCCGCCGAGGAAGGCCAGCTCGACGCCAGCCGTTCGTTGTTCTCGGTGCTGGCCGCCATCAACGCCGTCGGCTATGACGCCGACATCGACTCGCCCGCCAATCACCCGCTTCGCACGCGGGTCCGCCGGGAACTCGCATCCCGCTACATCCCTTGCCTGAAGGAACTGCGGACGTTCTTCGAGAATCACCGGCAGAACGATTGGGCCGCGGAGTTGAGCCAATACGTTTCCTTCGCCCTGGTGGTCGACGGGCCTCCGAACTTCGCCTACCGGCTGAAGCGCAACGAGATTCCGCCCGACGTGATGGGCCTGGGCGGTCTCCAAGCCCTCATGGTCCGTTTTCACAGCGAGGCCGATATCGATTCGCTCTGGCAGAAGGCGCAGCCGGAGATCGACGCCGCCATCGCGCGCTATCACGAGCCAGTCACCCGCGCTGTCACCGCCGTCAGCGGTTATCTCCGCATGGAAGCGACCGGCTTCCTGGGATTCCGGTTTCAGATTTACGTCGATCTGCTGGCCGCGCCGCACCAGATCCACACTCGCAGCTACGGCGCGGAGTCCTTCATCGTGGTGACCCCTTCGCCCGAGCCCCAGATCAACGACATCCGCCACGCCTACCTGCACTTTCTCCTCGACCCGCTGGCCACCCGCCACTCCGAGGAAATCATGAAAAAGAAGGCGGTGGGCGACTATGCCCTGGGGGCTCCCTATCTCGACGAGATGTACAAGGAGGACTTCCTCATGCTGGCGGGCGAATCAGTCATCAAGGCCGTCGAGGCGCGGCTCCAGCCGGGTTCCGCCGCGGCCAAGCAGGCCGTCGCCGACCAGGCCTTGAGCGAGGGCTATATCCTGGTTCCGCACTTCGCCGAGGCGCTCGCCAAGTTTGAGGCGCAGGACGTGGGCATGCGTCTCTACTACCCCGATCTCATCTCTTCCATCGACTTCCGCAAGGAAGAGAAGCGCCTGGCGAAGTACGAGTTCAGCAACGTCCGCCCGGTCCGCAAGGCCAGAGAGGCCCCGCGCCCCAAAGCGCCGGAACCCACCGCCGCCGAAAGAACCCTGGAAGAGGCTGAGCAACTCTACGACGCCCGCCAGTACGCCAAGTCCCGTGAAGCCTTTCTGCGCCTTTCCAGGGAGGCCGTGGACCGGCCGTTGCTGGCGCGTGCCTACTTCGGCCTGGCCCGGCTGGCCGCTCTCGACAAGAACCCGGAATTGGCCGAAAAGATGTTCCTCCAGGCGCTGGATTCGTCGCCCGACCCCCAGACCGGGGCCATGGCCCACGTCTACCTGGGACGCCTGCTGGACCTAGCCGGGGAACACGAGGAAGCCGCCGAACATTATAGAAGCGCCCTGGCCATCGAAGGCGTGTCGCAGGCGGTGCGTAAGGCCGCTCAACAGGGCCTGGATGAAGGTTTTAAAAGGTGACCTCCGGCCGCCTTTTGATGAGTTAAAGTGGTATAAGGCAGTCAAATTGTAAGGAGTCATCGATGAATCGAAAAATGATCATGCGTGCCGCGGTCGTGTTTGCCTGTGCTGCCGGCCTGCTGATGGGTCAGGGGCAGAAGAAGGGTCAAACGCAGGCCGCGCCGCCGCCGGTGCCGGCGGGTTCGCCCGTTGCCAAACAACCCCAGGTGAAGTCGCAGCCGGAAGCGCAGGCCGTGCAGGCCATGTTGAGCGCTCAGGATGCCGACGCGCGCATCAAAGCCGCCAACGACGTTCTCTCCAAGTTTTCGGATTCGGAATTCAAGGCATTGGCGTTGTTTTTTGTCGCCGCGTCCTATCAGCAGAAGAACGACGTCGACCAGATGATGGTTTACCTGGAGCGCACCATCGAGGCCGATCCCGCCAACTACCAGGCTCTGCTGATGCTCGCCGGCGCTATCGCCAACCGCACCAAGGAATTCGACCTGGACCGCGAAGAGAAGTTGAAGGCGGCCGAAGGCTACGCCAACAAGGCGCTCGAAGTCCTGAAAACCGCGCCGCGCCCCAATGCGCAGATCACTGACGATCAGTGGGAAGTGGCCAAGCGCGATCTGGGCTCCCAGGCGCACGAAGCGTTCGCCCTGGCGGCTTACGCCCGCAATCAGCCCGACAAGGCGGTTGAGGAATATAAGCTCGCCATCGCCGCCCAGGCCCAGCCCGACCCGGCGACCCAGGTCCGTATGGCTGCCGCCTACTCCAAGGGCAACAAGTTCGACGAGGCGGTTGCGGTTTTGGACAAGGTCATCGCCGATCCGCAATTGCACCCGGCCGTTAAGAAGATCGCCGAATCCGAGCGTCTGCGCGCGCAGCAGTTGAAGGCGAAAGCCGCCGCGGGGAAGTAGTCCTCCGGGTTCCGTTCCCATGAGCGCCGGCCAGGAGGCTCTGGAGAGAGCGATCGGTTACTCGTTTCGCGACCCCAGCCTCCTGCGCCGCGCTCTGACCCACAAGTCCTACGCCTACGAGAGATCCGTCTCTGGCGGCCCCCTTCCTCCCGACAGCGCCCAGCTCGAGTTCCTCGGCGACGCCGTGCTCGGTCTCCTGGTGACCGACCTGCTTCTCCAGCATCACCCCGACCAATCCGAGGGCCGCCTCACCGAGCTGAAAGCCCATCTGGTTCGGGAAACAAGCCTCGTCGAAGTGGCCCGCCGGCTCGCTTTGGGCAGCTACCTTTTGCTCGGCGAAGGCGAGGAGCGCAGCGGAGGGCGGGACAAGGCGGCGCTGTTGGCCGATGCCCTGGAGGCCCTCATCGCCGCCATCTACCTGGATTCCGGCCTGGAGGCCGCCCGCGGCTTCGTCGTCCGTTACGTCGCCGGCGAGTGGCTGGCCGAGCCGGACACCTCCGGCGGGCCTCTGTCGAATTTCAAAAGCGCGCTGCAAACCGCCGCCCACGCCCGCGGCCTGCCGCTGCCGCGTTATCTGGTAGTTGGGGAAAGCGGGCCCCAGCACGCGAAGACCTTTACCGTGGAAGTGCGGCTGGGGCGTGATTGGGTTGTGCAGGCCGAAGCGCCCACCAAGAAGGCCGCCGGACAGCTCGCCGCCAAGATCTTGCTGGAGAAGCTCCAGTCATCTACGCCAGAAGCTTGAGAAGCGCCCGCAGTTCCTTCCGGATCTCCTCCAGCCCGCCGGACGGCTCCTCGGCGAAAAGACTGTCCTGTCTGTTCTTGGGCGCCGCAAGCCGCGCCGGCTTTTTCGCCCCCGTCTTCAACGTCTGCCGTGCGCCCTCGATGGTGAACCGCTTCTCGTAGAGCAGGTGCTTGATCTGAAGCAGCATCTCCACGTCCTTGCGGCGGAACAGCCGGTGGCCGCGCCCGCTCTTTTTCGGCGATAGGGCGGGGAACTCGCTCTCCCAGTAGCGGAGGACGTAGGCCGGGACGCCCACCAGCCGGCTCACTTCCCCCACGCGGAAGTACATCTTGTCGGGGAGCGAAAGCTTTCCCTCCGGCAGCAGATTGTCGGTGTTCCCGGTCACGGCAGCTACCGTCATCCTACGGAAACCCGCCGTTGGCGTCAACCCGAGGTAGAATGAGACGACGTTTGCCTGTCACCCTTGGTCTTGCATGGCATCCCTTACCAAAGAAGCGGAAGTGGATCTGGCGCGCCGGTTGGCCGCCGGGGATCTGACGGCTTTTGACGCCTTCGTGGACGGGTTCCGCACGCGTCTTTATCAGTACACGTTTCTGGTCTGCGGGCATCGCGACGACGCCGAAGAGGTCGCCCAGGACACTCTGCTCAAGGTCTTTGAGAACTTCGCGCAACTACGCGAACCGGAGCACGTCCGCTCCTGGGTTTTCCGCATCGCCCGTAACGCCTGCCTCATGAAACGGCGCAAGAGCGTGTTCGCGCCGTCCCAGGAACTCTCGCTCGACGAGCTGATGCCGTCGGCGGCGCAGGCCTCCGGTGAGCGCAAACTGGAGATCGCCGATTGGTCGAACCTCCCGGACACCGCCGTCCTTCGCTCCGAGTTGAAGGAGGTTCTCCACCGCGCCATCCAGGAGTTGCCGGAGATCTACAAGACCGTGCTTTTGTTGCGCGACGTGGAGGAACTGAGTACGGAGGAAGCGGCGGCCATTTTGGACGTCACCAACGATGTCGTCAAGACCCGGCTCCATCGTGCGCGTCTGGCGGTCCGCCAGAAACTGGACGGCTACCTTCGCGCCCGCGACAACTGAGGGGAGATTGCCATGAGCCACCAACACGAACACGCCCCTGAGAATTGCCGGGAGATCTTCGCGCGGCTGTCGGAATACCTCGACGGCGAACTCGCCCCGGAAGCGCGGCGGGAATTGGAGGCGCACCTCTGCGATTGTCCCCCGTGTGTCGAGTTTATCGAGAGCCTGCGCCGCAGCGTGGGGCTGTGCCACGATTTCGAGCCCGCCGCCGCGCCGCCCCCGTTGGCCGCAGACGCCCGGGAGCGTCTGCTCTCCGCCTGTCGCGGCATGCTCGCCGGACGCCGCCCCGAATCCGCCGTGTGACCGCGGTCACCGAATCCGCGCCGCCGTCCCGGTAATCTGGATCTGCAGCTCACAAGGGTACGGCTCCGCCGTGCCGATTCGACAACGCATGCTTTCGGCTGGCACATCGGAGATCGGCACCCGCCTCGGTCGGCGTCCGCCCGCCTCCTCGTTCGCGGCGCCGCGCAAGAAACTCCTCAAACGCGCGCCTCCGGATCATTCGCAGAAGATCCGCTGGGGCTTCCAGGCCGCCTTCCTCGCGCTAAATCTTTGGATCGGCATCGAGTTCTACCTCTTCGTCCGTCACCATGAGACCGGTGGCGCAACCCTGGCGGTCTCCCGCCCGCCCGGCGTAGAGGGCGGGCTTCCCATCGCGTCTCTGATGAACCTGACGGCGCGGCTCCTTACCGGCGAGCTTCCGGCGCTCCACCCCGCCGGCGTCCTTCTGCTCAT
>CAZVIK010000045.1:0-22985 GCA_964627045.1 uncultured Solibacteraceae bacterium | reverse complement strand
CTGGCGAGTCGAAGCATACGAGAAGAATCACCGGCTTCGCCTCGCGGCGCGGATTAAACTGCCAGGGCCACCCTGGCTTGAGTTTCGCGTGGATAGGGATGGCTCGAATTCGGTGATACGGCAGATAGCGGTCTTTGATCCTCGCGGGCTTTTGGGCCGCGCCTACTGGTACCTTTCTTGGCCGGTCCACCGCATCCTGTTCCCGAGGATGCTCCAGCAGATCGGACGGGTTGCGCGGGGCGGCTCTCCAGTGATCGTATAGTCGGTATGCGATTGAAGGGTGCTCACGCGACGAACCTGGAGCGCAGGCGCTTTAAGGCGCAGCTTCAGCTTAAGGATCGAGCGCTCGCGGCGGCCGCTGAGGGCATTGCGATCGCCGATGCCCGCCTGCCCGACAATCCCCTGATTTACGTCAATGCAGGCTTCGAGAGGCTGACCGGGTACTCGGCAGACGAGGTGCTGGGACGCAATTGCCGGTTTCTGCAAGGCCCCGCAACCGATGAAGAGACGCTGGGTAATCTGCGGGAGGCGCTCCGCAAACAACGCGAAATCACCGTACAGCTCCTCAACTATCGAAAGGATGGGACCTCGTTTTGGAACCGTCTCTCGATTACACCGGTGCGCAATTCCGCTGGCGACGTGACCCATTTCATCGCCGTGCAGTCGGATGTGACCGCCGAGAAGAACGCGCAGGACGCCCTCCAAAGCGCCAACGAGCAGCTGGAGGCCGCCAATCGCAGCATCCGGCAGGACCTTGACGCAGCTGCCGCTGTGCAGCGTTCACTGTTGCCGGCCGTGCTTCCGGAGATTCCCGGCATCCGGTTCGCCTGGAGGTTTTCGCCGTGCCAGGAACTGGCGGGCGACTTTCTCAATGTTCTTCCGCTCGACGACCGCCACGTGGGTCTTTACATACTGGATGTCTCCGGGCACGGTGTCGCGGCCGCGCTCCTTTCGGTGACGCTGAGTCATTTCCTGTCCCCGGCCGCGGAGCGCTCCTTTCTGTACCGGCCGGTGCTTGAAGATCCGGGTACCTTTCGCGTCGCTTCACCTTCGGAGGTGGTTGCGCGGTTGAATCAGCATTTCCGGAGTGGCCCCGAGACGATGCAATACTTCACGATGGTCTACGGAGTCCTTGATCTGGCGACATGTGACCTGTGTTACGTGACGGCGGGGCATCCCGGACCCGTGCGGCTGCGCCGCGGCGAGGCTCCGGCCCGCCTGGAATCAGGCGGTCTGCCCGTTGGTCTGCTGCCGCAGGCGGGGTACGAGGAGCGAACCGTGAGGCTGGAGCCGGGAGACCGCCTGTATTTCGCCACCGACGGGCTCAGTGAGGCGGAGGACACCGCCGGACAGGATTTCGGTGCTAAGAGGTTGATGGAAGCCTACGATGGGAGCCGGCACCGGCCCCTCGATGAGAGCCTCGCGGCAGTGATTGCGGAAGCGGAAGAGTGGTGTGCGCCGGCAGCGTTTGCCGACGACATCGCCATGCTGGCAATTGAATGCGACCATTAGCCCGGATGCTCGAAGATCCTCAGCCATGTACGCGTCCTGCCGGCGGTGCGGATGCGAGCGGCGCCGATAGCTGCCGAATCGGCCGTGGGCCGTCGGCTTCCTGCGCGTTGACGCTGGCGCCGCTATAGTGGAAACGTCGATGGCGTTTCACGTCATTTCCAAACCGATTGGGCCCGTCTGCAACCTGGGCTGCAAGTACTGCTTCTACCTGGAAAAGGAGAAGCTCTACCCGGGAACCTCCGGCAAGGCTGGCTGGGCGATGAGCGACAAGGTACTGGAGGCATACGTCCGCCAGTACATCGAAGCCCAGAGCACGCCCGTGGTGAGCTTTGCCTGGCAGGGCGGCGAGCCGACGCTCCTGGGGATCGAGTTCTTTCGCAAGGCTGTGAGACTCCAAGAGCAGTACGCGGCCGGGAGGCGGATCGAGAACTCACTGCAAACCAACGGCGTTTTACTCGACGATGAGTGGGGCGAGTTTCTGGCTGCCAATCGATTCCTGGTGGGCGTGTCCGTCGACGGGCCGAGCGGGCTTCACAACCGGTACCGGGTGGACCGCGGCGGCGGGCCTTCCTTCGACAAGGTGGTCCGTGGAATCGGCGTTCTCAAAAAGCATGGCGTGGAGTTCAACACTCTGACGGTGGTGCAGCGCGATAACTCGCACCATCCGCGCGAAGTGTACCGGACCCTGAAGGAAGTGGGAAGCGGATATATCCAGTTCATCCCAATTGTCGAACGCGTGGCCAGCGCCGGGGCCGAAGACGGGCTGGCGCTGATCTCCCCGGACTCGGACGCCGAGGCGGCGGTGACCGAGTGGTCGGTGGACGCGCGGCAGTACGGCAAGTTCCTCTGCGCGGTCTTTGACGAGTGGGTGCGCCACGATGTGGGACGCGTATTCGTGCAGTTGTTCGACGTGACGCTGCAAGCTTGGGTGGGGGGACCGCCAGGCCTGTGCGTGTTCGCGCCCACCTGCGGCGACGCCATGGTCGTCGAGCACAACGGCGATCTTTATTCCTGCGATCACTACGTGTATTCGCGCTACCGACTGGGGAACGTCCTGGATACGCCGCTGGAGGAGATGGCGCGCGCGCCGCAGCAGCGGACTTTCGGCGAGGCGAAACAGGCGGCTCTCCCCGCGCATTGCCGCGAATGCCCGTACCTGTTCGCGTGCAACGGCGATTGCCCGAAACACCGCTTCACCAGAACGCCGGCGGGCCAAACGGGGCTGAGTTACCTCTGCCCCGCCTACAAGCGCTTTTTCGCGCACGTCGAGCCGTACATGGCGTTCATGTCTGGGGAACTGGCCTGCCGAAGGCCGCCGGCGAACGTCATGGGTTGGCTGCGCGAGCGGGAGCTGAACGGTCCCGAGAACCGGGAGCCGGGGCGGAACGATCCGTGCCCCTGCGGCAGCGGCCGGAAGTACAAGAAGTGCTGTGGAGCGGCGGCATCCAGGTAGGCGCCAGCCACCGGGACGCCGCCATCGTCGTCTCGCGGAACGGGGAGCGTATCCGCCCCGGCGGGTGACGCTATCGGAACAGAAGCGGCGCCATGTCGGCCAGGGAATGGCGCCACACCTTCCACTCGTGCTCGCCCGGATAGACCTTCCAGACCACCGGAATCTTCATGTTGTTCAACTCTTCGGCGACCTTAGCCATCCCATCGGTGCGCGGGTCTTCCTTGCCGCACGAGAAAAACAACAGCTTAAGTTGTTTGGCGGTCGCGGCGGGGTCTGCAAGGAACTTCGGGTTGTTTTTACGGATGGTGGCCATCCCTGCGGCGGGATCGCGCAATCCGCCCGAACTGAGCAGGCCGATGGAGGCGAACACGTCGAACCGCTTGAAGGCGACTGTCAGCGTGATGCCGGAGCCCATCGACAGGCCGGCCATGGCTCGGTTCTCGCGGCCCGGCAGCGTGCGAAAGTGCTTCTCGACGAACGGAACGATGTCGCCGACAATGTCCTTTTCGTTGGCGCCCTCCGGAGTAGCGCCGGTTCCTCCCGAGCCCACTCCCGGCGGCGGCGCTTTACGAGGACCCGCCAGGTCCAAAGACGCCAGTTCGTTCCAGTAGGCGTTGGGCATCACCACGATCATGGGCTTCGACCGGCCTTGTGCGATTAGATTATCCATGATGACGTTAGCGATACCCATCGTCGGCCAGGCGTCCTCGTCTCCGCCGCTGCCGTGGAGCAGGTACAAGACGGGGTAGCGTGCCGAACCTCCTTCATAACCCGGTGGCGTGTAGACGAACGCACGGCGCGCCGTGCCCATCTGCGACGACGGAACCCAGACGGCCGTGACCGAACCATGCGGCACTTGCTGCGGCTGAAACACCTTGGAGGCGTCGGCCACTACCAGCACGGTGTTCATGAACCCAACGCCGTCGCGGGCGACGTTGTAGTTGTTCGGGTCGAGCGTCCGTAGACCGTCCACCGAAAAGGTATAGGCCCACAAATCAGGCTGGAGGGCCGCCGTCGTGAAGGACCACACACCGGAAGCGTTCTTGGACATAGCCACGCCGCGTCCGCCATCCCAGTTGCCCTGCAACAAGACCTCGCTGGCCTTGGGAGCGAGTAGGCGGAAGGTCACCCGGCCGTCGGAGTGGATCTCCGGCGAGACGATCTTCGCTGCTGTCGCCTGGCCGCCCCGGGTGCCGGGCGATACCGCTGCCGGCTCCTGAGCGAACACTCCGGCGCACAGCAGCGCAACGCCGGCCGTTAACTGGATCAGTTTCATAATGACTCTCCTTCCCTCAGACTACGCAAACTTGTTCGGCGCGGAATTCCTCACGCGGTTTCCCAGCGCCGGCGCAGAGCACCCACGTCAAGGCTTCGCGGCCGGCTGGAACAGCCTCGGCAGCAGATCCCTGAAGGTCACGCGCCAGACGGGCCACTCGTGGATGTAGCCCGGGTACTCCACCAGTGTGTACTTCACGCCCTTTGCTCTAAGCACGCTCTTGACCACCTCGTGGGTTGTCGGCGCAAGCGAATCCGCCGTCCCGATGGAAATGAACAGGAGCCGCAGCCGGTCGTTGGCCGCGGCGTTGAGTTGGGGTAACAGGGCGGCAAATTTGGCGCCGTCGATCGACCGGGTCAGGTCCGGGCCGCGCAGGCTCGCGGCGTTCGGCGGAGCCGGAACGTCGATGCCGATCCCCGGCATCACCGGATAGCCGCCGCTGAAGGCCGCCACCCAGGCGAACAGGTCGAGATTGTTGAAGGCCGCGTACATGGTCTGCGCCCCGCCCACCGACAGCCCAGCGATGGCCCGGCTCTCGCGATCTGTGCGGGTGCGGTAGGCCTTGTCGATGAACGGAACCAGATCCTTCACCAGGCTCTCAGGGAACACGCGGAACCGGCCGGGGTCCTGGTTGGCGGGGAGGGCCGGTGGGGCCTTCAGGTAGTCGGGCGCAGCGATCCTGGTCGTATTGCCGTTGGGCATCACGACGATCATTGGGCGGGCTCGGCCCTGCGCGATCAGGTTATCGAGAATTTGTGTGGCGCGGCCGCAGGAAAACCACGCATCTTCGTCGCCGCTTCCTCCGTGTAACAGGTATAGAACGGGGTAGCGTTCCGAACCACTTTCATAGCCCGGCGGCGTGTAGACGTATGTGCGGCGTGTGGCCTTCGCGGTGGGAGAGGGATACCACTGAAGCGTGACCGCACCGTGGGGGACCTCATTCACCATGTAGTCTGCCGATTCCGGCCCCGGGATGAGGAGTGTGTTTTCGATGCGGGTCGTGTTGCGCCGCGTATGAATGTTGCGCGGGTCCAGCATGGCGACGCCGTTGACGTTGAAGGTGTAGATCCAGAACTCCGGCCCCAACGGCCCGACGGTCGCCGACCACACGCCCTCGCCGTCTTTTGCCATCGGCGTGGTGGTGCTGTGGATGCCGCCCGGCCAGTCGCCAGTCACCGAAACGGTGGTCGCGTCGGGCGCGTATAGGCGGAACGTCACGCGGCTGTCCGGGAGGATCTCCGGCGAGACGACCGGCGGAGGGGCCTGCGCCCCGGCCGATCCATACGCCAGCGCGATTCCGAGCATCGCTCCAGGAAAAGCTCTGTTCATGATTCCAACCTCCTAGAAATGCCGCTGCACCTGGCCCTGCGCTGAACAACAGCCATCCACGGGCTTTGGCGGATTCACGCCAAGACGCGAGCAAACGGGACACGCTTCGGGGCGGAACACCCATGGTAGGGCCAATCCCTGTGCCATTGGTAGCCTTGGCCGGAGACACGCCGGAGACTCACCGGTAACGTTAAGCTTCCTTCCTTAAAACCCAAGCAAGACGCCACTCAAGGCGTAGTACCGGCAAATGATACAATCGGTCCCACATGCAGGCACGGGGAGAAGTTGTCGCCAATCAGGTCGAGCGCATCCTGCACAGCGAAGTCTTCCGGAATGCGGAGGGCCTCCGGCGGTTGCTGCGGTACCTGGCTGACAAGTCCCTCGCGGGGGAGGCCGAGCAGTTGAAGGAGTACGCGGTCGGCATCGACGCGTTTGGGAAACCGCCCACCTACGACCCACGGCAGGATTCGGTCGTTCGCATTCAGGTGGGGCGGTTACGGCAGAAGCTGGAGGACTACTACCGGAGCGAAGGCAAGGACGACCCCATTCTGATCACTCTGCCGAAGGGCCGGTTCAAACTCACCTGGGAGGAGCGCCCGGCTGAACCTGCGGTGGTGCCGCCCGGTGAAGCGGAATCCGGGAACCCGAGGTTCGGTGCCGGGCGCCGTCCGGCCGCACTGACCGCGATCGCGGCGGTGGCCCTCGTGTGGGCCGCGGTGGCGAGCGTGGCGTGGATCCTCGAACGGCAGGCATCGGCGAGATTCCGGGCAGCCCGAACTCCGGAACTCGAGGAACTGTGGCGGCCCTTCCTGGACTCCGGCCGGCCCACGGTCGTATCGGTCTCCGTGCCGCTGTTCGTGGCCATTCAGGGGGCCGGACTTTACCGCGACTTGACTTTGAACCGGTGGGAGGATGTCGAGAACTCACCCAAGGTGGAGGCCGTGCGCAAGGCGCTCGGGGCCACGTCGATTTTCCCGCGTTACGACTACACGGGCGCAGGCACAGTTCATTCGGTGTTCCAATTGGGAAGACTGCTGGCGCTGACCGACATCAGTGTGTCCGTGGCGCGGAGCAGCCAAATCTCCTGGCAACAGATGGCGGATAGCAACGTCGTCCTGGTAGGCGGTTCCCGGACCTTGAGCGAGCGGCTGGCGGGCCTGCCCGTAACGCTTCCGATTCAACTCGAAGAGCGCGGAGTGCGGAATTCGAACCCTCCGCCGGGGCAACCGGCGTTTCTGGCGGACAACTTCCCTCCGATGGTGAGTGGCGCGGCCTCCGGACAACCCGACGACGGCGAGATTTACGCAGTGGTGACTCACGCGCCCGGCCCGTTGGGCACGAGCCGTGTGCGAAGCTTTATGAGCAACCACAGTCCGGGCACGCTGGGCGCCGTTCAGTCGTTCACCAACGCTGCCTGGGCAAAAGCCATATTGCAGCGCTTGCGGGAGACGTCCGGGCGCGTGCCAGAGTACTACCAGGCAGTGCTCAAGGTAACCTACAAAGACACGGTTCCCACCGAGGTTTCCTACGTACTTCACCGCGAGATCAAGGCCAGCCCCAAGCCCGAGCCGCCAACGCCGAAATAGCGGTCTTTCTCTCCAAGGCCGTGCCAGGCGCTCTGACCCGGAGAACGCCCGCGCCGGGATGGTGCATCATGCCCGCGGCAGTGTGTAGACTTGACAGTTGGCGGATGCTGGAGTGAGTTCTGGAGTGCGGGCCGGAATCGAGCCGCGGGTTCGCGGACCGTTCCAGGCGAAGGCGCGTGCGTGCGCGGCGGCGGCGGGCGTGTTCTTCGTATACGTGTTGGCCGTCGTCGCCCTTCAGGTGGCCGGCGGTGCCTACGGGGCGGAGATCGGCCGGGAGGTCGACGACGCCTCGCACTACATCACCGGTCTGATGATTCGGGACTACGTCGCCGCCGGGATGCCGTCCCCTCCCTTGGAGTTCGCCAAACAGTACTATCTGCACTATCCGAGGGTCGCCTTCGGCCATTGGCCGCCTTTGTTTTATGTAATCGAAGCGGTCTGGATGCTGCTGATCTCGCACTCGACGGCTTCGATGCTGGTGATGATGGCGTGCTGGACAGCGGCATCGGCCGCCGCGGTTTCTTGGCCCGTGGGAAGCGTGTTCGGACGATGGTTTGGATTCGCCGCAGGCTTGTTGCTGATCTGCGTTCCCATCGTGCAGCGGCTCGCCGCTACAGTGATGCTGGATACGCCCGTGGCGGTGTTGAGCGTCTGCGCCGTCCTGTTGTTCGCCAGGTATCTGGAGAGCGACGACTGGAGGTACTCGGCTTACTTCGGCATTGTGGCTTCGCTCGCCTTGTTGACTCACGGCACGGCCATCGCGCTGGCCCTGGTTCCACCGGTGGCCGCAGTGTTGGAGCGGAAGCCGCGGCTGTTTTTGCGCGCGGGTTTCTGGGTCTCCGCCGGGATCGCGCTGGCGTTGAGCGGCCCTTGGTACTGGCTGGCGCCGGGAGCGCGCCATGAGTATGTCCTGCAAAGGGGCGGAGCAACGTTCACACCGCGGAAGGCGAACGTGACCTGGCTCGAGTCGGCCGAAGTGTTGGGCGCATGCCTGCTTGCGCTCGCCGTGCTGGGCTTCGTGTTCCGGGTTCTGATACCCGCGATTCGCCGTAAGCCGGCCGGTCCGTTGTGGTCGTGCGCCGGAGCGATGATCGTGAGTTTTTTCGCACTCAGGGTCTTCATCCATCAGGCGGCGGGATCGCGGCACCTAACCCTCTTGCTCCCGGCGGTGATCCTCTTCGCCGCCGAAGGTATCGCCAGGGTCGCCAGTTGGGTGCCGGCCGCCCGACTGACGCTGTGGCAAAAACAGGCGGCGGTGGGAGCCGTAGCGGCTGCCGCGTTCGGCCTTCAGGCATTCACGATTCCCCAGGCGGAGGCGGCCGTCTTCGCGGACGTCGTGGGCGATCTTCTGCGGCGGCCGGAGTGGCGGAACGCCGCCGTGTTGATCGCCGCCGACACCGCCGAGCGTGAGGGGCAGTTCATCACATCGATCGCCGAGCGGGAAGACCGCCCAGGCCGCTTCGTGCTGCGCGCCTCCAAGTCGCTCGCCAGCATGGGGTTGTTGGGATCGGGCTACCGCATGCGGCACGGCTCCCCAGAAGTCACCATGCATTACCTGGAATCGGTGCCGGTGCGGGTGGTGGTCCTGGACGCTTGCCGCGCGGAACCGCAATGGGCCCACCAACGCGCGCTCGAAGCGGCCCTGGATCAATATGCGCACCGGTGGAAACTGGAGGGGACCTATCCATGTGGCAGCGTTGGCGCGGCGCCGGGCCGGCGGATCCGCGTCTTCAGCCTGCTTGGGGCGTTCGAAGAAGGCCGCCCGGATGTGCGGGTGGACATGCGGGACCGGCTCGGAGAGGTCCTGCGGAATCAACGGCCATAGAGAACACACCGTGCCGGCACGACGGGCAGTGCGGGGCAGGAGCGTTCCAATGCCGGGACAACTGGCCACTCTGTACGTCACAAAAGCCGACCAGTGGCGTGCGTGGCTGCGGGAGAACCATGCGGCCAGCCCGGGGGTATGGCTGGTTTATCACAAGGCGCACACCGGCGTCGATTCCTTGCCCTACGACGATTCGGTTCGAGAGGCCCTTTGCTACGGCTGGATCGACAGCACGGTCCGCCGTCTCGACGAGCGCCGGTATGCGCGCAAGTTCACCCCGAGGCGGCCCGGCAGCGTGTGGTCCGCTTCGAACCGCCGGCGCTGGGCGGAACTGCGAGCCGAAGGGCGGCTGGCCGCCCCCGGACTAGAAACGGCGCCGGACGCAGCGGCCCGGAAACCTCAGGTCGAGATCCCGGAACTCCCCGCTTACTTCGCACGCGCCCTTGAGACACGCCCCGCGGCGCGGGAGTGCTTCCAGTCGCTGACCAAGGCCCAGCGGCGCAATTTCGTCACCTGGGTGCATATCGCCAAGCGCCCTGAAACGCGCGCCCGGCGGATTCGCGAGTCGATCGAGTTGCTGGCCCAAGGCCGAAAGCTCGGGCTGAAATAGACCGGCGAGCGTCCTGCCGGAGCCAGGCGAGGCTGACGGTACCGTCCGCCGCTACTTCACCGCCATCTTCACGCCCGTCTGACCGCTTGCGCCGCCCACCTGGATGGTGACGAAGACAGAACTCCCCGGCGTAACGGACTCGGGCACGCGCGCGTTGACCTGCATTATGCCAGCGACCAAGGTGGGAACGCCGCCCGCATAGACTACCTCCGCATCTTTGCCCCCGATCTTGACGCTCACCGGAAGCAAGGGCTTCGGCGGTTGCGCGCCGGCCACCAGTCCATCGACGCCACCGGGCGCCGTCTGCCCTTCGCCCGTGGCGTAGATCATGACGACCGAACCCCGGGCGGCCGGGTTCGCGGCGGAATTCACCGTGAAGTCCTGGTTCAGAATGGCGCCCTGTCCCGATGCCCCCAACGTGAACAGCGCCGGGGAGGCCGGAGCCATGGCCAGTTCCACAACATTCGACTTCTGTCCCTCGTACTCGACGAACAGGCGTGTTCCCAGTCGGCCATCCAGTCCGTAGGGGACGACCGCGTTGATCTGGTTTTGGTCGACATAAAGCAAGGGTGCCAGCAGGTCCTCGAAATGGACCGTCGTCCCAGCCAATGACGTCGGGAACCTTCCGCCCGAATCCGGGTTCGCCACGACCGGCGCGTCCGGCCCCATGTCCGCCCAGAAAATGGAGATGATCTCACCGGGAGAAAGAAACTGCGGCCGGAAACTCGCAGCGCTCACAACCGCAGTCGGAAAGATATTCGCGGGCTGCAACTTGCGCACAAGGCCGTAAGTGTAGAAATCCGTAAACCAGAACTCGCCGTCCGGTCCGGCCGTTATGCCTCCCGGCTTGCTGAGTTGAGCCGCCAACGCAGGACCAGCATCGCCACTGATGCCACTGGTGGACCCATCCCCCGCGATCGCCACAAGCGCGCCGCCGGGCGTCAGCCGGTAGATTCGATGCCGCCCGCCATCAACAAACGTTAGGTTGCCGTCCCTGTCAAGGGTGACCCCCAATGGGCGGCTCAGCTCACTACCGCTGCCGGCTACGGTTGTGATGAGCCCGCCCGGAGAGACTTGGCGGATCCTCGCGTTCGCCGAATCCGCAATGAACAGGTTCCCGTCCTGGTCGACGGCGAGACCGGCCGGGGTGTGTAGCCTCGCCAGCGTCGCTTGCCCACCGTCGCCGCTGAACCCAGGATCGGAGCCAGCCACCGTCTCGATGATGCCGGAGGGCGACACACGGCGAACCCGGTCGTTCCCGCTGTCTGCGATGTACACGGTGCCTGCGGCGTCCAGCGCCAGCCCCGAGGGCGCGGACAGTCGCGCCAGAGTCGCGACGCCGCCGTCACCGGAAAGCCCGGGGACGCCGGTACCGGCGATCGTCGTTATTTGCCCGGACGGGTCCACTTTCCGGACACGGTTGTTGCCTGTGTCGGCGACATAGATGTTGCCTGCGTCATCCACGGCGATACCGCTCGGGTTGTTGAGCAACGCGTCGGTGGCACGCGCGCCGTCGCCCGCAAAGCCCGCGATGCCCATGCCGGCAACGGTGCTGATTGTGCCGCTGGGTTCAACACGCCGCACGCGGTGCGAACCCGCTTCGGCCAGGTACAGGCTGCCATCCTCCGCCACGACGACATCCGCCACCGCTCCCAGTTTAGCCTTGTATGCTGGCCCTCCGTCCCCCGTGCCTCCGCCGGCGACAGTGCGAATGATGCCGTCCAGCGCGACCTCGCGGACTCGCAAGGACGCCGTGGCGTAAAGGTTCCCCGCCGTGTCCACGGCCACCAGGTAGGGCTCCAGCCAGGCGTTTGCCGCCGGTCCCCCGTCGCCGCGAAACCCTGCATCACCGGTGCCGGCCACGGTTGTGATGATGCCCTGAGGCGTGACCTTGCGAACGCGATAGTTGTCGTGTTCCGCGATGTAGAGGTTACCCGTGTCGTCCACCGCGATCCCCGACGGGGCCAGGGGAGAGGATGTCGCCGCGACGCCTTCGCCGCCGTAGCCCTTGGTACCGTTTCCGGCCACGGTGCGAATCGCCCCTTGCGGCGTCACCATGCGGACGCGGTTGAAAGACCTCTCGATGACATACAGATTTCCAGCCCCATCCAGCGCCAGGTCGCCGGGCGCCCCCACCGCTGCCTGCGCGGCGGGCAATCCGTCTCCCTCCAGAACCTGTTGCCCATTGCCGGCAAATGTCGTGATGATACCCGCCGGATTAATCATCCGCACGCGGTGATTCATGGAGTCCGCTATGTACACGTTTCCGGCCGCGTCCGCGGCGATCGCCACCGGGAAGTCAAAACACGCCTCCAGCGCAGGTCCGCCATCCCCACAGAAGCCGCGCTGTTCGCGGCCTGCAATGGTCTGGATGATCCCGTCGGAGGTCACCTTCCGAACCCGGCCGCCGTATTCCCCAACCATGTAGAGATTACCGGCCGGGTCGAGAGCAATGTCGTTGGCCACGATCTTGGCACGCACGGCGGGAAACCCATCGCCGGTGGAGCCCGTCTGATCGTCGCCCAAGCCGGCTACGATCTGGACGGTACCGTCCCCGGCCAGCTTTAACACCCTGCCCGCCTCGTACAAGAAGATGTTCCCATCCGGACCGGCGGCGATGCCGGGGGAATTGATGAACACCAGAGAAGTGGCCGGCGTCCCATCGGCAACGTCCGAGTTCTTCACGGTGCCGGCGACCGTGGTTAAGAGATAAGTTGGAATTGCCTGAGCGTCTAAGTTCAGCGCCACGGCAATCGCGACGTAGAAGAGCACAGATCGAAACATGGCGGATCGCCCGGACCAAGACCAGATCCGTTTCTTACCTTACCACCAATGAACCAGCGGCGTCGGGACATTCGCTTTCGGATAACCACGAGCCGTTCCAGGTCCGCTGAGACAGGATCCCGGCCAAGGGTCTTGGTCGTCAGGTCCAGCGACGCAAGTTGAATCCGGGGAGCCCGGCGCGTGATCGCTCGATACGCGGCCCGCACAGGCGGCGCGAAGCGGGGAGAAGTCTATCTTCTTACGATCACTTCACGGAGGTGATCGCGCGTCAGGAAGAACTTCACCGATTGGAACTGCTGAAACAACTTTTCGACCGACCGGTTATTGAACAGGCTTGCCGGACGCCGCATCTGGCGGCGAGCCAGTTCCAACGTCGCGGCGTCTTGAATCCGGTAAGAGTAAGTGGGCACCTCGGCCGCCTTCTCATCGGCGTGGAAGAACGCCAAGAGGTAAGCGCCCGGCTTGCAGATGGAATACAGCCGCTCCACCGACGCGCCGAGCAAGGGGTGGGGAAGAAACTCCAGCACGTCCCACAACAGCACGCCGTCCAGGCTGGCTTCGGCAAACCCCAGGCTGTCGCGCACGAACGCGGCCGTCAGTTCCGGCATTTCCACGCCGGGGCGGGCGCGCACCGCGTCGTCCCAGGAGCGTAGCAGTTCTTCGGAGTACAGCCTGTGTCCCAGGCTTGTGAGGAACGCGACGTTGGCCTGGTTCAGACCACCGGCATCGAGAATGCGCAGCGGGTCGTCGGACCGGATGCTGGACAAAAACTGCTCCAACCCGTGACTGTGGCGCGCGTAGGCATCCGTGGCGCCGGGCGCCGGCGGCCCGGCCGGCGCGGCCACGGACGGCACGGCGGCGGGCGGGGGCCTCAGCGCGGACTTCCCCGCGGAGGGACTGGCTCCCCCCCCGAGCCAGTTCTTCAGCAGGTCCTTCATCCTTTAGCAGCGCCTCCCCGCGCTAACGCTTGGCGTCCGGCGGGGCGGCGCTTCCCGGCAGCGGCTGCTGTTGCGGTGCGGCGGCAGACGCGGCGGCCGTCTGCGGACGCGGCGCCGCGACCGGCGGCCGGGTGACCTCGGGCTTCTGGATGTCGATGCTCCCCTTGAAGTAGGCGCCGTCCTCGATCATAATGCGCGCCGTTCGCAGGTCGCCCACCAGCTTGGCGTCTTTCCGGATATCGATCTTCTCGCTGGCCTCGATGTTCCCGTGCACGGTCCCGAGCACGACCACCTCGCGCGCCTTGATGCTCGCCTGGAGCTTTCCGTTCACCCCGATGGTCACCCGGTGCTCCTGCAATTCAAGGGTTCCCTCCAGTTCGCCGTCGACGGTGAGATCCTCGCGGCCGAACACTTGTCCCTTCACCATCAGGCTCTTTCCGATCAAGGCCGAGCCGCGGGAGGTTTCCGGTTCCACGCCCCGGCTGGGCATCGTGGACATGGGGATTCCCTCGCGAGCCAGTTCCGAAGGGGTCGGAGGAGCGATTGACCGCGTACTGTGCTCCTCTTCCTTACGCTTGTTCCACACGGGCACATCCTCCTTGCGCCGAATGATGGCGTCATTGGACGGCCGGTTCCGGCCGCTGTAAACATCCTAACGGCGCGCCCGGCAAAAGGCAAACCGGAACTCCCCTGGGGCACAGCGAGCCCTCCCGTTCCGCGCGCCGCAAGCGCTCCCCGCGTCCGTCATCGGCCCCGTCAGAACAAGCTCAGCTCTACTTAGCTGAAGATCTCCGGACACCGGAGCGCGCTCACAAGTGCCGGCTGGGCGCGATCGGTGACGGGCGTCTCGGCACATGCCGCGACTGCTTCCGACGGCACAGGAAGGGTACCGCGCACGCGGATGCCAGCGGTCACAATCGCCGTTGTCCGGTGCCATAATGGAACCGTGCCGAAGACCAAGGAACTCGAACTCCGGCTACAGCGCACCGAACAGCAGCTCGGCCTGGTCCGCAAGATCAGCCGCATGATGGTGCGCGACATGAGCCTGGCCGAAGTGCTGCAAGGCGTCGTGGGGCTGGTGGTCGAGTACACGGCCTGCGATTCCTGCCTGCTGTATCTGCTCGACGGCGGCCAACTGGTGCTGTGCGCCTCCAACACACCGCACCCTTCCACCCTCGGCAAGGTGCGGCTCGGTATGGACGAGGGCCTCACCGGATGGGTGGCGCGCGAGCGGCGGCTTCTGGCCATCGCGCGCGAGGCTTACAAGGACCCGCGGTTCAAGACATTTCGCGACCTTCCCGAAGACGTGTTCGAGGCCTTCCTCTCGGCGCCGGTCGTCGCGCGAGATCGCGTGGTGGGCGTCATCAACGTGCAGCACAAGTCCCCGCACCAGCACACCGGCAATGAGATGGAGTTGCTCGCGATGGTGGGCGAGCAGGTCGGTTGCCTGCTGCTGCTGGCGCGCATGGACCCGGCGGCGGTCGAGGCCGCCAATCATGCCCAGTTGGTGCTCGCCTCGCCTCCGGCCATCCCCAAGGCGAGCGGCGCCGCATGATCCGGCGCGCGGCGGCACTTGCGCTGCTGGCGTCATTGTGTGCGGCGGGGGCGGACCGCTGGACGGTTCAATCCCTGCCCGCTCCCAAGGGCTCGAGTTGGCAACTGGCCGACCTGAAGTTCGCGTCGTCCTCGCGCGGCGTTGCCGTCGGGTGCCTGTCTCGCGGCGCCCGCTGCCTGGCCTCTTCGGCCGTCACCAGCGACGGCGGGCGCACATGGACCGTTCATCCATTGCCCGAGGCAGGCACCTCCTTGTTTTTCCTGAACGAAGCGGCCGGCTGGATGACCGGAGCGCGCGCCCTGTTCAAGACTGGCGACGGTGGGCTCACCTGGGAGCGGCTCCCCGACAGCGACGCGACGGCCAACGCCTACCGCGTGCATTTCATCAGCGAGAACACCGGTTGGGCCGTCGGAGCGCGCAAGTCGGCCTTCGCAACCACCGATGGCGGCCGGAACTGGTCGCGGATCACCGCCGCGGAGACCGTGAATACGAGCGTTGAAAACACGGTTTACCAAGCCATCGCCTTCGCCGACGGCCGTTCCGGCATGATCGCGGGCGCGAGTCTTCCGCCGCGTCCCGATGCAGCGGCGATCGCTCGTGAACTGCCTCATCTCGGCGTCTTCGTCAGCACGCGCGACGGCGGAACAACATGGCGCGCCTCGGTCACTTCCATGTTCGGGCGCGTTACCCGTATGGCGTTCGCGCCGGACGGCCGCGGTCTCGGGCTGATCGAGTTCGCAGGCGAGTTCGACTTCCCCGCCGAGGTGTTTCGCATCGAATGGAAGACCGGCCGCAGTGAGCGCGCGTTCCGCGATCCGCGCGGCGCGGTCACCGACGTCTTATTCGACGCCGATGGAAACGCCCTGCTGGCCGCTGTGGGCGCGACTCGCATCGGGGATCGTGGCCGCGTGCGGGTTCTTCGCAGCCGGGACTTGTCGGAATGGGAGGAAATGCCCGTGGCCGATCGTCCGTCCGCCCGGCGCGTTTGGCTGGCCTTGGCGGGCCCGGCGCTCTGGGCAGCCACCGAAACCGGGACCCTCTTGTGTCTGGGCCCGCGCTAACAAACATAAGCCGTCGGCTACGTTTTTTTCACAGTTCTTCCACCTGCCTTTCAGCGTAGGCATCTGAAAACAAACAAGATAAAAACGATGTAAAACCGCTCTGCGGCGATCGTTTTGTTATTGACACAATTCACGTTTTCGAGGATGATGAGGCTGGTTCCAAGAGGTTCACGGAACAGCAGGCCTCACGGGAAGTAGCGAGCCTGGAACGATGATCTTTCGGCGCATGTGATAAAAAGCAGCGCCGGAGGGGAGCGAAAGGAAAACGGGCTTTCCGGAGGGGCAGGCTCTCAGGGTTTGAATTGGGTTGAGCGCTATGATCCCGAGGGGGTGAATCCCCGGAGGGGAGCGGAGATCCGAGGAGGGCCCCGGGACGCCGGATCCATCCGGCGGCAACGGGTCGCGGGTGTTGATCCCGACCAGGGCGGAGTCGACCGTCTTGGGCGGAGGAATCCGATGGCCGAACGGGCCGCAGGGGAAACGGCGCAACGCCGACGCGGTAGGCCGGGAACGATGAGCCTGCTGAGGCGGTCCGAAAGGATCCGTCGCCGCAGGGGAGTGAAAGGCCGCCGTTAAGCGTTAGCCTCAGCCGTCACGGCAGGCAGACGCCGCCTGGAGCGACGAAGCCCGAGGGGTAAGACCCGCCGGGTGGAGCGAAGGGCCAAGCGTTCCGCCGTAGCGGCCGCCACGCTCGGGCCGAGGGCGCGCAGGCCGGAGAGCAAGCTGGAAAGTGGGTCACTTGGAACCATTTTTCTTTCTTGGCGCCGAAAACGGGACCTATTCGGAAGGGGTCGTCACCTGCCGCTCGGTTCCGGCCGCTGCGCCATTCTTGCTTCGCCGGTGGCGGTGGTAGGCGTGCTTTCGGAGCCGGAAACTGACGAAATTGTGCCGGCAGGGCTCGCAGCGATAGGGCCGCGCGCCCAAGAACAGCAATAGCCCCCTCCCAAACGGCACATGGTAGTGCGCGGTCGACCAATAGGTGAGCCGCATGCTCCAGCACCGCGGGCAGCGCGCATAGGGAAGGTCGGAGAGGCGCCACAGCCGCCTGGAAAACCGGGTTTTGCAGTCGCGGCAACGCAGCGGGCGCACCCCCAGGAGGCTGCCGAAGCGTTCGGCCGCCGTCCACATGTGCGCTTGGCGCACGTTTGTGCTGCCGCAGTGGGGACACACGGATTTCATGCCTGGCCCGCCGCCTTGCCCCCTCTCCGGTTGGCGGCCGTGTAAGCCTCGACGTAGGCGGAAAACACGTTGCCGAGCAACAGGTGCACATCGCCTTCGCAGCGCACCTGGATTCCCTCCACCGCGACCACCGGCAAAAGATTCCGTGTGGTCGAGGTAATAAACACCTCGTCGGCAGCCTCCAGGTCGGCTAGCGTAACATCCTTCTCTTCCACCGTAATCCCGGGCACCCGGATCTCACTCAGTAGTAGTTCACGGGTGATCCCCGGCAGGCAACTGGCGCTGAGCGGCGGCGTGTACACGCGCCTGCCGCGCGCAATGAAGATGTTGGCCGAGGTGCACTCGCTCACATGCCCGAGTTCATTTAGCAGGAGCGCCTCGTCGAACCCGCGCGTCTGCGCCGCCTCCAGCCAACTCAGGTTCATGGCCCAGGACAGCGTCTTGGTTCCAGAAAAGGGATATTGCGTGTGGCGCGCCTGCTGCACCACGGCCAGCCGCGTGCCTTCGCCCCAATCCTTCAACTTGGTGACCAGACCGATCACGTCGTAGCCGCGCTCGATCCCCGGCCCCTCCCAGTACCCGCCGCGGTTGCGCACCACCACCACGCGCAGCGTCCCGGTATGCGCTTGGTTGGCGTCGATCAGGCGCTCCAGCGACTCTTTGACGGGGGCCGGGTCCGGGGGAAACGGCACGCGCAGCAGTTCGGCGTCGTGCTTCATTCTCGCCCAGTGGCGCTCCCAGGCGAACAGCACGCCGCCCGCCACGCGAATCGTACTGAATACGCCCCAACCGGAGAGCAGGCCCACTTGCCCGGGCGCGAGCACCGTACTGGAGGCCGGGAGGATCCGGCCGTTGTGAAGAATCAGATCGTGCATTCCTTGACCATTCTAACTAACACGGCGCGCGGCGGCGTCTTCACCTCCAGCGCGGGAACAGCGACGGGCGCGCCCGGCGGCAGGCATCGAGCAGGTCCGGCACGCGCCGCCGCCTCGCCAGCAGCTTCTCCAGCATCGTTTCGAACGCCGCTTCGTCGCCCTCAATCCACTCCGGCGGGACCAGGCGGCGGGCCCGGTCGACGGCCTTTTCCGGGAAACTCACCACCTGCCCCAGCCACGGCTGGAAGCTGTCCAGCGACGTGACGTCTTCGTAGACAACCGGACGGAGCGCCAGCCCGTGCAATGGGCCGTCGGGAAAACCCCAGTTCGGCCCGTTGAACAGAAATCCGTGATCGATCATGGACGCCACGAAGCCCGCCTTCGTGGTGGCCCCGCCCGGCTGCCATTCGCCGATCCGGGCGCGATAGTAGATTGCCTGCCGGGCGTCTGCGTTGCCGGTCCACTTGTCGAACACCAACGTTCCCACGAAGTGATCGCGATTGGCCACTTCGCGGATCAGGGCATCCGGGAAGAAGTCGTAGACGGCCAGCCGGTCGGGGTGGCCCGGGAAGCGGGAGCCGAAGTGCCAACCGGGCGTCACCGGCGCGCGCCGGTTGCCCAGTTCGATGTAGACCTGCGGGTTTTCCGCCAAAAACTCGGAACTGACCGAAACCAGCGCGCCACGGGGAGTCGCGATCTGGAGGTAATCCATCAGCGAGGAAGCAACTAACTCGTTGACCAGGATACGGCGGTGTTGAGGGTTGTCCTGGAACTTGACGACGTAAAACTCGCCGTCCCCGGTTTCCAACAGGTGGGCCTGCGCGCCGCCGCGCATCCTGCGAACATGGCGGCGAGCACTAAGCGGCATCCGATCCGTACGACGGGCGCACTTCAGCGCACGTCCGTTCGACCCCGTGTTCCCGCCGGAGACTCACTACTTCTTGCGGGCCTTTTTCGCCGCGGGCTTTTTGGCGGCTTTTTTCGCCACCTTTTTCGCGGCCTTTTTCACGGCTTTCTTGGGCCCTTTCACAACGGCTTTTTTCGACGCCTTTTGGGGCGCGGCCTTTTTCGCAGCCTTCTTGGCGGCCTTGGCCGGCGCGGCTTTCTTGGCGGCCTTCTTCACCGCTTTCTTCGGCGCGGACTTTTTGGCGGCCTTTTTGGCGGGGGCCTTCTTCACGACTCTCTTGGCGGCCTTGGGCGCAGCCTTCTTCACGGCGGCCTTCTTCATCGGCTTCTTTTCGGGAACCGCGGGCGCCGGCACCTCGGCCGGAAGCGCCGCCGGCTCAGCGAGCGGGAGCACTGGATCTTGAGGTTGCAGGGGAGCTGCCACTTCCGATTCCATCTCGAGTTCCTCTTCTTCTTCCTCGTCCGGCCCGTACATGCCGAGCTCGGATTCGATGTCTATGTGATCTCCATCGTAGGCGTAGTCGTCCTCGTCGTCAAGAGCCAAGCGAAGGTACTCAAACATTGGGTTCGCCTCCTCCCTGGTCATCGGTCAAGAACAGCATAACTCGTTTTTGAATGCAAACATCCCGCGGCAAAAAACCGGTCAGCGCGCGACGGTGGCCGCCCGTCCGCCGGCACCGGGCAGAGAAGCCGCCACAGGCGAGCCGGTGGCTTTCGCGGCCGGCTTTTTCGCCGAGGCGGACCCGGAACCAGCGTCGGACGCCTTCTTGGCCGGCTGCTTCTTCGCCACAGCCTTGGCCGGCGACGTCTTCTTCGCCGGTGCGGCCTTGGCGGGTTGCGCCTTCGCGTTGGACGGCTTGGCTGCTGCTGCCGCCGGGGCCTTGGCCTGGGCCGTGCGCGCTGGCGTCACGGCTCGCCGCACCACGGCAGGCGCCGCCGGCACCACAAGCATTGTCCCGGCTTCGGGCATCTGTTTACCCGACGGATTGGCAGCGGCGATCTGCTCGGGTGTCGTCTTGTAGAACCGCGCCACCGAAGCGAGCGTATCTTCCTCGGCGACTCGGTGCAGCCGCCAGGCGGTCCGGCGCTCCTTTGGCACCAGATCGAGCGCGGCCAGAACCTTGGGCCCGGTTCCCGGAGGGACGTGCAGCGCCACCCCCGCCGGAACCACCGTGGTCAACAGCGACGGATTCAGTTCCTTCATCCCCGCCAGGGAAGTCTCGACGATGTCGCCGATCAGTGCAAGGTGCGCCGGGGCGGACAACTCGATCGTGGAGTACTCCAGCGACGGTGCGGGCTCCAGCAACTCGACGCCATACTGCCCCGGATTGGCGGCGACAATCGCCATCGCCAGGACAATAGGGACGTAGGCCGTGGTTTCCTTCGGCAGCAGGCCCCGGCGGCGCAATTCCCACACATCGGCGTAGCCGGAGCGCGCCACGGCGCGTTCAACGTTGACCGGCCCGCAGTTGTATGCCGCCATGGCCAGATACCAATCGCCGAATTGGTGGTAGAGGTCCTTCAGGTGGCGGGCGGCCGCGCGCGTGGCCTTTTCCGGGTCCAGCCGGTCGTCGCGCTCCTTGGTGCGCAATAGGCCGTACTCCTGCCCTCGCCAGGCGACGAATTGCCACATTCCGGTGGCCTTCTTCCGGGAGACAGCTCGCGGGGCGAAACCGGATTCGGCTTGGGCCAGGTGAATCAGTTCCTGGGGGACGCCCTCCTCGTCGAGGATCCGGCGGATCATGTTGCGATAGCGGCCGGCGCGGCTCATGCCGTAAAGAAACGTCTTACGCCCGCGCCCTTTGGTGAAGTAATCGACATAGCGCAGAACGTCGTCGTTGATTTCCAGCGGCAACTGCGACACCGTGGTCTTCAACTGCTCGGCAACCTGGTCGCGTAGCTTCGGGTCGATCGGGAAGGTCAGTTCGGGTATCTCGTCGAGCGGCGACGGCTCGTAGGCAAGCTGTCCTTCGGGCTCCCCGCCGCCGAGCCCCTCGATGTCGAGCCGGTAGATCCGCTCGCTCAACTCCGCGAGCTTCCGTTCCAGATCCAGCCGCCCAGCCCCGGCCACAGGCGCCGACAGAAGCACGTCAATGGCGCGGTCAAACTGCAGGCGGGCTTCGGCCATCTGGCCGGACCGGTATAACCGCCGCCCCTCCTGGAAATGCGCCTCGGCGCGGCGGATCAGCTCCAGGGCGGGAGTGGGTTCCGGACCCCGCAGCGCCGCCGCCCCCAAAATGGCCGGGAGTTCGTGCGCGTAATAGGAGGAATCGCTTTCCGGCGGGGTGACCGCCACCAGAACCGGCGTCGGCTCACTCGACGAGGCGGGGAGTTGAAAGGTGCGATACGGGGAGGTCTGCGTAACGCTGCATCCGGAGAGGATCAAGATCCACGGGAGGAACAGCGCAGCTCGATGTAGCGGTCGTTTGCGCCCGTCCCTCATCCGTATCCCTAACACCCAGCGGAGTTTACCATCCCATTCACCTTCTCGAAACTGAGAGGTTACCCCACTCTGCCTCCTCCGGTCAAGCCGGGGAGGGCCCCAAGGGCTTGGATGGGGCGGGCGACAAAGCGCTATTCCTCTTCTTCTTCGACGCCGTCCTTGGCGGCCTTCGCGGCGGCGATGATCTTTTCGGCCTGCAACTGGGGCACGAAGTCGTAGTGGTCGAACTCCATGGAGAACGAGGCACGGCCCTGGGTCATCGAGATCAGGTCGTTCTGGTAGTTGAGCATCTCCGACATGGGGACCTGGGCGCGCACAATCTGGGTGTTACCCTTGGTGTCCATGCCCGAAATGCGGCCCCGGCGCCCGTTAATGTCGCCCATCAGGTCGCCGGCATACTCGACCGGAGCCTGCACCTCGACGCTCATGATCGGCTCCAGAAGCGCCGGCTTGGCCACCTGCATCGCGGCCCGAAAGGCCTTGCGTGCCGCCAACTTGAACGAAAGTTCCGAGGAGTCCACGTCGTGGTAGCTGCCGTCGTACACCGTGACTTTGAAGTCCACCACCGGGCAACCGGCCAGGTAGCCCATGGCAGCCGTCTCGACGATGCCCTTTTCCACCGCCGGAATGTAGTTCCGGGGGATGGCGCCGCCAAAAATGTCGTTGACGAATTCGAACCCGCCGCCGCGCGGCAGGGGTTCCATCTTGATCCAGCAGTCGCCGAACTGGCCGTGCCCACCGGTCTGTTTCTTGTGCCGTCCCTGGACGTCGGCGGTCCCCCGGATGGTCTCGCGGTAGGGCACCTTGGGGGCCTTCAGGGTCACATCCACGCTGTAACGGTTCTTCAACCGGCTGACGATCACCTCGACGTGCTGCTGGCCGCTGCCCGCCAGCAAAAACTCCTTGGTCTGCGGGTCGCGGTAGAAGCGCAGCGATTGGTCTTCTTCCAGGATGCGCTGGAGCGCCGCGCCCATGCGGTCTTCGTCCTGCCGCGTCTTGGCTTCGATGGCGAACGCAATGGAGGGTTCCGCCAGTTTGACCGGCGGATAGCTGATCAGGGAGCCCTTCTCGGCCAGGGTGTCGCCGGTGAGCGTGTCCTTCAGCTTCGCGACCGCCCCGATATCCCCGGCGCGCAACTCGGTGACCGGCTGGATGGTCTTGCCAAACAGGCACCCGATGTGGGACAGGCGTTCGCCCGACCCCGACCGGGAATTGGTCAGATTGGCGTCATTCTTGACCACCCCGGAGCACACCCGGAAGTAGGTCACCCGCCCGGCGAACGGGTCGGCGACGGTCTTGAATACAAACGCCGATACCGGTTCGGCGTCGGAAATCGCGCGCTTCACTTCCTGCCCGTCTAGTTGCGCGGTGAGCGGCTCGCGGTCGGCGGGCGACGGCAGGTAATCCAGAGCGAAATCCAGGATCAGGTCGGCCGCGACGTTGTTTAACCCGCTGGCGCACAGCACGGGAAACAGCCGCATCTCGCGCACCGCGGTTCGCAGGCCCTCGGTGAGCCGTTCGGGAGGCAGCGTGCCTTTGTCGAAGAACTCTTCCATGAGGGCGTCGTTGCCCTCGGCCACCATCTCGATGAGGCCTTCCTGGGCCTTCTGCGCCGCCTCGGCCAATCCGGCCGGAATCGGCTCTTCCTTTCCC
>CAZVIK010000044.1:6822-23067 GCA_964627045.1 uncultured Solibacteraceae bacterium | reverse complement strand
GGCCGGACGGAAGGGAATCGTCACGGTCTCTACAAACATGGCCGGCCGCGGTACCGACATCCTTCTCGGCGGCAATCCCGAATTCATGACCAAGGACGCCTGCCTGAAGGAGCGAATCGCCGAGCAGCTTCCCAGAGAGCAGGAGGTCTTCGTCAGCGACTCGGAGTTCTTCTACTTCTACCACCTGGGCGCCTTTTACCGCGTCCCGCGCCCCAAGTGGGACGAGATCTTCGCGCGCTTCAAAGAGCAGACCGACAAGGAGCACGACGAGGTGGTCGCTCTCGGAGGCCTTCACATCACCGGCACCGAGCGCCACGAATCCCGCCGCATCGACAACCAGTTGCGCGGGCGCGCTGGCCGGCAGGGGGACAAAGGCAGTTCGCGTTTCTTCCTCTCCTTGCAGGACGACCTGCTCCGCATCTTCGGCGGCGAGCGCATCCAGAACCTGATGCTCCGGCTCGGTATGGAGGAAGACGTCCCCATCGAGTCCAAGCTCATCACCCGGCGCATCGCCAAGGCTCAGGAGGCCGTCGAGGCGCAGAACTTCGCCGCCCGTAAACACCTGCTCGAATACGACGACGTGATGAACAAGCAGCGCCAGGCCGTCTACGGCATGCGCCGCGAGTTGCTCGAGGGCAAGGACCAGATCGAACGAATCCAGGAGATGACCCGCGGCATCGTCCGGTCTTTCGTCGATCTCCGCTGCGGCGAAGGCGTCCACCCCACCGAATGGGATCTCCCCGCGCTGCGCAACGACGTGCTGAGCCAGTTCGGCATCCGCATCGAGCCGCAGGATCTGGACGATTGCAAGCCCGCCGAGATGGAAGACCTTATCTGCGACCGGCTCTCCGCAACTTACGAACGCAAGGCCTCCGCCGTCGGCCAGGAGATCATGCGCGAAACCGAACGCATGATCATGCTCAACGTGATCGACGACCAGTGGAAGGACCACCTGCTGTCGATGGATCACCTGAAAGAGGGCATTGGGCTCCGCGGCTACGGCCAGAAAGATCCGCTCGTCGAATACAAGAAAGAGTCCTTCTCCCTGTTCCAGTCGATGATGGATCGCATCGAGGACGAGACCATCCGCTACCTGTTCTTCCTCCAGCCGGTTTCCGGCGACCGGCCGGCGCTCCCCTATCCGCCGGTGGAGGAGGCTCCGGACCAAGATGAAGCGGTCGGGGCGCTGGCCGAGGCGAGCGGTGCCCAGAAAGCCGCCGAACAGGGTTCCATGCTGGATTTCACTCGCAACATCCAGCGGAAGAAGGACCGCGAGATGGCGGAACTGCAATTCGTCGGCGGAGGCACGCCCACCGCCAAGCAACCGGTGGTCAAGGGCCAGAAGGTCGGCCGCAACGACCCTTGCCCATGCGGGAGCGGAAAGAAGTACAAAAAATGCTGCGGAGCCTGACCGTTGTTGTCCTCGCGAGCCTGTGGTCCGGCGCAACGGCGTCCGGCGCCATCTGGCCGGAGCAACTTGGGCCGTTTGCGCGCGGCGGCGCGAAGGCCGTCGCCCCAGGCGACAGGGGCGTCTGGGAGGAGTACGGCCTGCTGGAGAGCGAGCAGGCCGATTACAAAGGGGAAGGGAAGACCTTCACCGCCGTCGCCAGCCGGTTCAAGGACCCCACCGGCGCTATGGCGGCATTCCAGTGGCAGCGGCCCGCCGGTGCCGTCCCCTCGAAGGTCGGCGACCTCGCTGTGGAGACTTCCGGCGTTCTGGTGCTCGCCTTCCACAACTACCTGTTGCGTTTTGAAGGCTGGAAGCCGGACGGTGCGGCGTTGATCCCGCTTCTGGAGACCCTGCCGCAACTCGACCAGGGCGCTCTGCCCACTCTTCCGGGATACATCCCGCCTGCCGGTCGCGTCGCCAATTCCGAGCGGTACATCTTGGGCCCCGAGTCGCTGGCGCACTTTGAAAAACGGATCCCTCCGTCAGTGGCGGCGTTCCACACCGGCGCGGAAGGACAGTTCACGCGGTATGCCACCAAGGCCGGGGAAATCACGCTCGGCGTGTTCTCCTACCCCACGCCCAACATGGCCCGCGACCGCGAGGCGGCGTTCTCGAAGATCGACGGCGCCATGGTGAAGCGCAGCGGTCCGCTGGTGGCCGTCATCCTGCCGCCGGCCGACCCGGACGAGGCCGAACGCCTCATCGCAAAGGTTCAATACCAGGCCACCATCACCTGGAGCGAGCAGATGCCGACGCCGCGCGACAACATCGGCAGCATGATCCTGACCATCGTCACGCTGATCGGCCTGTTGCTCCTATTCTGCTTAGGCGCGGGGCTGGCCTTTGGCGGTTTTCGCGTCGTCGCTCGCCGGTACTTCAGGGGCTGGGCCGGCGATGAGAACATGATTCTCCTGAATCTCGAAGATCGATAAGGCTCCCTTTTTCTATCGATTACAAAGCAGATGCCGGCGTCCGGAGCGGCCCTTTTCCGCGCCCCCGCCCGGCGGCGGCCCGGCGGCGCATCCCGTAAGCCGTTTGCGATGATGGGCTTGGATGGTGGTACTTTTCGTGGCCTTTTTCCCTTGACTTGGAGGCCGCTACGAAATAAGATCCAAGCACACGGGTTTTGATGGTTGCGAAGCCGTCGAGCCTGGTTCTCCCATTGAACATCGCCCTGGTGAAACAGGGAACACAAAATGCCCACCCCGGAAAGGGTGGGCATTTTCGTCTTGGAGAAGACCAGAAATCATTCGAAAACAACTACTTATGCGTGTCTTGCCCCTTGGCGCCTCCGCCGCCGACGGCTGGCGGTCTGGTTATTGTGGTTAATCTGCGGTGATCCCTCGACGCCGCGTCCCGGCCGGCGCACCTGCCGCCCATTCACTACGCCAGTAGTGGATGGCTACCGGAGGACGACCTTCGTCAGGCCCGCGTTTTCGGCCGAATCGTAGACCCGGATCACGACCAGGTGCTCGCCCGGTGCGAGATTCGCCAGTTTGACCGGGATCTGCTCCTTCAGCGAGTCGAAGATCCCGTCGACGGGCTCGGCCGGCGTCCAGGGGCCCGCATCCACCGAGTATTCGGCGCGGCGCAGCATGCTGGCCGAATCCATGGCTGTGAATTCGACCTCCGCCCCGCCGCCCGAACGCCGGACGGCGCCTGCGGCGACCAGTGGCGGCGTGTTGTCGATGAGCACCGGAGGACTGATCAGCTCCGCGGTCTTCGCCGTTGCCATGGAATTGCTCGGCAGGTCCGAGCACGTGACCCGGAAGAAGTAACGGCCGTCGGCCAGTACGTCGCCGTCCACCATGTGGCTGGCTTCCGGGAGGTCCGGCTTGAGGAGCTTCCACTCCTGCTCGCCCTGCCCGCGAAAATGGAGCGAGCAGGAGAGGCGGTCGTTGTCGGGGTCCTCCGGCTGCCAGGTGATCTGGAGTTGGCGCAACCCGGCGCGAGCCAGCGCCTGGGTCGGCGTCCCGGCCGAGGTGGCCGGGCCGGCGTCGGCCGTGTCGGAAACCGTGATGCTGTAGGAGCTCGACACCGCCTGCGCCGTCGGAGTGGCCTTCGCCGCGGCCGTCGCCGTGGCCACCGGCGTCACGATGATGTTCTTCACCACCGGCGGCGTGTTCTGCGGCAGGTAGGCCAGCGTCACGCTGTCCAGGACCGGCGTCTGCCCGCCCGCTCCGCCGAACTCCGCCTGCCACTGGATGTACCTGGCGTTGGGGCTGGCCACCGGTGAACCTTCGGCGTCGGTGACCGGAGCCGACCATTCGCTCCAGGTGCGATCCGGCCGCAGCGAATTGCCGCTGCGCGTGCGCAGCGCTAACCGGCACCCCCGGCACTCCTCGGCGAGCCAGCTCAGCCGTCCCCAGCGCGACACCGACCCGGCGTCGTGCACGGGGGATTCGAAGGCGCCTCCGGCCCCCGTGGCCTCGCCCAGACGGTATACCTTCCCGGTGTTTCCGGTTCCCGCCAGCAGCCCGCCGCCGCCGTCCACCAGGCGCGTGACCTCGCCTTCGTTGGTCTGCACCACCAGTGTCACCTTGCCATCCCGCTCCAGAGTGTAGATCCGGCCCTGGGCGTCTGTGGCGAAGTGAATCCGGTCGCCGTCCGGCAACATGTCGTAAACGCTTTCTTCTTTGGAACTCCACAGCGTCTCCACCAGGTTGTCGGGCGTGATCCTATAGATCGCCGAGCGCTCCACGCCAGGGAACTCGGAGACCGGAGCGAACTGCGCCGTCACCTGCGGTACCGGCGCCGCCGCGGGCTTGGCCGAATCGGCGCGCGGGCGGATCTCGATGCCCGCCTGCGCCTCCTCGGTTACCGTAATCGACGTGGCCGAAGCCGGCGGAGCGGCGAACGTGGGCGACGGATACGCCTGCGCCGGCGATAACGCCCGCCGTGTGCTTGCCCCGCCCTGCGCCGCCGCGTAGACCACGCCGTCGGCCGCCACCCGCACCGCCCGGATCTCGGGTAGCGCGGCGTCGTAGAGCACCGCCGCGCGATCGCGCGCCTCGATCCGGTACAGGATGCCGTTGGGTTCGCTCCCGGCTAGAAGACGGCCCTTCGCGTCGATCGCCAATGCGGTCACGTGGGATTGGCCGGTCTCGTAGTAGACCTCGCCGCGGCCCTGCGCGTCCACCCGGTAGACGGTCCCCTGGTCGCCGGTGCCCACGTACACCGTGCCGTCGGCGGCTGTCGCCAGCGACCAGATGTAGGTCGCCGCCGGCGAAAAGAACTCCGCCGCCTTGCCGTTTTCGATCCGGTACACCTTTCCGTTGGGAGACGTGGCGGCATAGACCACACCCTTCGCATCCACCGCGACGGCGAACACCTCGGGTTCCTCGGCGGTCCACAGCAGACTGGCCGCCCCGGAGCGGTCGATCCGGAACACGCGCCCGCGATGCCCCGTCCCGGCGTAGACCGCCCCGTCGGAAGCCCGCGCCAGGCTCCAGACGACGGGCTGGTCGGAGGCGAAGGCCGTCTCCAGCGCCGGGGCCAGCCGCAGCCGGCCGTCGCGGCTGAGCGACACGCCCGTGAACCGCCCGCGAAGGAAGTCGCGGTAGTTGTTCATCTCCCAGGTCGCGGTGCCCGCCGCGTACGTCGGCGGGACCGCCAGACACAGCATGAGTACCGCGTGCCAGCGTTTCATTCTTTGATGTCCACCTGGACGGTCTTCGAGCCGGTCACCACCCACCCGTCGGCGGCGACCTCCAGTTCGGCGATCTTCGCGTTACGAACCGGCGAGGCGGCCACCGCGCCCGCTTGCGCCCTTCCGAGGATCTGGTCGATCGAGGCCGGGGGCGCGGGCAGCGTGCGTCCGGCGATTTCGTAGCCCGCCTCCGCGCGCCAAACCCGCACGTACGCCTTGGTGTTGTCCCTCAGCGAATTCAGAAACGAGAGCATCTGCCTTGCGCTTGCAGGCGGCGCCGCCAGATACTGCCGGTACTCCGCCGTGTTGGTCACCGAGCTGTCTCCCACCGTGAAGTACAGCGGCCCGGCCAACGCACCCGGCGGAACCCGGTAGGAGACCCGGCGCGTTGTCTCCGCTCCTCCCGGCCGCGTGAGCACGACGTTCACATCCACCACGTCACCCGGCCGGACCTCGCGCTTCGACGTCCACACCTGATCGATCTGCGCCTGCCGCCGCTCCGGGTAGGCGTCCACCTCCAGGGCGACGCCCTGTAGGTTCAGGTCCTCGAAGCCGCCTTGCAGCGCGTAGGCCAGGATCGTCGCCGGGCCCAGGGCCGCGGCCTGCGGCACGCTCTGGTCTCCGGAGTAACTGCTTGCGACCCGCAGGGGCGCGGCCTCGCCGCGAAACCGGATCTCGCCGCGCACCGCGAGGGTGGCGTCTCCCACGCTGCGTTCGGTTGCCTCCAGCGCGCTCGATAGCGCCATCTGCATCAGCAGCGGGCTCAGGATGGCGTCGTTCACCATTTCCATCGTGTAGTCGTGGCGCGCGGTTCGCCCGCCGTCGTGGGAGGAGACCGCGATCGACAAAGGGATCAACGCGGCCTTCCGGCCGAGTTCCCCGGCCACCCCGGTGCTGCGGTCGGCCAAAATCGCGCCCATCCACTCCACCGGGCTCGAAATCTTGAACGACGTTTGCACGCTCGGCAGCAGGGCCAGCACTTCGGCGCGCGCAAACGGGACCTCGGTTCCGCCGAGCGACAGAAACCGGTGACCGAAGGCATAAACGCGCCGCCCGTCGATGTGCGTTACCGTGCCGTCGGCCCCCACGCTCATGTCGCCGGTCACCAACTGCACGCTGATCATCGAACCCGGTTGCAGCGAACCCGGGTCGCCCAGGCCGGGCTTCAGCCGCGCCCCCCCGGAGATCCCCTGCTGCGGCTCCAGCCCCAGCGCGCGCAGCCGCGGCGCGAACCGCTCCACCGTCGAGCGTGTGAAGCCGCTGAAGGAGAGTGGCGTGGCGATGTCCATGAGCCGCGTTCCGCCGGCCGCGAGCGCCGCCGCTTCCTCGAGCCCTCGCGTCAGGTCCGTGCCGGTCAACGACACCGCTGCGCGCGCCGTGCGCCGCGGCGCCGCTTCGGCCGCTTGGATCACGTCCTGAATCGGGCGGATGGCGGCGATCGGCTCCTTGGAGTAGACGAACGCCATGGCCACCGCGCCGAGCAGCCTCCCGCCGATGTACACCGGGCTGCCGCTCATTCCTTGAAGGATGCCGGTGGTTGCCAGCGGCCCGCCCGACAGCCGGGCCAGCACCAGCGACTGGCGCGGGCCGGCGTTTTCCAGCACGCCCAGGACCTCCGCCTGGAACTCTTCGATGCGGTCACCGCTGAACACCGTCCGGCCGGTTCCCTGCATCCCGGCGCGGACCTCGGAGACCGGCATGAATCCGGACTGCGCGCAAAGAGATACCGCGGCCAACAAAGTGGCTAAGACACGCATCAATGGCCCGATTCCTGCCCACCATTCTAGCGGAAGCCCGCTCCCGGCACGCGGGCCACGTCCCCGCCCGCGCCCGCCGCGGTGATATCCAAAGTAAACGGTCCGCTATCATCCATCAGCAATATTGATCAACCCGCCCCCGGCGGTTACGATCGGCTCAGCGCGATGCCGCCAGCGTCCGGAGTGTGACCCAGTGTGCCCACCGACTGACATCCCTCGTTGCTTTCCCCGGCATTTCCCGGTTCTTTTCCTCGTTTGGCTCGCCGCCGTGATGGTAGCGCCCGCGGCGCTGGCGGGATTGCCCACCTCCACCACCGTTGTCTCTTCGGCCAACCCCTCGGCTCAGGGCCAGACAGTCACATTCACCGCCACCGTATTCGCCGCCTCGGGTACCCCCACCGGCGCGGTCGTTTTCATGGACGGAACCGCGACGATCGGTTCGGCCCTGCTCGTCGACCGCCGCGCCACTTACGCCACCAGCATGCTTGCCGTCGGCAGCCACTCGATCACGGCCGTCTACCAGGGCGATGGTGCCTACGACGGAAGTTACTCTCCCCCCGTGACCCAAGTCGTGCTTGCGGGTCCCGGGACGCCGACCACCACCACGCTTTCATCGGTGCCCAACCCCTCCACGGCGGGCCAGATTGTCACCTTCACCGCCACGGTCAACTGCCCCGGCGGAGCGCCGTCCGGGACGGTCCAGTTCTTCCGTAACGGCGTCTATCTCTCGATTTCGCCGCTGGCCGGCGGAGTGGCGGTCATGCAGACCACCGACCTCGCCGAAGGCAGCCACTCCATGACGGCGGCCTTCAGCGGCGGAGACGGATGCGCCGCCAGCACCTCGGCCGCGCTGCTGCAAGTAGTGAACGCCGCCCCCAAGACGCCGACTTCGGTCAACCTGACCGCCTCGCCGAACCCGTCGGTGGCGGGCGATCCGGTGACCTTCACCGCTACGGTTTCCTCCAGCCAGGGGCCTCCCCCCGGCACGGTGAACTTCACCGACGGCGGGGTCCAGTTCGGAACGGCCACGCTGAGCAACGGAAAGGCGGCGCTCACCACGTCATCGCTAAGCGCCGGCACGCACCTGATTCGCGCTGTATACCCCGGCAACTCCGCGTTTTCCGCCAGCAACTCACCCAATCTGTCGCAGACCGTCCGCTCGGCCGACACCCGCCCGGTGCTGACCAGTTCGGCGAATCCCTCGGTCTTCGCGCAGCCGGTCGTCTTCCAGGTTCAGTTGGATGCCTCTTGCACGGGCACGGTGGCTTTCATGGATGGACAGGCCTGGCAGGCCTCGGTCCCCATCGCCGCCGGCGGGTTGGCGCAATGGACGGCCAACGCGCTCTCGGTGGCTACCCACGAAATCGTGGCCGTCTACGCCGGAGGCGCCCTCTGCCCCACCTCCAGCGCCGCTACTCTCGCCCAAGTGGTTCAACCGGCCGCCACGATCACTACGCTCACCGCTTCGGCCGCTGGCGATTCGATCGCCTTCACGGCCACCGTGCAGACCGTCGCGCCGGGCGGCGGCACCCCCTCGGGTCCCGTCGTGTTCCGCGACGCGGAGGCGATCCTTGCCACTGTGGCGTTGAACGCGCAGGGCTCAGCCTCGGCGACCGTGGCCATGAACCCGGCCGGTGAGCACGCTGTCACGGCCGAATACCAGGGCAGCGGGAACCACGCCGCCAGCGCATCGCTCGTCCTGAGCGATCTTACCAACCTGGACAAACCGTCGTTCGAGGGTGCCCACGTGGTCAACTCGGCCTCTTACGCTGCGGGCCTCGCGCCGGGCGCTTACAGCACCGTCTTTGGATTGCGGCTGGCCGCCGGCGCCACCGCCCTGGCGAGCATCCCCTATCCCACCAGCCTCTCCGGCGTGCAGGTCGCCGTCAACGGCGCTCCGGTGCAGGTGGTCTACGTGAGCGATCAACAGATCAACTTCCTGGCGCCCCTGGCCACGGCTCCGGGCACGGCCGGTGTCGTTGTGACCTCCCCGGCGGGAAGTTCGCGCGAGGCCGCGGTGAGCGTCTACGCCGCGCTGCCTGGCATCTTCTACGATGCGGTGAGCGGCTACGGCGCCATCCTGATCGCTGGCACCGCCGACACCACCCTCACGCGCCCCGCTGCCGCCGGAGAGTGGTTCGAGATTTACTGTACCGGGCTTGGCGCGGTGGACTCGACGAACCGGACCGTGCTGCCGGTCGCCGTTACCTTGGGCGGCGTGCGCCTCACGCCCGCCTACAGCGGACTGAACTCGGTGTACCCCGGCCTCTACCAGGTGAACGTCCAGATTCCGCCCGGCCTCACCGGCGAACAGACGCTCACCTTGGAGATCGACGGCCGCACCAGCAACGCCGTGAAGGTCAGGCTGCAATAGGGCCTGATCGGACCTGGGCGGCAAGCCGGCGCATTAGCCTGAGACCTTCTCGTTGGTGGAGCAGATCGCCGGATCTGCGACGTGGGCAGTCCTGCCCACGCACTCGCTTGCCCTTTGATGACGAACTGCCGGAGTGTGCCCTGCCGTTCCGTGTCAGAAACGCCAATGTGGGGCAGGCGTTCGGGCCTGCGGACCCGCTTTCCAGCCGGTTCATCCGGCCGGAACGCCTCCCCCATCGTGCGGCGGATCCTTAAGGCCGGACGCTACAAATCCACCGTCACCGCGCACATCGGGTATCGCCTGTTGATCTGCGGCGAATCCGAGTCGTAGATCACGGTCAATCTTTCGCCGACCGCCGGCTGCTTGGACTTGTGGACCGGTCCGTAGCTGCCTCTTGCCACGCTTCCGGCGAACGTCAGAAACTCGTAGTAGACCTTGCGCCCTTTGTCTGACCGGTACCCCAGCTTGGTGACCACCGCCACTGCCGGCCGCCCTTCCTCCAATAGCCGCCGCTGGCGCGCCAGGTCCCACCAAAGGAACCCGCCGATGAGCGGCAGCAGCATCCCTGCGGCATAGGGAACCGCAACCGGCATCGCGTTCAGCCGCTCGATTCCCTCCAGCCGGCTGAGGTGCGGCTCCGCCTCGACGAACGCGACCGGCCGCTCCTCGCCCACGTGCAGGCCCCGCCACGCCGCGCACGGGATCGAGGCGTTGCGCGTCACCCGAGTGTCCCCCGCCGTGAACTGATAGGCCACCCGGCACCGGCTGTCCTTGCCTCCGGTTCTCCACACCCGAGTGATGCGCGCCTCCGCGCGCCCCGTGGCGCTGGCCACGCGCCGGTTGCGGGCCAATTCCCGCTCCCTGGCGCCGAACAGGAACACGCCCAGTACGATTCCGCCCGCCGCCATCGCCGCCGCCAGTACGACGAGAAAACGGCCGGTCCTCGTGAATCGCACCGGGCGCGGGCGGCCGCGTTGCAGTTCCACCGGCGGTTGCCAGCCTTCGGCCGCCTGTTGCAGTTTCTCTCGGTCGGTCATGACGCCTCTCGTGATGTGGGGCTTTCACCGGCCGGAAGCCGGCCCGCGCGCCGCAGCGCTTCACGCAACAGAAACTCGATCTGCGCGTTCAGGCTTCGCAGTTCCGCATCCGCCCACGTCTGGAGCGCCGCATGCGTCTGCGGGTCCAGCCGGAGCAGGAATGGCTTTCGCTGCGCCACGTAGGCCTCCTCCCGGCGGTCTTACTGATAGAGCGTTCCGGCGTTGACCACCGGCTGCGCGTTCTGGTCGCCGCACAGCACCACCAGCAGGTTGCTCACCATGCTGGCCTTCCGCTCCTCGTCCAGATCCACGACGTGTTTCTGGCTGAGCAGCTCCAGCGCCATCTCGACCATTCCCACGGCGCCCTCGACGATCTTCTGCCTCGCCGCGATGATGGCGCTGGCCTGTTGCCTCCGCAGCATCGCGTTGGCAATCTCGGGAGCGTAGGCTAGGTGGCTGATCCGCGCTTCGATCGTCTCGATGCCCGCCTTGGCCAGCCGGTCCTGCACTTCCGACTTCAGCCGCTCATTGATCTCGCCCGCGTACATGCGCAGCGATAGTTGGCCCGGCTCGTGCGCGTCGTAGGGATAGCTGGTGGCCAGGTTTCGCACGGCCGCTTCGCTCTGTACGTGTACGAACTGCTCGTAATCGTCCACGTTGAATACCGCTTCGGCCGTCTCCACCACGCGCCAAACCACCACGGCCGCGATCTCGATCGGGTTTCCGTCCAGATCGTTTACCTTTAGCCGCGACGTCTCGAAATTGCGGATCCGAAGCGATACCTTGCGCCGCACCGTGAGCGGGTTTACATACCAGAACCCGGCCTCCTTCAACGTTCCCTTGTACTTGCCGAACAGCAGGACCACGCGTGCCTGGTTCGGGTTCACCACCGTCAACCCGGCGAAGCAGTAGCTGTCGATCACCAGCACGGCGACGCAGACTGCGATCCCCAACCCGAGTTCCGCCTCGGCGGCCTTCACCAGCAAGTACAACGCCAGCGCCCCAATCACGATCAACGCCAACAGCGCCAACCATCCCGATACTCCGCGAATCAATTTCTCCTGGTACATGTGCTCAGCCTCCGCTGACATCAGAATGATATCACTATGATCTCATAGCGTCAAGCGGAATCGTCACGCTCCCAATCCCCATCCAACCCTCAGGCATCGGCCCTCCGGCACGCTCACCCGCCGGCGGCGCTGTATCATGCCCGAAGGAGCGTGGTATGGAACTTGGTGCGTTCTCGGTCAGTCTCGCGGTCAAGGATATCGAAGCCTCCCGCCGGTTCTACGAGAAGTTCGGCTTCACGGTCTTCGCCGGAGACGCCTCGCAGAACTGGCTGATCCTGAGGAACGGCCCGGCTGTGGTCGGGCTTTTTCAAGGGATGTTCGAAAAGAACATTCTCACCTTCAACCCCGGCTGGGATGGCAACGCGCAAACGCTCGCCTCCTTCACCGACATCCGCGACCTTCAGCGCCAGTTGAAAGCGCAGGGAGTGGCGTTGCAGCAGGAGGCCGACGAATCCACCACCGGCCCGGCCAGCCTCATCGCGGTGGACCCAGACGGGAATCCGATTCTCGTCGATCAGCACGTCTGACCCGGCGGGCGCGCCCCGTGTCTTTTTTGTGGCGCCATCCGTAACGCGCCTTGTCAGACTCGTCTTGGCGGGGCCGCCATTCCAGCCTGTACCGTCCGCCCTTTGTGGGGCAGCCTTTCCAGGCTGCGGCAGGGCTTATAGCCCTGCCCCTCGCGCCGCTACCTGACGCCCGGTTCCGCTTGTCACGCACGCACCCCTGCGTGCCGTGTCGTGCTCCCAGCGCGGCCACACCCTTGCGCCGCCCCGGCCCCGGTGCTATCGTTGAGACAACGTGGACCGATTTAGAGCTGCTTTCGGGCTCGGCTAATTGCAACCACGCTAAAAAGTGCTAAAGGCGAACCGGTTTGATGAAATTGATCCCGTGGCGGTTCGCTGCGGGTTTTTGCTTTCTTGAGCCGGTTTCGGCCAGCGGAGGTTTTATGAACGTTTGGCCTGAGGCCGCCGCCGGCGGGCGTCGCGCCCTGGTGGGAAGCGAAGGGGAACTGGTGTCGGTCTCCATCGCCGTCAATCCGCAGCTCTTGGAGTCCGTGCTGGAAGTCCTCGCCGGTCTCCCGTTTCCGGTCAACCCGCAGATTTACCATGAGGGCTCCACCGTGCGCGTCGCCCTGGATGGGCGTCGCGACGTCGAACCCGCCACGGTGGTCGAGTTCCCCGCCTACGCGTCGCGCTTGGACCCCATCCGCGCGGCGCTGGCGGCCGCCGGCTTCGACCCCGGCTCGGTCTGGGCGCGCGGCGTGCTCGATCAGCTTCATTCCGAATTCGATCGTGAAGCCGCCCCGCCCGGCGCGCCCTACAAAGAGATCCTCCGCTACCGCCGGACGATCCGCGTCTGAGCGCCCGCGCCCCGCGACGTCTTGAACCGCTCAAGCGTCGCCGAGGCGAAAGCTCCCCTTGTCGAGCGGAGGATCGCCGTCATGCTTCATTCGCGAATTCGACACGCAAAGCGTCCACCGGTGACCGGCGGGAAACGGCTGACAATGCCGTTTCAGCGCTTCCCGGAGCGCGAGCGGGCTGCCTCGATGGCCGCGGCGATCTCGGCCTCGAAATCCCGCTTGACGGCCGCGTCCATCCCCGATGGTTGCAGCGACGGCTCCCTCTCGCGCACCTGTTCCAGGACAGGGACAGCCCACTCGCCGCCGGCTAGCTTCATGGCTCTCACCGCAGCCGAGCGAACTCCGTAGGCACGATCCGAGGCCGCCCGCGTCACCGCCTGGATCAGCGCGGCCCGGTCGAGTGGACTCAGCGGCGCGGCGCCCGCCTGGTCGGCGGCAAGCGCGTAACCGGCCAGGGCCGTCGCGTTCTCTCGGGTATACATGCGGACCTCCTCGCCGTCCACTGTGGTTAGGGGAATCAGTTCTTTCACGAACCGCCCAGCCCGCAGGCCCAGTTCTCTGGCGAAGCGTGAGCCTGGGTTATAGCTCGCTTCCGCGAACACCCGGAACGCCTCCGGAGTGAGTCTATCCTTCCACAGTTCCCAGGACGTCCCCAGCGCCTCGTAGTAGAGCTCATTCTCCGCGTCGAGGCCTGCGGCCGCACGACGCCTCATCTCCTGCATTTCAGACACCAGCAGTGCCAGCAGGCGGTCTCCAGTCTGCGGCTGGTTCAGGAATTCCTCGTTGTCTTGGATTGCCTGAAAGGCCTTGTGCCGCGTCGTCCAGTCGCTGGACTGCAAGTCCCGGTAGAGCGAACCAAGTTTTGCGAGGTCCGGCTGCGCTGGGGCGCCGGTACCCGCAACGGCCAAAGCCGTTGTCAATACAAGCGCACGAAACGGATCCTTCATTCCCTTCCTCTTTCCGACTACCAGCCAGCGGGGCACGCACCTCGCCAGTCGAAATGCACCCACGTCTCTGTTAGCTCAAGTGGCTCGACACACGCACCACAAGCGGGCCCCCAGTTCTGTTTCATCTGCTGCCGCCGGTAAGAGTTCGTTTCTCCCACATCGGCCGCATCTCCGCGGGTGTGGCGGCTGTTGGGCGACGACGGGTTGATCCGCATCTGGCTCGCCGGATTCCGGTACCCGCTCGTCACAGCCATCGGCTGACTTCCGCCCGCCGCGCGCACGCATTCCATGCCGCTTAGAAAGTTGTCGCGGGTAATCGTCCAATACGCACCGTAGTCGTTGTCCTGATTGATCTCCCCTGCGGAAAAATGCGCGCTACCAACAGGAGCGATCACGTCCGTGCAGGCCGGCACCCATGTCTGTTGGTACTGAGGATTCTGATACTCCGCGATCAAGGCATCCTTCTGCCCATCGCCGCACCCTCCCCCGCCCGGCGCCGTCACATTGAACGTCAACCCGCCGCTGGTGCCGCTGCTGGTGGTCACGGTGACCGTGCGGGCGCCCACCCCGGCGTTCGAGTCCACGCTGTAGCCCGCCTCGATCTGGCTGTCGCTCAGGATCGCGCTCACATACATCGACACGCCCGTCCCCGACACGTTGACATTCGTAGCATACGACAGGTACTGCCCGCTGATCGTCAGATACCCCGAACTCCCCCGCTCCGCCTCGCTCGGATACATGTCGTAAATCGATGGCGGCGGCGGGGGCGTTGGTTGCACGTAGACCATTTGCCAGGTGTAGTCGTTAGCTCCGCCGTCCGCGTAGTCGCCGTGCCACATCGCCTGGTGAACGCCGCCGGCGGAGCGAACCGGCTCCCGCATCGTCTGCGCGGAGAGAACGGCGGGTCGTGGCCACTCTCAGTTCCGGCACGCATCTCCTGGCTGTACTGCCCAACAAAGTGAAGACGCTACGCTGTCTTCATCGATGTGCGTGCACATCACTTGCCTCGCGGTGTCTACGCTTCCCACGGGGCCGAAAAGCGGGATTCCCTCCGGCACCGCCGCTAACCGTCCGATGCGGCACGCCCCGTCTCTCGGCGTCCGGAAAACATAGAACAGATCCTCCTCAGCCGTCCTCAGGATTCTCGCGGCCGCTTCGTTCACCGGAAACCGGACCTCGCCGGTGTCGGATTGCCGCACGTAGGGGTCGCCGCGAGCGATCTCTTCCAACCTTGCGCGAACGTCGGGCTCGTGCCGAAGCGGTAGAAGTGATTCGGTAGCGACCGCCCGAACCCACGGATCCGGGTCGCTGGTTGCCTCGATGATCGCGACCCTGGCTTGGGCCGCCGCCTCGGGGTTGGCGCGAATCTCGGAAAGACGCGTCAGAAAGCCCCCCAGCACCTGAACAGCGCCGATTCGCTTCGCTGGGGCGGGATCACGGCGCAGCGCCAAGACGGCGTCCACGGCCGGCACTCCAAGGTCCGCTAGGCCGCCGGTGGCCATCCCGCCCGTTTCGATGACACCCAGCAGTGCATTGAGGGCTCTCTTGTCCCGCAGCGATGAGACCATCCAGACGAGATTTGCCCAGACTTCCGAGTCGGATTCGGAGAGCAACCGTCCACCTTGCTTGACATCCCTGACGTAGCGGGTGTGGCTTTCCAAGGCAGCGATCAGCGTCGTCTTGATGATGTCCGTTTGGTCACGATAGGTGCGCAGAACCCGTGAAAGGCCACGCGGCGCGTTTCCATCCCAGCGTCCGAACGCCAGCAGGCCGTAGACCCCATCGCCGCGCATCGCCGGGTCGCCGGAGGCCAAGGCACGTAATACCGAAACAAGGTCGGTTGGCGTTGGTTGCAGCGCCGCGGCCACAAGACGCATCCCGCCGGCGAGAAGGCACGCGGCAAGCGCGATCCAAAGTAATGTAAGGCTTTTCATGACGGACATTCCCCTTCTCACTGGCTATAGCCACCCGCTGCGTTGCGCCAATCGGCATGAACGCAGCCATCCCCGCACGGCCCTGACCAATCCTCGACCCAACTTGCGCCTGCGTTGGGGTTGCCGTACTTCGCGGCATTCGCCATGTCATCGTACTCCTGCCTCGTGTGAGAAGCGTTGGCGAGATCCACGGCATCTCCGTACATGTGCCGGCTCTGTGCGGCTCCCGCGATTGAGGCGTTCTTGCTGGGGCTGCGATAGCCGCTGTTTACGGTTCGCGGCCCACCGTACAACTCCCTCCAGCGGTCCAAGCCGTACCCGGACGACTTGTTGACCACCAGCGGCTGCCGGATCAGCGCCCAGGAATAGAAGTCATTGACATGCAGCTCGGAAAAGGTAAAATACTGACTGCTAGCGCTCTGAGTGAACCAGGCGCACTCTGGAGTGAGGTTGACATTGTAGGTGGCATACTCTTGAATGAGCGTGTCCCGTTCATATCCACACCCTCCCCCTCCCGGCGCCGTCACATTGAACGTCAACCCGCCGCTGGTCCCTCCGCTGGTCGTCACGCTGACCGAGCGGGCGCCCACCCCGGCGTTCGCGTCCACGCTATAGCCCGCCTCGATCTGGCTGTCGCTCAGGATCGCGCTCACATACATCGACACGC
>CAZVIK010000044.1:0-6722 GCA_964627045.1 uncultured Solibacteraceae bacterium | reverse complement strand
CTCGGATACATGTCGTAAATCGATGGCGGCGGCGGGGGCGTTGGTTGCACGTAGATCATCTGCCAGGTGTAGTCGTTAGCTCCGCCGTCCGCGTAGTCGCCGTGCCACGTCGCCTCGTGAACGCCGCTGGCTTCGTAGAAGTTGCCGCCGCCGGGAGGAATCTCGTTGTACAAGTACACGCCGGCCGGGTAGCTGTAGTTTTGATAATCGTTCCCTGTGTCCACCGTGCCTCCGTCCCGCTGAAGCACGCCATACACTCCGGCCGTGTACCATTCCAGGCAATCCCACGACGATTGGTACCAGCACCAGGTGTCGAACTCCACCACCGATGCCAGGTAGGCCGATACCGTCGTGCCGTACAGCCACAGATTGTTGTACGAGACCAGCCGGACGTACCCCTGCGCCGGAGACGCGGCCAGCAGGACCAGCACCGCCAGCAGCAAGAAAGGAACACATCGCATCCGCGGTTTCATCGCGGCGCCTCCGCCGGCGGGTTAGCGCCCGAAACGGTTCGCACCGTCAGGTGCGGGACCACGTATTTCCGGATGCGCTGGTCCAGGCGCGCAAAACCTTCCGGCCCCAGCCGGGACTGAAGACGCCGCACGGCGTCGTCCAGCGCACCGTCGCTTCGCTGGCGCAACTCCAGCATTTGGGGCGCGAGGCGCTGCCTGTCCTCGGGCGTCTTGGCGCTTTTGGCCAGTTCGGTCATCTGGCGGGCGCAGTCCCGCGCTTCGTTGACGGCGCCCACGGCGGTCTCCTGGAGGTAGCTGTACGCTTTCCCGTCCAGGGAGAGCAGCTCCCGGTAGCGTTCCCAGAGATGGGCGCCACTCTGGCCTCGGGCAGCCATTTGCGAGGCGGCGCGGTGGGCCGCTGCCAGCTCGCCGAAGAAGAACTGGTACACTAGGCGCTCCGGCGCCGTCTCGACGGTGTACGGAATGGGCGCTCCTCCGCCTGGGACGGTGACTTGGGCCGTGGACCGGCTAGTTCCAAGTACCAGGCATACGAAAACAGCCACCGCTGCCCTCATCCTAAATAGCCTCAAAAGCACTCTCATGAGGTGAAGATGCCCCCCATGAAGAAAAGTCAATACAGATTTTTCTGTAGTACTTCTCTTCGAGCGTGTTTGGCGGCTGGCGGCGTGTCACCGAGGCGCCCGCAACCCCATTTCCGCTACCGCGGGCCGCGCCCCGCTCGCACGTAGGCCGGGCTTTCGCCTCGCTGCGTCGGGTCGAACCGCGTCGGCCGCATTGTCGCCCGCACCCGCCTCGCCGGAATCGGACTACAATACCTTCTGAAAGGCCCGGCTCCCTTGCACCCGCCTCACGTTCACGCCACGCCCTACAGCGGAACCTGGTATCCGGGCGACCCCGCCACGCTCACCGCCCTTCTGGAGGCGCTCTGGCAGGAATCCGAACAGCGTACCGGTGCGTACCTGACTCCCGGCGCGCACGCCTTCCTGGTCCCCCACGCCGGGCTCGACTACTCGGGTGCCGTGGCCGCCGCCGTCTACCGGCACATTCAGGCCGCGCGGCCCGCGCGCGTCATCGTCGCCGGCTTCGCGCACCGCGGCGCGCCTTCCGGCATCTGGATTCCCGATCTCGAGGGCTACGCCACCCCGCTCGGCGACGTCCTCGTGGACAAGGAGTTTGCGGCCGCGCTCACCTCCGCCCCGCCGTTCCGCTGCACCGCCGAGGAGCGCGTCTGCGACCATTCCGTCGAAATCCAGCTTCCGCTCTTGCAGCACGCCGCCCCTCAGGCAAAAATCGTCCCGCTCTATGTGAGCCGGCTCGATGCCGAATCCCGCGACCTCGCCGCGCAACGCCTGGCCTCGCTCCTTTCGCCGGACACGCTCCTGATCGCCAGTTCGGACCTCACGCACTTCGGCGCGCACTTCGGCTACAAGCCGTTCTCCTCCGCCGACGCGGCCGCCGGCAAGCTCGACGCCCTTGATCACGACGTTCTCGACGCCGTAAGCAGCCTCGACATCCCGCTCTTCCTCGAAACCCTGCGTGAGACCGGCTCCACGGTGTGCGGCGTCGAGCCCATCGCGCTGTTGCTGGCCACTCTGCGCGAGATGGAATCCGGCGATGAGGTTTTCCAGGAGACCCTCGACTACCGCACCTCGGGCGAAATCAGCGGCGACTTCCACAGTTCGGTCAGCTACGGCGCGCTGGCGTTCTTCCCTTACGCCGCTCTCGAGTTGGATGCCGCCGCCTGCCGCGCCGTCCTGGACCTCGCCCGCGCCACTCTGGACTCCTACCACCGCACCGGCCGCCGGCAGATTCCCACGCTTCCACCCTCCGGAGTCGCCGCGCTCGAGCGCCGCGCGGCCCTGTTTGTCTCGCTGCACCAGGACGGACACTTGCGCGGCTGCCTGGGCCGTACCGCCGCCGTGCAATCCATCGAAGGCTCGGTGCCCGAGCTCACCCTGTCGGCCGCGCTGGAGGACTCCCGCTTCGCCCCGGTCGATCCGGCCGAAACCGGCCTGGAGGTCGAAGTCTCCATCCTTTCGCCGATGAAGCGGCTCGCCCGCCGCTCGCAACTGCGCGCCGGCGTGCACGGAGCGTTGCTCCGCGCCAAGGGGCGCCAGGGCTTGCTGTTGCCCCAGGTCGCTTCCCAACGGGGCTGGGGAACGGACGCCTTTCTCGACGCGCTCGAAGAGAAGACCGGCGTGCGCCGGGACACGGCGCGGGACCCTTCCTCGCGGCTCTACGCCTTCCGCGCCCAGGTCATCCACTGATGCTGCTCGTCACCGGACCGCCCGGCTCGGCCAAGACGCATTTCGTCCTCGAAGAGGTGCGCCGCCGCCTACGCGGCCGCCGCTTCGATTTCCGCCTGATCGCGCCCACCGCCACCATGGCCGTGCACCTCCAGCACCTCCTGGCGCGCGAAGGGCTCGTCTCGCGGCCGTCTTTGGTCACCACGCTGGCCCGGTTCACCTCCGAACAATCCGGCGTGCCGCCCGAAGTAACCGCGCCCGTGCTGGACTGGCTCGTCGCGCGTGCGCTGGAGGACCTGGATCTGCGCGAATTCCGCCGCGCCGCCGCGTTTCCCGGTTTCCGCGTGGCCCTCGCCGCCGCGTTCAAAGAACTCTCCCTGGCCGGATGCGATCCCGGGCGTCTTTCTTCCTGGCGTGAGGCGCAGCCGCTGGCCGCCGTTTACGAGCACGTCCGCCGTGGCGCGCACGAGCGCGGCGCCGCGCTTCCGGGCGACCGCCTCGCGGCGGCGGCGGACCAGATCCGGCGGCAAGCCCCACCCGTGCGCGACGTATTCCTCGACGGTTTCTTTCACTTCAACCCGGCCGAGATCGCCGTCCTGGCCGCGCTTCGCGCTCACGGCGATCTCACCGTGACCCTGCCGCAGGCCGCCGCCACGATGGACGCGCGCCGCCGTCTGCTGGAACTTGGCCTCGCCGAGCGGCTCCTGGAGCGCGTGCGCCCGCAACCCGCCGCCGTCCTGGTCCGCGCGCGCACCGTGGAGCAGGAAGTCGAGGAGACCGCCGCGCGCATCCTCGACTCGGCGCGCCCTTTCCGCGAAATCGGCATCGTCGTCCGCACGCGCGACCCCTATGTTCCGTTGCTGCGCGCCGCACTGGAGCGGTTTGGGATTCCGGCGCACTTCTACTTCTCGTCTCCTTGGTCGGAGAATCCGCGCGTGCGCCGCTGGCTCGCCGCGCTGGCTTCGCAGGATGGGTCGCGCACCGCCGGCGAGTGGCGGGATTCCTGCGCCGCGCTGGCGGACGCCGAGGAGCCCCGCGCTCCCGTCGAGCCGTCCTCGGCGCACTCGGCTTCGTTGTGGCGCGCACGCTCGGCGGCCGCCCGGGCCTGGCGCGGCATGGCGGAGGAAACGGCCGGATTGTTCGACGGTGCGCCGCCGTTTCCGGCCGCACGCTTTCACCATCGCCTGGAGATCGCCGCGCGGCTCACCGCGACGCCCCGCGGCGGCCTCCGGCGCAACGTGGTCCACGTCATGGACGCCGTTGAGGCGCGCCAGTGGGAACTCCCCGTCGTCCACGTTTGCGGTTTGATCGAGCGGCAGTTCCCGCTCTATCACGCGCCCGGCCCGATTCTCCCCGAGCCGTTCCGCCGGCGGCTCCGCGACGCGGGAATCCCGGTCCAAACCTCGGAGGACTGGGACCGCGACGAAAAGCTCATCTTCGAGATCGCCGCCAGCCGCGCCACCGAACAGTTGGTTCTCAGCCATCCCGAGTGCAACGCCAAGGGCGAGGAGACGTTGCCTTCGTTTTTCCTGGACCGATTCTGCGCGTCGCAGTCCGTCGATCTTCAGGCCGCGCGTCCGGTCCGCCCCGCGCCCGCCGGCCCCAAGCCGCACCTCCGCGCGCCCCTCATCCGCGACGAAGCGCTTCTGGCCGCCGTCGCGCGGCGGCACCAAAACACCACGCCGTCGGCGCTCGAAGACTTCCTGCAATGCCCGTTCCAGTTCTTCGCCCGCCACACGCTCGAGCTGGCCTCCGAACCCGCCGCCCTGGACGCCCGGTTTCAGGGAAACGTGGCGCATACCACGCTCGCCCGCTGGATTGCAGACCCCCTGCAACCGGTGGACCGCCTGGTGAATGTCGCCTTCCGCCAAGCCTGCGAGCGGGACGCGATTCCCGACGGCTACCGCACCGAAGCCGTCCGCCTGGAACTTCTTCGCAACTTGCGGCGGTTTGTGCGCACCGTCGAGATCGCTCCGGACACCCGCGTGCAGACCGAGCGCACGCTCACGCTCCCGTTGCCGGAAGGCGTCACCCTCCGCTGCCGCATTGACCGCATTGACATCGCCCCCGACGGCCGGGCCTTGATCGTCGACTACAAGTACAGCGGCCCCAAGTACGTCGCGGATCTCGTCAAAGCGCACGCGCAAGGCACGCGCGTTCAGGGCGGCCTCTACGCGCTGGCCCTCCGCGCCTCGGGCCAGGAGGTTTCCGGGATGGTCTTCGTCCCGCTGCGCAACGAGCCGAAGGAGGACGGCTGGCGCCACGATCCGGCCCCGGTTATGGAGATCTCTCTGGCCGCCGCCACCCGCGCCGTCCGGGAGATCCGCGCGGGCGTCATCCTCCCTCGTCCGGCCGACTCCAAACACTGTGCCCGCTGCGAATTCCGCGACGTTTGCCGCGTGGAATCCGCCCCTGCCGCGCTGGGCGCCGGAGGCGCCCTCGAATGACCCTCAGCGATCGGCAGCGCGCCGCGGTTACCCGCACCGGGCAGGATGTCTGCGTCGTCGCCGGGCCCGGCTCCGGAAAGACGCGCGTGCTCGTCGAACGCTTCGCCTGGCTCGTCCAGGAGCGGCGCGTCTCCCCGCTGCGCATCCTGGCCATCACCTTCACCGAGAAGGCCGCCACCGAGATCCGCCGCCGTCTCGCGGTGAAGTTCGCCGCCGATCCCGTTCTGCGTGAGCAGGTCGAACGCGCTCCGGTCTCCACCATCCACGGCCTCTGCGCACGCCTGCTGCGCGAGCACCCCGTCCAGGTCGGGCTCGATCCCGAGTTCCTCGTGCTGGACGGCCCTTCGAGCAACCGTCTGTTGCAGGAGGCCGCGCACGGCGCGCTCGAGTCCCTCTATTCCGATCGCCGCGCGGAAATGCGCCGTCTCTTGGACGCTCTCTACGTCTCCACCCGTGAGGACGCCCGCCAGCCCGATACCGCCGCGGCGCTCATCGAGATCTACCGCGAACTGCGCACCGCCGGCCGCGCCGTCGCCGATGTGCGCGCCGCTCTGGACACCGCACCGGCGTCCCTCACTCTCGCGCAGTTTGTCGAGGACTTGCACCTGCGCCTCGCCTCGGTTCCGGCCAAACCCACCGCCAAGCAGTCCGAATTCCTCGCCGCCGTCCGCGACTGGGTGCGCCGTGCCTCGGCGATGCCCCCGGACCCGGTCACCCGGGAGCATTTCGAATTGCTGGACTCCTACCCCTCGGGCCTGCCGCGCGGTAACGGCTTCGACGGCTTCAAGGACCTGCGTGACGCGCGGCGCGCCGAGGTCGAATCCACCTTCGCCGCCGCCTATTTCCGCCCTCTCAAGGAACTGCTGCTTGACGCCGTCGCCCGGCTCGACGCCCGTTATCGCGACGCCAAGTCCGGGGCCGGCGGCCTGGACTTTTCCGACCTTGAAGAGAAAGCCATCGAACTGCTCACCGGCGACGCGCGCCTGCTCGAGGAAACCCGGGGCTCCTTCGACCAGATCCTGATGGACGAATTGCAGGACACCAATCCCCTCCAGTGGCGCCTGGTGGACCTGCTGCGCCGCCCGGAGCGATTCTTCGCCGTCGGCGACATCAACCAGTCCATCTACGGCTTCCGTTACGCCTCGCCGGACGCCTTCGTCGGCTACCGCGACCGCGTGCGCGATTCGGGCGGCGTCCTGGACGAGCTTGCCGAGAACTACCGCAGCCGTCCGGAAATCCTCGCCGCCGCCGGGAGCGCGCTTGAAGGCGCATCCGGCGTGGAGCCGCGCGCCCTGGACGCGCGCCGCGTTTTCAACCCTGCCGCCGCCCCGGTGGTCGAGGTGATCGCCGCCTCGGGCGATGACAAGGACGCGGCCGAGAGGGCCGAGGCCCGCGGTGTCGCCCGGCGTCTCGCCGCTCTGGTGGGATCGCTCCCGGTCGAGGATGGCCGGGGCGCGCCGCGGCCGTTGCGTTTCCGCGACGTGGCTGTCCTGGTCCGCACCACCGCCGCGCTGCCGCCTTTGGAGGAGGCTTTTCGGGAAGCCGGAATCCCCTAC
>CAZVIK010000043.1:21085-23332 GCA_964627045.1 uncultured Solibacteraceae bacterium | reverse complement strand
ACGTGTTTCCGGCCAGCGTGATCGACGCCATGGCGCGCGGAGAGGTGCTGCAACTGGTGGTGTTCTCGCTGCTGTTCGGCGCGGCGGCGGCGGCGGCGGGAGACAAGGCGAAGCCGGTGGTCGATTTCGCCCGCAGCCTGGCCGAGGTGATGTTCCGCTACACGGGGTACGTGATGTGGCTGGCGCCCGTGGGTGTGTGCGCGGCGATTGCGGTGACGATTGCGGGCAACGGCTCGGGCGTGCTGGTGGGCTTGGGCAAGCTGGTGCTGGTGATGTATGCGGCGCAGGCGTTCTTCCTGGGGGTGGTGCTGGGCGCGGTGATGTGGATCGCGCGGGTTCCGGCGCGGGCGTTCTGGCGGGCGGCGCGCGAGCCGTTCCTGATCGCGTTTTCGACGGCGTCGAGCGAAGCGGCGCTGCCGCGGGCCCTGGAAAACATGGAACGCTTCGGCGTGCCCAAGCGGATCGTGTCCTTTGTGATTCCGACCGGCTACAGCTTCAATTTGGACGGCTCGACGTTGTATCTTTCGCTGGCTTCCGTGTTCGTGGCGCAGGCGGCTGGGATTCCGCTGACGATCGGCCAGCAATTGCTAATGATGCTGATGCTGATGCTGACGAGCAAGGGCGTGGCGGGCGTGCCGAGGGCATCGCTGGTGATCCTGGCCGGGACGCTGGGGCAATTCCGTCTTCCGATGGAGGGCGTGGCGGTGCTGCTGGGGATCGACGCGCTGCTCGATATGGCGCGCACCTCGGTGAACGTGGTGGGTAACTGTCTGGCGACGGCGGTGGTGGCGCGCTGGGAAGGCGTCGAGTTGAAGTAAGCGCGGCGCTGCTCGCGAGGCGGCGCGGGCGGGCGCGATACAATAGCGCGCATGGGCGATGCGATGGCGGCCGAGCCGGTGCGCGTGTTGATCGTCGACGACGAAGAGAACCAGCGCCAGGGGCTCGCCAGCATGATCACCGGCTGGGGATACAAGGCCGAGACCGCGGCCGACGGCGAGGAGGCGCTGGAGAAGCTGGCCGCGTTCCCCGCCGAGGTGATGGTCACCGACATGATGATGCCGCGCATGGACGGTCCCACGCTGTTGCGGCGTCTGAATGCGCAGGGCGGGGGGCCGACGACCATCGTCGTGACGGCGTTCGGCAGCCTGGAGACGGCGGTTTCCACCATCCACGAACTGGGCGCGTTCTGGTTCATGGAGAAGCCGATTCAGGCGCGGGCGCTGCGCACGCTGCTCGAAAGGGCCGCCAAGCACAGCCGCCTGGCGGAAGAGACCGAACGGCTGCAACGGCAGTTGAGTTACCAGGGCGTGCTGGGCGATCTGACCGGTAAATCGGCGCCCATGCAACAGGTTTTTTCGCTCATCAACCAGGTGGCGCCGAGCAAGGCGGTGGTGTTGATTACCGGCGAGAGCGGCACGGGCAAGGAACTCGTGGCGCGCACGATCCACCGGCTCAGCCCGCGCCGGGACGGGCCGTTTGTGGCGGTGAATTGCGCCGCGATGCCGGAAACGCTGATGGAGAGCGAGCTGTTCGGGCACGAGAAGGGCGCGTTCACCGGAGCGGTGGAGCGGCGCGCGGGCTGTTTCGAGCTGGCGCAGAAGGGCACGCTGCTTCTCGACGAGATCGGCGACATGCCGGTGGCGACGCAGGCCAAGCTGTTGCGCGTGCTGGAGGATTCGCGCGTGCGGCGGCTGGGCGGCAAATCCGAAATGGTGGTGGACGTGCGCGTCATCGCCTCGACCAACCAACGGCTGGAGGAAGCCATCCAGAAGAAGCAGGTCCGCGAAGACCTGTACTACCGGCTGAACGTGTTCCGCGTGCACCTGCCGCCGCTGCGCGAACGCAAGGAGGACATTCCGGCGCTGGCCGAGGCGCTACTGAGGGATCTGAACCGCAAGCACGGATGCAGAGTGACCGATCTGGCGCCCAAGGCGATGGAGATGCTGCAGCGGCACTCCTGGCCGGGCAACGTGCGCGAGCTTCGCAACGCGCTGGAGCGGGCCGTGATCCTGGCGGGCGAAGGAACCATCGCACCGGGGCACCTGCCGCAGAACCTGGACTCCGGAACGCCGCGCGCCGTCACATTGGGAGACGGCGATCCGCGCGTGGTGCCGATCGCGGTGGGAACCACGGTGGACGAAGCCGAGAAGGCGTTGATCTTAAGAACGCTCGAGCACACCAAGAACAACAAGACCCGCGCGGCCGAGGTCCTGGAGCAGGGGTTGTGCGACGGGGTCCAGGTGGCGC
>CAZVIK010000043.1:17130-21075 GCA_964627045.1 uncultured Solibacteraceae bacterium | reverse complement strand
CACAACAAGCTGAAAGAGTACGGATCGGCCGAAGAGACAGAGCCGTAGGATGCGGCGCGGATGTCGCTAAAGACCAGACTGCGGGTTTCGGTGGTGGCGCTGGGCGCGGCGCTGGCGGTGGCGTTTTCCGCGTTGACGCTGGAAAGCGTGGCCACGGCCGAATTCCGCGACTTGGGGGAAAGGGCGACCACGACCACGCTCCAGGCGCAGTCGGTGCTGATGCAGCACCTGAATCCACGGATCGCGGAGCAGCCGCCGGTCTACAGCATGGAAGAGGCGCAGGCGCAGTGGCGCGCGCTGGTGGAGAACGATCCGTTGCTGCCGCGCCTGCTGGCCGACATATTGGCGACCTCGCGGACGGTGCTGGAAATCCAGGTGGTGTCGCCCGAGGGGAGCGTGCTGGCGTCGTCCAATCCGGCGTCGGCGGGCCGGCCGGCTCCGCGCGTGGAAAGCCTGGTGGAGTGGAACCGGCAGAGCACGTGGCGGCGCCTGGCGAGCGTGCTCGGCGGCAAAGACGACCTGGCCATGATGCTGCCGGTGGGCGACGGCGAGCGGGTGTTCTTCCAGATCCAGGTGATCTGGTCGGCGCTGCTGATGCGGAATACGCTGATGCCGCTGGTCGAGCGGCTGGCGCTGGTTCTGTCGGTGTCGCTGCTGGCTTCCATGCTGCTGGCGCTATTCGTGTCCAACCTGGCGTTCCGGCCGCTGGCGCGCGTGGGCGACGCCATCGACCGCATCGCGCGGGGCGAGAGCACGGGGCCGGCGCGCGGAGGCCAGCCCGAGGAGGTGGCCGCGCTGGAGGGCAAACTGCAAATGTTGGGCCAGCAGGTCCACGGGGCCAAGGAAGACGCGGTGAACCTGCGCGGGAACATCGAGCAACTGCTGGAGCGGCTGGAAGTTGGCGTGATGCTGTTCGACCGCAACGACCGGCTCATCATGGCGGGCCGCGCCGTGGAAGGTTGGATGGGACGCGGGCGTTGGGAACTGGTGGGCCGGCCGCTCGAAGAACTGTTTCCGCCGGCCACGGAATTGGGCGCGACTATCGGCGGCGCGCTGGGGTTCCACAGCCCGCTGCGCGACGCGCCGGTCGCCCTGGAAAGAGAGGGGCAGACGCCGCTGCGGCTGCTGGTCAGCCTGGAACCGCTGGAGAGCTTCCCGGGCCGCGAGCGCCTGGGCACGCTCATCACCCTGCGAGACGCCGAGAGCCGGCGGCAGATCGGGTCGCAATTGGACCTGTCGGCGCGGCTGGCCGCCATCAGCCGCCTGACGGGAGGCGTAGCGCACGAAATCAAGAACCCGCTGAACTCGATCGCCCTGCATTTGGAGGTGCTGCGGGCCGGCGTGGAAGGTCACGGGCCGGAGGTGGAGCGGGAGATCGACGTGATCGCCGGCGAAATCGGGCGGCTGGACCGCGTGGTGAAGACGTTTCTGGATTTCACGCGGCCCGTCGATCTGGACCTGAAGGAACTGGACGCGGTGGCGCTGGTGCGGGAGATCGCCACGCTGGTGACGCCGGAGGCAGCCGCGCGCGGAATCCAGGTGGCGGTGGAATGTCCGGCCGGTGCGGTGGTGCTGAACGGGGATGAGGACCTGTTGAAGCAGGCGCTGTTGAACGTGGTCAAGAACGCCAATGAAGCGATGACGGGCCCCGGACGGATCGAGATCGAAGTGCGGCGCGAGGCCGGGGAGTGCGTCGTCCGTGTGAGCGACCAGGGGGCGGGGATTCCGCCGGAAGCGCGCGAGAGGATCTTCCATCTGTACTTCACGACGAAGGGGAAGGGGTCGGGCATCGGGCTGGCGATGACCTTCCGCATCGTGCAGTTGCACAACGGGACCATCGATTTCACGAGCGAGGTGGGCAAAGGGACGACATTCCATTTGCGCTTTCCCCTGGCGCCGGAAGCGCCTATGCTGGAACGGGGGACCACGGCATGAGCCGCAGAATTGTCGCGGTTGTGCTTCTCGCGGCGTTGCCGGCGCTGGTCTCCTGCCGGAAGAAGACGCCCCGTCCGGTGCCGCCGCCGGCGAAGATCCCGGTGCACGAGCCGGTGAAGCCACCGCCTCCGCCGCTACTGGAAGCGCCGCCGCGAATCGCCGTGATTCCGCCCGAGACCGGCGCCGTCGAGCTGGCCGCCACGCCGGCGCTGCCGCCGCCGCCCGTGGCGAAGAAGAGCCCGCCACCCGCCGCGCCACGCGCCGCCACGGCGGAGCCGGCGCCGACGTCCGCCGCGCCGCAACTTCGTCCGATGCTCACGCCCGCGCAACGGCAGGAACTGGAACGGGTGGTCGGGGAACGTCTGCGGCGCGCGCAGGGTGTGCTGGCGCTGGCGAGGGGAAGAAGCCTCAGCGGGGATCAGGCGGAGCTGGCCAACCAGGTGAGGACGTTCATCCGTCAAGCCGAGGAGGCACGGGAGACAGACCTGCTCCGCGCGAACAATTTTGCGGAGCGGGCCGAAGTGCTGGCGCAGGACCTGGCGCAGCGGCTGCGGTGATCGGGGTTGGTCCCCAGACTGCCGGCCACCGGCGGCGATGGCCTCGCGCGTTCAATACAGCCTGTAGGGGTGTGGCGACGCCATGCCCAAGACGGGAAGCGGACGGGCTCGGATTGGGCTTGCCGCCGGCAAGCCCCTACGGATGGGGCCGGGCGTCGAAACGAGCCTCGATGCGGTGCGCGGGAGCGTGTGCGCCACACGGAAAGGAATGGCTGGTACGCCGGTGGACAGGGGGAAGGACGCTGCTGAAGAAAAGGGCCCGCCGGGCGGCGGGCCCTTGGTTGGACTCGCGGTCTAGGAACCGGCTTCTGAAGCGTACACGCGGACTTCAACGCGGCGGTTCTGGGCGCGGTCGTCGCGCGTCTTGTTTTCGTTGAGGGGGTTGTCCTCGCCGTAGCCGACCGTCATCACGCGGTACAGCGGCAGCTTGCCCTGGAGGGTGAGGTAACGGACCACCGCATCGGCGCGGCGCTGGCTGAGACGGATGTTGGTTTCAGCGTCGCCGGTGGAATCGGTGAAGCCCTGCACCTCGACGGTGTAGCGCTTCATCGAGCCAACCTTGGAAGCCAGCGCGTCCAGTTGCTGCTTGGCGGCGTCCTTCAGCGTGGCGCTGCCGAGGTCGAACAGAACGGTCTCGGAGGCAATCTGCTTGAAGCTATCCAGGTTCTCGACCTTGGTGCCGAGAGTGCCGAGGTTGCGCTCGACGTCCCCGGCGCGGGCGACGCCCTTCTCACCCACGGCGCGTGCGGCGGCGGCGTCCTTGATCCCGATGGCTGCCTGCTCATTGGCGCGGGCGGCCTCGCGCGCGGCGGCTCCGGCGCGGGTGTCGGCGCCCTGGGCGCGCTCGTCGGCCCTGGAAACGCCCTTCTCCAACTCAGCAAGGTTGGTGTCCTGCTGGGTGTTCTTCTTCTCGATTTCGTCAACCCGCTGCTGAACCGGCGAAACGGTCTGCTGGACCCACTTCTTCGTGGCGCAACCGAGATTGACGAAGGCGGCGCTTGCCAGTGCCAGCGCCAACGCGATCGCATGTACACGCTTCATTTGAATCATCTCCTTTGATAACCGCTGTATCACGGAGCGGCGCGCCCGTTCCCGCCAGACGTTCGCCGGGTGGATTTTACCCGGAATCCGCGGCGGAGGGCCCGCGCCGATCGTGCATTTTTTACCCGCAGCCGGTGACATCTATACGCGGCCGCCCCGAACCACCCTCCGACAGAAGGACTTAGCTTCTATCGTACAATAGACCTGCAATCCGACTTCCACAGATCGAACGAGAGGTTCGAAAAGGAGCGATTCATGTCGACGATGTGGGTAATCGCCGCCTACGGCGCGAGCGCGGTCCTGGCGTTATTGGTTCTTTTTTTCTCGGGCGCCAAATCCTGGTATTGGCACCTGCTGAGCGTGGCTTTGGCGCTGGCCGCGTTCTTCCCGACTTTTGAATACTTTGCGTATC
>CAZVIK010000043.1:0-17120 GCA_964627045.1 uncultured Solibacteraceae bacterium | reverse complement strand
AAACGCCGACGATGACGCTGGTGGTGGGCAGCGTTTTCACGTTCCTGCTGCTGTGGGGTGTGGCCGCCCCCTTCGTAGGCCGGCGCCGCCGGTAGCAGCGCCGGCCGCCGCCGAACCGCTCCTCATCCCGCACCGCCCGGGCGTGAGGGCGCGTTGCTGCTAGAATGAGAGTTTTCATTTTTCCGAAGGAGCCTTCTTGTGGACACATCGACGAAGTTCCTGCTTTCTGAGAAGCAATTACCCTCTACCTGGGTGAACGTATTGCCGGCGCTCAAAGAGCCGCTGGCGCCGCCGCTGCATCCGGCCACCGGAAAGCCGATCGGTCCCGAGGTGCTGGCTCCCATCTTCCCGATGGCGCTGCTCGAGCAGGAGTTTTCGGCGCAGCCCGAGATCGACGTGCCCGGCGAGGTTCTGGACATTTACAAGCTGTGGCGGCCGACGCCGCTATACCGCGCGCGCCGGCTGGAACAGGCGCTCGGGACGCCCGCGCACATTTACTACAAGCACGAAGGCGTCAGCCCCGCGGGCAGCCACAAGCCGAACACGGCGGTGGCGCAGGCCTACTACAACAAGAAGGCCGGCATCAAACGGTTGTCCACCGAGACCGGAGCCGGGCAGTGGGGCAGCGCGCTTTCTCTGGCCTGCTCGATGTTCGGCCTGGAGTGTACGGTCTACATGGTGCGGGTGAGCTACGATCAGAAGCCGTACCGCCGAATGCTGATGAACGCCTGGGGCGGCACGGTCTATCCCAGCCCGAGTCCGCACACCGCCGCCGGGCGTGCCGTGCTGGCCGAGCACCCGGATTCGCCCGGCAGCCTGGGCATCGCCATCAGCGAGGCGGTGGAAGACGCGGCCGGCCGCAGCGACACGAACTACTCGCTCGGCAGCGTGCTGAACCACGTGCTGCTGCACCAGACGGTGATCGGCCAGGAAACCAAGCTGCAAATGCAGATGGCGGGCGAGGATCCCGACGTGGTGATCGGCTGCTTTGGCGGTGGCAGCAGCTTCGGCGGAATCGTTTTGCCGTACTTCCTGGACAAGCTGAATGGCTCGAAGGTGCGCCTGGTGGCGGTGGAGCCGACCGCCTGCCCGAGCCTGACCAAGGGTTCGTTCCTGTACGACTTCGGCGACACGGCCAAGAGCACGCCGCTGATGCGGATGTACACGCTGGGCCACGACTTCGTGCCGGCCGGAATTCACGCCGGAGGGCTGCGCTACCACGGCGCGGCGCCCCTGCTCAGCCACCTGCTGCACCACGGATACGTCGAGGCGCAGGCCTACGCGCAGAACCCGGTGTTTGAAGCGGCGCTGCAATTCACGCGGGCCGAGGGAATCCTCCCGGCGCCCGAGTCGGCGCACGCCATCCGCGCGGCCATCGACGAGGCGCTGAAGGCGAAGGAGGAAGGCCGCCAGCGCAACATCGTGTTCTGCCTTACCGGCCACGGCCACTTCGACCTGGCGGCGTACGACAACTACCTCAGCGGGAAGCTGGTCGATTTCGAGCATCCCGAAGAGGACATCGCCAAGTCGCTGGCGGGACTGCCGAAGGTCGGCTAGCCGGCGGCGCGGGATGACCTACGACGAACTCCTGGAGCGGGCGCGCTCGTTCCAGGAGAGCCGTCTCCTGTTAACGGCCATCGAACTGGACGTGTTTGCGGCGGTGGGCGCGGGAGCCGATGCGGCGGCGGTGGCCGCCACGATCCAGGCCGACGGGCGCGCTACCGAGATGCTGCTGAACGCCCTGGTGTCCGTGGGTGCGCTCGCCAAGGATGGCGGCGTATTCCGGAACCTGCCCGCGGTTGCGGAGCATCTTTCGGGGCCGAACAATGAACGGGCCGGGCTGATGCACACGGTGAACTTGTGGGGCCGGTGGTCCACGCTGACCGAGGCCGTCAGGGAGGGCACGCCGGTATGGCGGCGGACGGCGGGCCGGCCCGATGCCGCCGCGACGGAGGCTTTCATCGCCGCCATGCACCGCAACGCGGCGGCGCGCGCCCCCCAGGTGGTGGCGGCCGCGGGTGTGGCGGGTGTCGCGCGGCTGCTGGACGTGGGCGGCGGCAGCGGCGCCTACTCGATCGCCTTCGCGCAGGCGTCGCCGGAGATTCGCACCGTTGTGCTGGACCGCCCCGAAGTGCTCGCCATCACGCGGCGGCACATCGCGGCGGCGGGGCTGGCAGAGCGCGTGAGCACGCTTGCGGGCGACCTTACGGCGGACGAATTTCCCGGCGGCCACGACCTGGTCCTGGTGTTAGCCATCTGCCACATGCTGGGACCGGAAGGGAACCGCGATCTGTTCCGGCGCGTGCATGACGCGCTGACCCCGGGCGGGCGGATCGTGATCCAGGACTTCCTCCTCAACGCGGAGAAGACGGCCCCGCGCGCCGCGGCCCTGTTCTCGCTGAACATGCTCGTGGGGACCGAGCACGGGGCGAGCTACAGCGAGCCGGAGTACCGCGCGTGGCTAACCGAAGCGGGCTTCGGTGAGATCCGGGTGGTGCCGCTAGACGAGGCCTCCGGCCTGGTCATCGCCACGAAACCAAAAAACTAGTCTTGCGCTTGCGCGAGCGGCCCGGAAGCCGGCCGTCGCGCCGAGGCCGCGACGAAGCACGCCGTCCAGCGGCGCATCGGGGTGCGCCCGAATAGAGCGAACACGCTGAGCAGAACGCGAATGGGCCCGTCGGCGCGCCGTCCCAGGAGCTTCCGCAATCCCAGGAACAGGAGCGTACCGGCGACGCGCGGGTTGTGCAGGATGAAGTCGTTGGCGACGACCTCGAAGCCGCAGTCCGACAAGGCGCGATTGAGCCCGGCCATCGATACGGTGTAACCCAATCGAAACGGAAGCCAGCCGCGCCTTCCGGCCCAACGCAACGGCCGGTACAACGGATTCTCCAAATTGTCCAGGGTGACGATGAGTTCGCCGCCGGGACGCAATAGCCGGTGGAGAGCGCGAAGGCTGTCGAGCAAATCGGTGGGGCGATCCATGTGATCCAGCGTAGAGGTGGACACGATCAGGTCCAGGCTGGAGCAGCGGATCGCCGGCTGGCGGGCGTCGCACACAAGAAAACGGGCGCCGGAGGCGGGGAGGCGGCGGGCGGCCCGGGCGGCGGTGGCTTCGTCCCGGTCCATGCCGATGGCCGCGACCTGGGGCGGAAAGAGGTCGAAGAGGATGTCGTCCTCGCCGTTGGCTTCCTCGAACACGTCTGTTTTCAGGAAGTTAGCCACGCGCAATTCGGCGGTCCAGCGGCGCACGAGATCGCGGTGAACCGCGCGTTTCTGCCGGGCGGCGCACGGGTCCAGGTACCAGGAACCCTGGCGGGAAGCGGAGGACATTGCCGAAATCCGATGATAGTCCATCGCGGCGGCCGGACGCACCGGCCCGGGCCCGGGGCTTCCCTAACGAAGCACTAGCGGCGCGCCGATAGGGGTAGTTGGTAGGGAAGCATGACGCTGCCGCTTACGCCCGAGATGTATGCCGCGGTTCTGGAGAGCATTCAGACCGGCGTTTACCTCGTCGATCTCGACCGGAAGATCGTGTTGTGGAACGCGGGCGCCGAGCGGATCAGCGGGCACCTCAGGCACGAAGTGTTAGGCCGCAAGTGCGGGCAGGCGGTACTGGCGCATTGCGACCAATCCGACCGGCTTCTCTGCGGGGCGGAATGCCCTCTACAGGAGACGATCCGGGATGGAGCGACCCGCACCATGGACATGAACCTGAGGCACAAGGACGGCTACATGGTGCCGGTGCGGGTTCATTCGGTTCCGGTGCGGGACGCCGGCGGACATATCGTCGGCGCGGCCGAGAGTTTCGAGGAGCGCCAACCGGTTCCGTCCGAGGTTGCGGCGGGTCTGGAACTGGCCGACGACGGCTGCCTGCATGGCGCGGGGGGGTTGCCGGACGAACTGATGGTGAAGGCGGCCATCCAGGATCACCTGGACGACTTGAGCAAAGAGGGGCTTCCGTTCGCGCTGTTGAGCCTTCAGCCCTGTGGGCGGCGCGCCGGAGAAACGGCGCTCGGCATTCAGGCCGTCGAGAAGATGCTGTGGGTGGCGTCCCGGACGCTGGCGCGTTCGCTCCGGTCGTCGGATGTACTGGGGCGCACGCGGGCCGACCGGTTGGCGGTCGTGCTGGCGCATTGCCCGGCGGCGGCGATCCCGTCGATCGCGCACCGGCTGGCCACGCTGGCGGGCCGGACGTCGATCCAGTGGTGGGGGGACATGATTCAAGTCAAGGTCGTCATAGGAGCGGCGGCGGCGCATGCCGGCGACACTCCGGAGTCGTTGCTGGCCAGGGCCGAAGAGGCGTTGCAGGCGAGCTTGTCGGTGGGAGGGGAACGAGTCGTCGTGTTCTAGACGCGCGGCGGGACGGAGCCTGGGACCAACATGTTCGCAATCATCGGAATCGTAGTCGTCTTCGGCGCGGTCGTCGGCGGTTACCTGATGGAGCACGGCCACCTGGCCGTGCTGCTACAGCCGGCCGAACTGGTGATCATCGGGGGGGCGGCTATCGGGTCGGTGCTGGTGGCCAACCCGCTGTACATCCTGAAGAACATCACCGGCGGGCTGGTGGGGGTATTCAAGGGGTCCAAGTACAACAAGGCCTTCTACCTGGATTGCCTGAAGATGATGTACGAGTTGTTCAGCCGCGCACGGCGCGAGGGGTTGGTGGCCCTGGAATCCGACGTGGACGAACCCGACAAGAGCCAGATCCTGTCCAAGTATCCGGCCTTTCTCAAGCACCACGAGGCGCTGCCGTTCGTTTGCGACACGCTGCGCATGGCGACCACCGGCGGCGTGGAGCCGTTCGATATCGACCAGATGGTCGAGGCCGACATGGAGGTGCTGCACCACCAGGCGCAGCAGCCGATTTCCGCGCTGAGCACGATGGCGGACTCCTTTCCGGGGCTGGGCATCGTGGCGGCGGTGCTGGGCGTGGTGATCACCATGGGCGCGCTCGGCGGACCGCCCGAGGAGATCGGCCACAAGGTGGCGGCCGCGCTGGTGGGGACGTTCCTCGGCATCCTGCTGTGCTACGGCCTGGTGGGCCCGCTGGCGTCCAACATGGGCAAGATCGCCGACGAGGAGCACGCCTACCTGCACGTGCTGCGGACCCTGATGGTGGCGTTTCTCAAAGGGACCTCGCCGCTGATGGCGGTGGAGATGGGACGCCGGGTGGTCCCGGCGCACATACGGCCGAACTTCAAGGAGACCGAGCAGTACTGCCGCGGCACCGGCCAGGCGGCGCCGCCGGCGTCCAAGTAGCGCGGAAACTGGAACCATGCCGGGCCATCGTCCCATCGTCATCATCAAGAAAAAAGCCGGCCACGGCGGCCACCACGGCGGCGCCTGGAAGGTGGCCTACGCCGACTTCGTCACCGCCATGATGGCCCTGTTCATCGTGCTCTGGCTGATGAACAGCAGCAAGGAGATCCAGGAAGCGGTCGGCGGCTACTTCAAGGACCCCACGGGAACGTCGAACAAGGTCGGCAGCGGGCTGGCGGGCTCGGGCGACAACTTCGCGGTCGGAAAAGACAACATGCAGGAGCTGAAGGAGGAACTCCAGAAGGCCATTCGCCAGGTGGACAATTTCGACAAGCTGAGCCAGCAGATCGAGATGACCGTCACCAACGAAGGTCTCCGGGTGGAGCTTCTGGAGAGCGAAGTGGGCACCTTTTTCGAAAGCGGCGTGGTGGAGCCGAACCAGAGCGGGCGCGGGATGCTGGAGATGCTGGCCAAAGAGTTGGCCAAGCTGCCCAACAAGATCTCGATCGAAGGCCACACCGATTCCCGGCCGTACCAAGGGAAAGGCGACTACGGCAACTGGGAGTTGTCGGTGGACCGTGCCAACGCGGCCCGGCGCCTGATGCAGCACAGCGGTCTCACGGCGACACAGGTGACCCAGGTGCGCGGCTACGCCGACCAGCGTTTGCGCAAACCCGAGGCGCCCGAAGACGCTTCCAACCGGCGCATTTCCCTGATCGTGCAGTACCTCCAACACCCGGCGGCGGACGAGCCGGCCGCGCCGGGTCACGCCTCAGGCGGAAACGCACCGTCAAAGGCGGAGCCGGCCAAGCCGGCCGCGGCACACTGAGGCGCGGCGCCCGGCAGCCAGCGCTTCCAGGCGGAACGCGCGCCGTCCGGCGGGATCGGCTTACACTGGGGGGAAGCCCGCGCCGCCCCCTCGGCGCGTGGGGCTCTCCGCCGGTATGAAGCGCGCCAAACTGATCGAGGAAGGTTTCGCCAAGTGGACCTCGGATTTCGAGTACATCCGCAGCCTGTTTGCGGAGATGCTCGAAGAGGAAGGCGAGCCGGACGTGGCGAACTTCCTGCGGCGCTGTTTCGAAGACGAGTCGCCGGGGCGCTCCGCGTTGTTTGAGCGTCATTGCCAGGCGCTCTCCATCGTCTTCCAGCTTCTGAACATCGTCGAAGAGAACACCGCCAATCAGGTGCGTGGACTGGCCGAGAATCCGCGCAGCCAGACCGGCGAACCCGGCTTCTGGCTCTCCAACCTGGCCGACCTGCGCGACCGGGGGTTCGACGAACAGGACGTGCGGGAGATGCTGCGCCAGGTATCCGTCGAGCCGGTGCTCACGGCGCATCCGACCGAGGCCAAGCGCGCCAGCGTGCTCGATCACCACCGCGCCATTTACACGCTGCTGGTGGAGCGCGACAACCGCCTGTTCACCGGCGTCGAGCGGGCCATCTTTCACCGCCGCATGAAGGCCGCGCTGGAGAGGCTCTGGCGCACGGGCGAGATCATCAAGGACCGCCCCGGGGTCCGCAGCGAAGTGTTGAACACGATGTACTACCTCCAGTCGGTCTTTCCCGACGTGGTGGCTTCGCTCGACCTGCGGTTCCAGCACGCCTGGCGCACGGCCTTCGGCACCAATCCACCGTTGTTGCCGGGTCTCGCCTTCGGAAGCTGGGTGGGGGGCGACCGCGACGGCCACCCCTTTGTGACGCCCGCTGTCACCTCGCTGACCCTGAACCTGCTGCGGGAGGGCGCCTTCGCGGTGTTGCGCGACCGGCTGCGCGAGACGGGCGCGCGGCTAAGCCTGACGCTGCCCGGGGGGCGGATTCCGGAAGAGTTGCGGCGGCGGATCGAAAGCCTGGCGGAGGCGGTGGGCGAACCGGCGCGGGCGGCGCTTGAGCGAAACCCGCGCGAGCCTTGGCGCCAGTTGATCAACCTGATGGTCCTACGGCTGGAGGCCGCCTCCGGCGCGGCGCCCCCGGCCTGGGCGTATGCCTCGCCCCAAGAGATGCTGGAGGATGTCGAGGTGCTGGAGACGTCGCTGCGCCAGGCGGGGTCGCGCTACGTGGCGGACCTGGACGTGCGGCCGCTGGCTGCGCTGGTGCGCGTGTTCGGGTTTCACCTGGCGACGCTGGACATCCGACAGAACAGCGCGTTCCACGATAACGCCGTGGCGGGCCTGCTGCGCGCCGCCGGTTTCTCCCGCAGCGACTACCCGGAGTGGAGCGAAGAGGAAAAGCGCGAGTTCCTGGAGAAGGAACTGGCGACGCCCCGCCCGTTCACGGGAATGCACACCGTTCTGCACGGCGAAGCCGAGGTGGTGGTGGGCCTGTTCCGCACACTGCGGGACATCCACTCGCGCTTCGGCTACCAGGGCATCGGTCCGCTGATCGTCAGCTTCACACGCAGCGTGAACGACCTGCTGGCGGTCTACCTGCTGGCGCGCGAGGGCGGCCTGCTCGTGGAGACTCCCGGCGGGATGGCCTCGGAGATCGCCGTCACGCCGTTGTTTGAAACCATCGCCGACCTGGAGCGCAGCGAGACGATCCTGAACGAGTTTCTCTCTCACCCGATGACCGCTCGCACGCTCGAACACCATCGCCGGCGGAGCGGAAAGGCGTACCGCGAAGTGGTGGTGATGCTCGGCTACAGCGACAGCAACAAGGACGGCGGCATCCTGGCGAGCCATTGGAGCCTGCACCGGGCCGAACGCCGGCTGGCGCACGTGGCCCGCGAGCGGGACGTGCGGTTGACGTTCTTCCACGGGCGCGGCGGCACCATCGGACGGGGCGCGGGACCGGTGAACGTGTTTCTGGGGACGCTCCCGTCCGGGTGCCTTTCCGGGCGCATGAGGGTGACCGAGCAGGGGGAAGTGATCGCGCAGAAGTACGCCAACCGCGCCACGGCCACCTACCACCTGGAGCGCCTGGCGGCGGGCGTCGCGCGGACCTCCCTGCTGCACAGCGCCGGCGAAAAGCCGCCGCATCCGCTGGAACGCACCTGGTCCGAGGTGGTCTGGCGTGGCTACCAGGCGTACCGGAAGCTGGTCGAGAGCGACGGCTTCGTGACGTTCTTCCACCAAGCGACGCCGATCGACGCCATCGAGCGCAGCCACATCGGATCGCGTCCTCCGCGCCGGGCCGGCAAACAGACGGTCGAGGACCTGCGGTCGATTCCTTGGGTATTCAGTTGGGCGCAGGCGCGGTTCCATCTTCCGGGATGGTTCGGCGTGGGAACCGCCCTGGATTGGGCGCGGCGGGAGAACGCTCCGCTATGGGCGGAGATCTGTGCGGGCGCCAGAGATTGGCCGTTCCTGGCCTACCTGTTGCACAACGTCGAGGCCAGTCTGATGATGGCCGACCCCGAGGTCATGAAGCAGTACGCCACCCTGGTGCAGGAAGAGGCGCTTCGCGAGCGGCTGCTGAACGCGATTCTGGAGGAATACGCGCTCACCGCCGCCGTCATCGACGAGGTCTTTGGCGGCGCGATGGCGGAACGCCGTCCACGGCTGGCGCTGGCCGTGCGGCTGCGCGAGCGGGCGCTCAAGCCGCTGCACGAAGAACAGGTGCGCCTGCTGGCCCACTGGCGGACCAACCCGGGCGAAGATTCGCTGCGCGCGCTCCTGCTGACAGTCAACGCCATCGCCATGGGCCAGAAGATGACCGGATAGCGGCGGGCGTCAGGCCTGCTTGCTTCGCAGGCGCGCCACCACCAGGGTGAGGTCGTCCTGGGCGCGCTCTTTTCCGAGGAACACGCGGACCTGGCGCAGAATCTCGTCGCGGATCTCCGCCGACGGCCGGTGCGCGTTCTCCACCACCACCTGCTGGAGGCGCTCCTCGCCGAACTGTTCCTGGGCCGAGTTTTCCGCCTCGACCACGCCGTCCGAGTAGAGCACGATGACGCCGATGGCCGAGATCTGCACCGCCCCCTGGCGGTAGCTGACACCGGGCAGGATGCCCAGGATCGGCCCGCCTTCTTCCAGGCGCAGAATCTCCGGCGGCCCGTACCCGCTCTTGGTCACGACCATGGGCGCCAGATGACCGGCGTTGATGTAGCGGAGCATGCGCGTGGACGGTTCGTAGGAACACCAGAAGAGGCTGGCGAAGCGTTCGATCGAGGTGCGCGTGCGAAGCAGTTCGCTGATCTGGCGCGTGGCGTTTTCGTGCTGGTGCTTTCCCTCCAGCCAGTCGGTGGATCGGATGGCGCCAAGCAGCAGTCCGACGACCACCGAGGCGGGAAGGCCCTTGCCCGAGACGTCGCCCAGGGCGATCGCCATGCGGCCGTCCTGGGTGGGGAAGACGTCGTAGAAATCGCCGCCCACCTGCCAGGCGGGGACGCATTCGGCGGCGAAGTCCACGTTCTCGAATGACAGGTTCGCCGGGGGCAATAGATCGGCCTGCACCTTGCGTGCAAGCTCGGTCTGCTGTTCCAACTGCTTGCCGCGGAGGTAATTGGGAAAGCGCGCCCAGATCAGCAGCATCGAGGCGACCAGGCCTAGCGCCGCTGAAGAACTCACAATCAGGTTGGTCAGCAATGGGGCGAATGTCGCCGAGGCGCTGTCCATGTACAGCGCGATTTCGACCGACCTGGGCCTTCCGCGAAGCGAGGCAGGCCCGCCGCGGCCGGGGTCGGAGTTGAACGAACGCCCCGCGCGCGCACCGTCGCCGCCGCCGCGATCCACCCCGCGCCCGGCGTCGGCCTTGGGGGCCGCCGCATCGGCCGCCGCGCCGCGGCCGGGCGAGCCGCGTCCCGGAGCATCGCCGTTCATCCCGTCCGGCGGCCTTCCGCCGGGCTCTACGAAGAACCGCCGGCCGCCGCGCAGCGGAACAACGGCCACCAAGACGTCGCCCCGCTCGGACGGCCGGATGTCGGGGGGGGCGACGCCCTCTCCCGGGGCCGGCGCGCGGGCCTCCACCTTGGCGGGCGCGGATGCCGGAAGCCCGCTGGCCGCCACCGTTTCGCCGTCGAAATCGATGGCGCGTATCCATGCGATCTTGTTGGGGGCGTCCTTGCGAAGTTCGTCCAGCACCGGTTGCAGGCGCGCCGCGTCCTGCGTGGCGAGTTGGAACACATCGCGCGCCAGCAGGTCCGCCTGACGCTGAGCCTCGCGGCGCAACTCGGCGGTGACCATGCTGCGCGAAACCTGGTAGTAGGTGTACACCGATTGCGCCAGCAACAGCAATCCAAGTAGGGAACCGATGCCGAGTGCGAGTTTGAACCAGAGGTGACGTGGGCCGAGCTTCATGCGTGCCGTCCTGGCTTCCCCTCCAGGCAGTGCCTACATTCTCGCAGTTTCTTGCGACCGGCGCAGGACTCCAGCGCCCGGCGGCGCCACGCGCCGCCCCCCAGCTCTCATTGGGCGCTCGGGTAGGCGCCGATGGAGGTCGGCCGCACCTTTATGGACTTCGTGGCTTCGTAGTCCTTGCGGACCGCCTCCGGCATGCCCTGCATAACCGTCTCTATACGGCCGAGCATCTCCTTCACTACGGTGGGATTCTCCGGCGCCACGTCGAAGCTCTCGTCCGGATCGAGGCCGAGGTTGTAGAGTTCCGGTGCGGGCAGCGGCAGGCTCACCCGGCCGCCGGCGGGCGCTGCCGCGTATACGGCCGAGTTGTAGCGCGCCACGTGCAGTTTCCACTGTCTCCAGCGCGCGCATTGCAGGTGCACGTCGTCGAACATCAGGAGCGCCTCGCGGTCCAGATCGGCCCGGGCGGCGGTGAGCAACGGCCAGATATCGATGCCGTCGCACGAGTTCTTCGGGGCAGGCGCGCCGCAAAGACCCGCCAGCGTCGGGTGAAGGTCCATGATCGATCCGATGGCGTTCGTCGTCCTGCCCTTCGGAATGCGTCCCGGAAAGCGCGCGATGAACGGCACGCGCTGACCGCCTTCGTAGGTGGTTCCTTTGCGGCCTCGCAGCCGTCCGGGGCTGCCCAGGTACCAGGGCCCGTTGTCGGAGGAGAACATCACCAGGGTATTGTTGTCGAGGCCGTGCTTCTTCAGGGCGCTCAGAATCTCACCGGTGCTCCAGTCGAGTTCTTCGATCACGTCGCCGTATAGGCCGAGCGGGGACTTGCCGCGAAATCGTGGCGAAGCGCCCAGGGGGATGTGCGGGAAGGTGTGCGCCATGTACAGGAAGAACGGGCCGCCCTTGGATCGCTCGATGAAACTCAAAGCCTGTTCGGTGTAGCGCGGCGTCAGCAAGTCCATGTTGGCGTTCTGCTCTACGACCTCTTCGTTGTGCAGAAGCACCGGCGGGTTCATATCGTTGCTGTAGGGAATGCCGTAGTAGGAGTCGAACCCGCGCCGCATGGGGAGATACGGCGGCAGGTGCCCCAGGTGCCACTTTCCGACGCACATGGTGGCGTAGCCGCGCGCCTTGAGCGTTTGCGCCACCGTGGTTTCGGATTCCGGCAGGCCGCCTTTGTCGTAGGGAAACAGCACGCGCGGCACGCCCGCACGCACCGGATAGCGGCCCGTTAGCAACGCCGCGCGAGACGGTGAGCAAACCGGATTGCCCGAATAGAAGTGAGTGAAGCGGATGCCCTCGGCCGCCATACGGTCGATATTGGGCGTGCGGATCGAGGAGCCGTAGCAGCCCAGGTCGCCGTAGCCGAGATCGTCGCAGTAGATCATCACGACGTTGGGCGGACGGCCCGCGGCGCCACGGGCGAGCGGCGCGGCCAGCGATGCCGCCCCGGCGGTCTTCAGGAAACCGCGTCGGTCGATTCGAGTGGTGGCCATAGGATCCCTCCGAATACGAAAGCGTACCTCAACGCAGCCGCCGATTGGTATACTGCGGGTTCCGAGGAGGTGCGGATACCATGAACCGACGCCAGGCGATCGCGCAGATGGCGGGCTTGCCGCTGGCCAGTCAACTGGTCACAGCGCAGGGGAAACCCCGCAACGTGATCTTCGTCTTAACCGACGACCACCGCTATGACGCGATGGGTTTTCTCAAGGGGCAAAGCTTTCTGGAAACCCCGAACATGGACCGCATGGCGCGCGAAGGCGCTCACTTTCCCAACGCCTTTGTCACCACGGCCCTGTGTTCGCCGAGCCGCGCGACTTGTCTCACCGGCGTTTACGCGCACCGGCACCGCATTGTGGATAACAACACGCCCATCCCGGCGGGCACCACGTTTTTCCCGGCGTATCTCCAGAAGGCGGGCTACAAGACCGGATTCTGCGGCAAGTGGCACATGGGCGACTCGGGCGACGACCCGCAGCCCGGCTTCGACCACTGGGTCAGCTTCCGGGGCCAGGGGACGTATCTCCCCTCCAAGGACGGGCTGAACGTCAACGGGAAGCGCGTGCCCCAGAAGGGCTACATCACCGACGAGCTGACCGACTACGCCCTGGACTGGATGCGCACGCTCGACCGCAATCAACCCTACTTCCTGTACCTTTCGCACAAAGCGGTTCACTCGGACTTCATTCCGGCCGAGCGTCACGCGGGGCGCTACAAAAACGCCACCTTCGTGCCGCCCGCCACCATGGCCGCCACCGGCAAGATGGCGCAGCACCGTCCCGTCTGGGCTCAGAATCAGCGCAACTCGTGGCACGGCGTGGAGTTTCCGTATCACTCGGATCTGGACATCGGCGAATACTACAAGCGTTACGCCGAAACGTTGCTCGCAGTGGATGAGAGCCTTGGCCGCGTGATGAAGGAACTGGAGAGCCGGGGCCAACTGGACTCGACGCTGATCATCTACATGGGCGACAACGGCTTCGCCTTCGGCGAGCACGGTCTCATCGACAAGCGCACGGCTTACGAAGAGTCGATGCGCGTGCCGCTGCTGGCGCGCTGCCCGGAGTTGTTCCGAGGCGGCCAGAAGGTGGCTCCCGTGGTGGCGAACCTGGACATCATGCCCACGGTGCTCGACGCCTGCGGCGTGCAGCCTCCGCAAGGCCTGGACGGCCAAAGCTGGTTGCCCCTGGTGCGCGGCACGCCGGTCAACTGGCGGCAGGAACTGCTTTACGAGTATTACTGGGAGCGCAACTACCCGCAGACGCCCACCGTTCACGCGCTGCGCACGGACCGCTACAAGTTCATCCGCTACCACGGCGTGTGGGACATCGACGAACTCTACGATCTTCAGGAAGACCCGCTGGAGAGCAACAACCTCTACTTCAGCCCGCAGCACCAGAAGCTGATTGCGGAGATGCGCACGCGCCTCTTCGACCGGCTGCGCGAGACCAACGGCTTGAACATGCCGCTGTGGCCCGACGCCGGGCGGCAGGATTACCTGCGGCATCCGGGCCGGTCCAAGGCAGCGGACTTTCCGCCGGAGCTTCAGCCGCCGCCGCGGGCGAGGTGACCGGCTTCGCGGCGAATTACTCCTGGGGCAATAGCAGGACCTTGGTCGCGCTCGCGCCCGACGCCTGCGCGGCGAACGCCTCGGCGTGCTGCGCCAGAGGGTACGCGCCGAGGCGAAGCCGGTCGAGCATCATCTGTGGCAGCAGGCTTATCGCGCGTTCGTGCGTGTAGGGATTCACGAGGCTGCCGACGATCGTGAGTTCCCGTGAGAAAACCTCGTTCGGGCGAATGCCGGCGACGTCGCTTGGCGACGCGACGCCGAAGACGAGGATTCGGCCGCCGCGCGCGGCCAGGGAAACCGCGCTCTCCAGTGTGGCGGCCGAACCGGCCGCGTCGATGACGTGATCGAAGCCCTCGCCGGAAGTGGCCGATGCCAGCGATTCGCGCCACCCTTCGTTCCGGGGATCGAAGGCCGCGTCCGCGCCGAAGCCGAGCGCGCCGGTGCGGCGCTCCTGGTCCGGTTCGCTCGCCACGATAAGCCCCGCGCCAGCCAGCCGCGCCAGGCGGATCAGCATCAGTCCCAATAGCCCCGCGCCCAGCACCAGCACGGTCGAGCCCGACCTCCCGCCGAGTTGGTCCATCCCGTGAATCGCGCAGGCCAGCGGCTCGGTCAGGCACCCGGCGCGCGGGTCGGTTCCCTCGGGCAGTTTATAGATGGTTCCCGCCGCCGAGACCATCGCCTCGGCGAAGCCGCCGTTCCAGTGAACGCCATAGGCGCGCATCCGGGTGCAGAGATGCTCGCGGCCGGTGCGGCAATAGCGGCAGAGGCCGCAGAAAGTGTTGGGCTGAAGGGTCGCCAGGTCGCCTTCCCGGACGTGCGTCACGCCGGCTCCCACGCGATCCACGACGCCCGCCACCTCGTGCCCCAGGACCACGGGCGCGGGGGCGGGGAACTCACCGTGTAATATGTGTGCGTCTGTTCCGCAGATGCCCGCCGCGAGCGGGCGCAATCGCACCTCGTCCGGCCCAGGCTCCGGCAGCGGCAGGGAGTCCAAGCGCAGATCGCCTTTCCCGTGAAACACCAGCGCTCTCATGCGAGGCTCCCCCCGGACTCGTCGAACCGGTGGCACGCGTCAAGCGGTGCGTGGAACGCCACGCGGTCGCCCACGCGCAGCGTCGAATCGCCGGCGGTCTCGGCCACCAGGCCCGTGCCGCTGTCGAGCTTCGCGTGCACGTAGGTCCGTGCGCCCAGGTGCTCAAGCGCGACGACCTTCCCCGCCAGATCGCCGGCGGGATCGATGCGCACGCGTTCCGGCCGAATTCCCAAGGTTCGCACGCGCCCGGCATCGAGCCCCTCGGGCGCCGGAAGGAAGTTCATCTTCGGCGCGCCAATGAATCCCGCGACAAACATCGTCGCCGGGCGGTTGTAGAGTTCCAAGGGCGACCCCACCTGCTCGACGCGTCCTTCGTTCAGCACGACGATACGGTCGGCCATGGTCATGGCTTCTACCTGGTCGTGGGTGACGTAGATCATGGTGGTGTTCAGTTCCCGGCGCAGGCGCACCAGTTCCAGCCGCATCTGCGCCTGAAGCGCGGCGTCCAGGTTGCTGAGAGGCTCGTCCAGCAGGAACGCCTTGGGCTGGCGCACCATGGCGCGGCCCAGCGCCACGCGTTGCGATTGTCCTCCGGAAAGTGCGTGCGGCTTGCGGTCCAGCAGGTCTTCCATATCCAGAACACGCGCCACGGCGCGAACCTTTTCTTCGCGCTCGGCCGGTGGGACGCCCGCCAGCTTCAGGCTGAAGCTCATGTTTTCGGCCACGGTCATGTGCGGATACAGCGCGTAGCTCTGGAACACCATCGCCAGGCCGCGCCGCGCGGGAGGAACGTCCTGCACCGGCTGGCCATCGATCAGCACCTCGCCTTCCGAGATGGACTCCAGTCCCGCGATCATTCGCAGCAGCGTCGACTTGCCCGAGCCCGATGGTCCGACGAACGCTACGAACTCGCGGTCCTCGATCTTGAGATCGACTCCGTGGATGACCTCGTGATGTCCGAAGCGCTTGCGTACGCTCTTGAGTTCCACGCTTGCCATGATTCCGCCGCTTCCTCCTATTTGACCGCGCCGAACGACAATCCGCGCACGAACTGCCGCTGGCTGATCCACCCGAAAACCAGAATGGGAAGGATCGCCAGCGTGGACGCCGCCGAGAGCTTGGCCCAGAACAGGCCCTCGGGGCTGGAGAACGACGCTGTGAACGCCGTCAGCGTGGCGGCCTTCACCGTGGTGAGGTTCAGACTCCAGAAGGCTTCGTTCCAGGAGAGAATGATCGCGAGCAGCGCCGTCGAAGCGATGCCCGGCATGGTCAGCGGGAGCAACACGTGGAAGAGCTCCTCGCGCGGCGTCGCGCCGTCCATGCGGCTGGCTTCCAGAATCTCTTTGGGGACTTCCCGGAAGTACGAATAGAGCATCCACACCACGATGGGAAGCACGCTGACGGCGTTGATCAACACCAGCCCCGCGCGCGTGTCGAGCAATCCGAACCGCCGCCACAGCAGGAAGATCGGGACCAGCACGCCCACCGCCGGGAGCATCTTGGTCGAGAGCATCCAGAGCAGCAGGTCGCGCGTGCGGCGCGTTGGGAAGAACGCCATGGCGTAAGCCGCGGGGATGGCCAGCGCGAGCGCCAGCGCGGTGGAGCCGAGCGACACCGCCACGCTGTTCATCGCGAACTGAACGTAGTCGGCGCGTTGCAGCACGGCGGCGTAGTTCTCCAGCGTCGGCCGGAAGACCACCGCCGGAGGCGTGGCCACCGCCGTGATCTCCGTCTTGAAACTCGTCAAAAACATCCAGAGCAGCGGGAAGAACATGGCGAGCGAGATCGCCCATCCCGCCAGCGTGAGCGCCAGGCGCACTCTCCAGGAGCCCGTCATTTTCCGCCCTCCAGGTTCTTGCCCAACGCCCGCATCAGGAAAAGCGCCACGATGTTGGCGAGCACGATCGCAACCACCCCGCCCGCCGAGGCCTGCCCCACGTCCCATTCAAACAGTGCGTCGCGGAAGATCAGGTAGGCGAGATTGGTGGTCGCCAGCCCAGGCCCGCCGCCGGTCGTCACGTAGATTTCGGCGAACAGGCTCAGGAAGAAGATGGTCTCGATCATCGCCACCACGGCCATGGGGCGCTTCAAATGAGGGAACTCGATGTGCCGGAAGATCGCCAGGGGTCCCGCGCCGTCCAGCCGGGCGGCCTCGCGCTGCTCTTTATGGAGCGATTGCAGCGCGGGCAGTAGGATCAGAACGGCGAACGGCGTCCATTCCCAGGAGACGATGAGAATGATCGCGGCCAGCGGCATGGTGGCGAAGAAGTCGATGACCGGCAGCCCCAGCGAACGCGAGATCCAGGCGAAGAACCCGAACACCGGATTCATGAGCATGTTCTTCCAAAGCAATGCGCTCACTGTGGGCATGACGAAGAACGGCGCGATCACCAGCGCGCGGCAGATGTTGCGGCCCGGAAACTCCCGGTCCAGCAATACCGCCAGCAGAGTGCCACACACCAGCGTGATCGCCAGCACCGAGCCCACCAGGATGAGTGTGTTGCCCATCGCCACCCAGAGC
>CAZVIK010000042.1:0-23552 GCA_964627045.1 uncultured Solibacteraceae bacterium | reverse complement strand
GATGGATCCGGAGGAAAGCACCCAGGCGAAAAACAGCAGTGCGAGGGTGGAGACCGCAGCGTAGATTCGGTTCTCCCGCAACGAGGCGCCCGCGAACTTGAGAGCGCGCGCGTGGGTCACCCATAGCGCGGCGGCGGCGATCAGCGTCGCGGCGGTCAACGGGAGGATGCTGTACAGCAACATGTCGAGCCAGGTGGGGACCTGGTCGAGTTCCTTCCACCATTGGTATTCGATGACATAGCCGGAGATGAACCGCGCTCCGGCCAGAACCAAAAAGACAACGACGACGACCAGCACGAGGCCTCGTCGTGGAGCGGGGGGGCGTGGGAGTTCCGGGTACATGATAACCCTTTGTAGCACGGCTCAGGGTCCGGTATTGTGGAAGGGACGTTTCATGGGCCTGCTGGAAAGACTGGACCGCGCGGCGTTTTTGGGGTTTGACGTGTGGTCGTTCTCCGCACGGAGTTTGTTTCAATCCTACGGCAAAGGCTTTCTGAGGCAGGCGGTACTGCGTCACCCAAGGCGCGTCCTGACCGGTCTGTGGAGGTACCGCTGCGTGGTGCGGCCCGCGCGGCGGCGGGAAGTCGCGCCGGTGGGCGTTGAAGGCTGGGAGCAACTTGAGCACGGTGTGGCCGCCGCGGAGTGGCTGATCGGAATCGGGTACTGCCAGCGGCCGATGTTCCCGCCGTGCCCTTCGAAGCGGTTTGGGCACGATTGCCGGCTCCTGGACGAAGCGGGCCGGGAGCCGGCCGAGGCGTGTGCGGCGTGCGAGATCCGCGAAGTTGCGGAACGGGCGCGGGCGGCAGGCGCGTCTCTGTACCTGATGACGTCGGCTTCGGACATCGCGCGGGACTTGTTGTTGCCCGCGTTGAACGGCGGGACGCGAAGGCGGGCGATCCTTCTGCTGTGCCCCTACTCGGTGGCGCCGTTGAGCCTGGCGATGTGCATCTGCGGGATGGAAGGGTTGATCCTGAGCTACGGCCAGGGCGATTGCCGCGACTACGCGATGTGGCTGCGCGCCGACGTGGGCGATAAGGTGGAATTGACGCGGCTTCCGTCACCGGTTCACCTTCGCTTGCTAGGATTCCTGGACCGTGTGGCCGGCGCGCGGGCCGGGAGCGGGACGCCCGCGCGCCAGCGCTGGGCTCGCGCCGGGGATCTCTACACGCCTGCCCTGTAGGGCGCCGGAGCGACGATCGGCTGCGGCCCAGCAATCCGTGTCCTGCACCGAGACTCCTGACGCGCGCCCGGGCGCGAGGCCACCAGGCGGCTGGGAAATCCCGGCCGTCCGGTTGACGCGTAGCCCCCGCACCGGCGCTCAATGGCAGGTTGCCCGATCCGGCCGCCTGTGTTACGCTTTTTAGCTTGGTAACACGGATACGATGTCTCAATAGGTGCTACCGGCGCCGTCAAAGACCTGAGAGGAACACGATGCCCAGACTCCTTCTTTCCTGCTCCCTTTTGGCCCTGCTGGCCTCCGGCACGGCCTTCGCGCAACCCCCGACCGAGACTCCGAACACCCAGGCCGAACAGTCGCGGCCGGAAGAGGCGGCAGAGACGCCGGACCTGACGCGACACGACGTCATTGTGGTGACGGCCACCAAGACCGAGACCAACATCGTCAACGTTCCGGTCAGCGTGCAGCTTGTGACGCGGGACCAGGTGGAAGAGAAGCAGTACAACAACCCCAACATCGGGGAGATCGTTAAGGACGTGCCCGGGGTGTCGGTGGGTCACGGCAACCGGAATATCCCGAACTGGATTCACCTGCGCGGCACAGGCTATTTTATCGGCCGCACGCTCTACATGGTAGACGAACTGCCGCTGGCCGAGCCGATGGTGAGCATCGCGGTGAACCCGGCCAACGTTGGTTCGACCGAGGTGTTGCTGGGCCCGTCGTCTTCGCTGTACGGCGCCAACGCCAGCGGCGGGGTGGTGAACGTGCGCTCGCTCACGGCCCGGCAGAACGGAGGCATGACCCTGGGGTTGGGCTATGGGACCTTGGGGACGTGGCGGCCGCAGGTGTCGCTCGGCAAGACGCTGGGCAACTGGGACCTGTTCGGATCCTACAATGTGGACACCTCCGACGGCTACAAGAACACGGACCTGGCGACGGGCGTGTACCTGATGCAGAACGGTTACCCGTCGTACCTGAACTCGGTGGCCATCGAAAATCAATACTATACGAACCACTACAACTACCAGCGGGTGGGATACAGGAACCCGAACAGCGGTATGGGCTTCACCGCGGGCGCGCACGTCTTCAACGAGCGGCTCTACGGCGGGCGGCAGAACTCCTTCAGCGCCGGCACGCGTGTGATCGGGAACGGTTCGTTCTTCACGCCGATCGAGGGGGTGGGACTGCTGACGGCGCGGTTCGGCTACCAGAGCCGGCGGACGGATTCGCAGAGCACCAAGGGCGTTGTGAACGTAGCCAACTCGGCCATTGCCGGACGCTACGTGTTTGCACCGGTCAGCGCGACAAACAGCTACGTCTACGACCCGACGATCACGCAGAATCCGCACGCGACCTACACGCGGCTCCCTCTGGACGTGCAGATGGACGTGCACGCCATCCGCCGCAATACGCTGACGGTGGGGGTGCAGCACCTGATCGACCAGAGCCGCTCGTTCACGTTCAACGCCAACCGCAGCGGGGTTCTGGCCCAGACCAAGTACGGGATCGGCCAGACGGCGCTATACGTTCAGGACCAGGTCCGGTTTCTGGACGAGAAGGCGACGCTGATCGTGGGCATACGCCACGACCGGTGGAAGTTCCACGACGTGTACGACACCGGCTCGACGAACCGCACACCGCCCGACGTGAGCAAGGCGGCCAACACCTACCGCGGAGGTTTCAAGTACCGGGTGACCGAGGCCATCGGATTGCGGGCGTCGGCAGGGACGGCTTACTGGGCCGGTTCGGCGACGTGGTTCTTCCAGAACATCTCGACCGGCAACACGTGGCGCGAAGCGAACCCGAACCTGAAGCCGGAGCGGACGAAGATGGCCGATTTCGGCGCGGACTACGTCAGTCCGGGCGGGCGCACGCGCCTTACGGCGACCGGCTACTGGGGGCAGATCGTGGACGCCATGAGTTATGTCTACGACCAGCATCCGACGCTCGTGGGCGTGCAAATCATCCGCACGTCGAACTCCGACGAAGTGTCGATCAAGGGCATTGAGTTGGGGTGGCAGCAGGAGATTTGGGGCGATTTGATCGGGTACTTCAACTACACGCTGAACCGCTCGGAGATCACCAAGTCGGCGAAGAACAAGGGCCACCAACTGCGCAACGCCCCCGATAACGTGGGCGGAGCGGGGCTACGCTACGTGAGCCGGAAGGGGCGCTACGGTGCGACGCTGTCTTTGCGCGCGTCCGATACGCGCTACTACGACGACGAGAACACGCAACTGCGCTACTTCCACATGCGGAGCTACGCGACGCTTGGCATGAAAGCGTGGAAGACGGTCAGCTTCGGCGGCCACGATGTGGACTTCTCCCTGGGGATCGATAACCTGGCGAACTCAAAATACGACGGGGAGTTTATCTACAATGCGCCGGGCCGTTTCGTGGAGGTGAGAGCGACCTACCACTTCGGCCGCTGATGGCGCACCGGCTCGCGAGTTCGGTGGCGACGCTGCTGCTGGTCAGCGTCCTCTCATTCGTGGCGGTGGACCTGGCGCCGGGCGATGCCACCGAACTCCTGCTGGGCGGCGCCTCCAAGGACATGTCCGCGGAGGCGCTCGCCCGGGTCCGCGAGGCGCACGGAATGGACCGGCCGGCCTGGGCGAGGTACCTGGCCTGGCTCGGGGCGGTAGCGCGCGGCGACTTGGGCGCGTCGTTTAAGACCAACCGTGCGGTGACGGCGGAGTTCGCCGCGCGGATTCCGGTGTCGGCGGCGGTGGCCTTTGGATCGCTGGCGCTGGCCGGTTCGCTGGGAATCCTGCTCGGGGTGGCGGCGGCCGTTTATGAAGGCAAAGCGGCCGACCACGCGATCCGCGCGGTGGTGGTTCTGTGCCACTCGGTCCCGGCGTTTCTGATCGGGCTGCTGTCGATCTACGTATGTTCATTCCGCTTGGGCTGGCTGCCGTTGTACGGAATCGGCGGAGGCAGGGGGCTGGTGCTGCCGGTGTTGACGCTGGGGGGCATCCTGGGGCTTTCGCTGGCGCGTGTGGTGCGAAACGCGTTGCTGGAAGCGGTTCACCAGGAGTATTTCCTGGCCGCCCTCGGAAAAGGACTGAGCTATCCGCAGGCGGTGCTGCGCCACGGGTTGCCGAACGCCATGACGCTGGTGGTGAGCTACCTCGGGATGAGATTCGCGGGGTTGCTCGGCGGAATTGTGTTGATCGAATCGGTGTTTTCGCTTCCGGGAATGGGCGGCTACATTCTGGAAGCGATCCTGAGCCGGGACTATCCGGTGATCCAGGGCTACATCCTATTTTTCTGCACGGTGGTGCTGGCGGCAAACCTGCTCGCCGACCTGCTGGTACGGCGCATCGACCCGCGCGCGGCGCGGGCGAGGATTGGCTGAGATGCCGCGGATCGGGTATGTCGGCGCCGGCATCACGGCGTTGTTCCTTGTGATGGCGCTGCTCGGCGAAGCTGTGGCTCCCTACCCGCCGGGAGCGGCCGACTACGGCCGCATCCTGGCGCGGCCGAGCTCGGCGCACCCAATGGGAACCGATCACCTGGGGCGGGACCTGTTCAGCCGGTTGCTGGCCGGAACGCGGACCACGCTAGGGCTGGCGCTGCTGGTGGCGGCGCTGAGTTCCGCGCTGGCGCTCGGCGTGGGGGCGTCGTGCGGGTTTCTGGGGGGCCGGATGGACGGGCTGATGATGCGTCTGGCCGACGCGATGCTGGCGCTGCCGGGATTCCTACTGGCAGTGTGTTTCCTCGGGATCTTCGGCGGCGGCGCGCTTCAACTTGTGCTGTACCTGGCGGCGACCGGGTGGGCGCAACTGGCGCGGATCGTGCGGAACGAAATCTGCGTGGTGAAGCAATTGGACTACATCACCGCGAACACGGCGGCGGGGTACTCGACGGCGCGCAACCTGTTCCGGCACGCGCTGCCGGCGGTGCTGCCGTCGGTATTGATCCTGTTGCTGAACGCGCTGGTGGGCGACGTGTTTGCCATCGTATCGTTGAGTTTTCTGGGGCTGGGCATTTCGCCTCAGACGCCCGAATGGGGGACGGTGCTGTTCGACGCACGGAGTTTCTTTCTGGCGAGCCCCTGGCTATTCGCGTTTCCGTCGGCGTTAATCGCGGTCTTCACCTTGGGACTGCACCTTCTGGCGGATGGGGTGCGGGAGTATCTCGACAAGAAGCGGTACCTGTTCGCGGTCGAGGAGATCAAGTTGTTCGCGGGGACGGCATCGGCATGCGGAAGCGAAACGGCGTGAAAAGCCTGGTGGCGCGGGCGGCCCTGGCGGCGGCTCTTCTGGTTCTGGCGGCGTGCTCGGCCGGGCGGCGGCCTGACGACGTGTTGGTCGTGGGCGTGAACGCGAGCCTGAACTTGGGGGCCGCGAATCCGGTCATGATCCAGCGCAATGCCAACGTGTGGGAAGCGCTCACCGAGATCGACGACGGGCTGACGGCGCGGCCGGCGCTGGCGGAGTCCTGGCAGGTAACGCCGGACGGGAAACAGTGGACGCTGCGGTTGAGGGAGGGCGTGAGGTTTCACAACGGCGAGACGCTTTCTTCCGAACTGGTGGCGGCGAACGTGCGGCGGATGAAGGACCACCCGGAACTGGACTACTACAGCACCTATATCCACCTGGAAGAGATGTCGGTGGTGGACGGCCGGACGCTGCGTCTGCGCTTTTCGCGGCCGATGGTGGATCTTCCAAACAAGGTGGGCCACTATTTTGCCGGGATCTTCAGTCCGGCGGAGTTCCAGCCGGACGGCAAACTGCGGCGGCCCGTGGGGAGCGGACCATACGTGTTCGCCGAGAGCAAGATCGGGCAGTACGACAAGGTGACGGCGTTTGAGGGCTATCACGGGGGGCGGCCCTACTTCCGCGAGATCGAGTTCCGGATCATTCCTGATCCGGTGGTACGGCTGATGTCGCTGATCCGGGGCGACATCGACCTGATCGCGCATCACGGAGGCGTGCCCGCGCCGCACCTGGACCTATTGAAGGACAAGCCGGAGATCGTGGTGGCCTCCCAGGACGTGGCCATCACGCACTACCTGTTGTTCAACTGCGCCAAGGGGCCGTTCCGGAAGGCCGAATGCCGGGAGGCGTTCGCGCGTGCGCTGGACCGCGACGGCTTGGTGCGGCACATCCTGCGCGGCGCCGGAACGCCGGCTCGGGATTTCCTGATCGGCCGCGCGGCGCGGTGGAACCGCGGGCGGTTCGCGGAAGCGCCCGATACCGGAGAATCGGTGAAGCGCGAACTGGCGGCGTGCCTGGGCGGGGCACCAGCGGTGCTGCTACTGAGCCAGGGCGACATCTCGTCGTGGGGCTACCGTCACGTCGGCGACTACCTGGCCGATTACTTCGCGCGGCTGGGCGTGGCGGTCCGGGTGGCGGCGCTGGAGGGCGGTGCGTGGCAGAAAGCCACCGAACAGGGCGGCTTCGACCTCACCCTATACCCGCTGTCGGCGCCGACCGGCTCGCCGGAGTTGCTCATCCGGCGGTTGGCGTTCTCCGAGGGGATGCGCGTGCGCGCCAATGGCAACACAACGCATTACGCCTCGGCGCGGCTCGACGGCGCGTTCCAGGATGCGGTGAACGCGCCGGACGCCGCCGCGCAGGAGCGGGGCTTCCACGAGGTGATGGACCTAATCGCGGCCGACAAGCCGTTCGTGCCGCTGTACCACGAGCGCTACTTCTATGCGTACCGGCGGGGGCTCGCCGGGGTTCACGTCGATCCGTTCCTGAAGCTGGACCTGTCGCGGCTTCGGTGGGAGGCGGGCCGCCGATGACGCTCGAAGTGGCGGGCCTGTCGGTGCGCTTCGACACGGCGGGCGGCGAGGTGCCGGCCGTGGTGGATACCAGCCTGCTCGTGGAGCCCGAGGACCGGATGGCGCTGGTGGGGGAAAGCGGCTGCGGCAAATCCGTGCTGGCGCTGGCGGTGTTGGGGCTGCTGCCGCGCAACGCGAGAGTGTCGGGGGAAGCCTGGTTCAACGGCCGCAGCCTCCTGGCGACGGGTGTGGCGAGCGCGCTGCGTGGACGGGAGATAGCCATGTGCTGGTCCAACGCGGAGCGGTTCTTCAATCCCGTGATGCGCGTGGGACGGCAGATCGCCGAAGCGTACCTCCAGCATCATCCCGGCGAAGAGAGGGAGGCGCGGGGGCGGGCACTGGACCTCTTGCGGAGGATGGGCTTCGCCGAGCCGCAGCGGGTCTATGGTGCATATCCGAGTCAGCTCAGCGGCGGGATGAACCAGCGGGCGATGATCGCCATGAGCCTCATCAACCAGCCGCAACTCCTGTTGGTGGACGAGCCGACGCGGGGCTTGGACGATGAGAGCCGAGACCGCGTGGTTCAATGCCTGCTGGACATCTACGGAGTTTCGATGCTGGTGATTACCCACGACATGGAGCTGGTGCAACAGATCGCGCACGGCGTCTACTTTATGCGGGCGGGGCGGATTCTGGACGCGCGGCGGTGCGACGGGCCGGTCCCGCCGGGCGCAGCGGCGGCCGGAGGGAACCCAGATGTCTGAGCACGAAGCGGTGCTGGAGGCACGCGGCGTGCGCGTGTACTACGAGGAAGGCGCGCTCCTCCGGCGGCGGAGGTGGGTGGCCGGGCCGGCGTCGCTCCACATCCACGCCGGCGAATTCGTGGGGCTGGCCGGCCCGAGCGGCTGTGGCAAAACGTCTCTCGGAAAGGCCGTGCTGGACCTGATCCCGACCTGGGAAGGCGAGGTGTACTGGCTGGGACGGAACATCCGCCACGCCGGGGTCCGCCCGCTGCGCGGCCAGTTCGGATGGGTGAGCCAGGAGCCTTTGCTGGCGTTCAATCCGCGGCGTACGATCATCGAAACCCTGCACGAGACGCTCGCGGTGGGTAAGAGCCAGAAGTGTTACCGGCGGCAAATCAGCCACGTCTGCGAACGGATGAACCTGGACCCGTCCCTGGCCAATCGTCACACGTTCGAACTCAGCGCCGGGCAGGTCCAGCGTTTCGCGTTCGTGAGGGCGCTGCTCTTGGAACCGAAGTTCCTGGTGCTGGACGAGCCGACCTCGTCGCTGGACCCCATGAACCAGGCGCAGATCCTGGAACGGGTGATCCAATGGCGCGAACGCTACGGCCTGTCGGCGCTATTCATCGCCCATTCCCGCAGGTTGCTGGAGAGCATGTGCGACCGCGTGTTGACGCTGGAGGGACGCGGGTGACTTCTCCGCCCGGAGGGCCAGCCGCCGAGACTGCCCGGCAGAACCGCCGAGCCTACGCGCGGATCGCGGCCGAGTGGGAGCGGCGGCGGCAGACCGACTACGACCACGCGTTTCACGAGCAGTGCCGCGCGCTGTTTCTGAAACACCTGGCCGGCGCGCGGGTTCTGGATGCCGGATGCGGTCTCGGTCTGGACAGCGGGGCGTTCGCCAAAGCGGGCCTCACGGTCACGGCGGCCGACATCGTCGAGGAGTTCCTGGACCTTACGCGCCGGCGCGCACCGGGAATCCGCGTGGCCTCCATGGACCTCATGGCGCCGTGTTTTCGCGCCGGGAGTTTCGACGGGATTTTCGGGTGCGCCAGTTTTCTGCACGTACCGCGGGAGGCCGCCGGTGTGGCGCTCGGCGGCTTGGCGCGGCTCCTCGCGCCGGGCGGGGTCCTATTTCTGCACCATGTCGAATCATCCGGCGGCTTCACGGAGTACCAGGTGGACGACCTGCTGGTGAAGGAGAATCCGGCGCAGTGCTTCTGTCACGCCGAGGAGGAACTCGCGGCGCTACTGGAAGCAGCCGGGCTGCGGGTGGTCGACCGGCGCCGTCTGACGCCGGGCAAGCCGCCTTCGGCCTGCGCGCAACGTTATCGACTGGCGCCCTACCAGATGGTGGCGCGGCTGCCCTAGGCTGAAGCGCGAACGGTCGCCATGTCGATGACGAAGCGGTAGCGCACGTCGCCTTTCACAACGCGCTCCCAAGCGTCGTTCACGTATTGGATCGGGATCTTCTCGATGTCGGCGGCGAAATTGTGCGCGGAACAGAAATCGAGCATCTCCTGCGTCTCGCGGATGCCGCCGATCATCGACCCGGCCAGGCTGCGGCGCGCGCCGAGCAGCGAGAAAGGGGCCACCATGGCCGGCTTCTCCGGCACGCCCACCAGCACCATGGAGCCGTCCAGCTTCAGCGTGTTCAGGTAGGGGTTGAAGTCCACTTCGCCCGAAACGGTGTTAATGAGAAGGTCCTGCGTCCCGTATAGGTGTTTAAAGGTCTCTGGGTCTTCGGTGGCGAAAAAATGATCCGCGCCCAGCCGCTTCCCGTCGGCCTGTTTGCGAAGAGAGCGGCTCAACACAGTGACTTCCGCACCCAGCGCGTGGGCGATCTTCACGCCCATGTGGCCCAGGCCGCCGAGTCCTGCGATGGTCACCTTCTTGCCGGCGCCCGCCTTCCAATGAATGAGCGGGGAATACAGCGTGATCCCGGCGCACATCAGCGGCGCGGCGGCGTCCATGGGGAGGTTTTCCGGAATGCGGAGAACGTAGTTCTCATCGACGACGATGTGGTCCGAGTAGCCGCCGAAGGTGGGCGTCTTTCCGTCGCGTTCCATCCCGTTGTAAGTGAAGGACGCGCCGCCGGTGCAGTACTGCTCCTCCCCGGATTGGCAGGGAACGCAGGTGCGGCAGGAATCGACGAAGCAGCCGACTCCGGCGCGGTCGCCCACCTTGAACTTGGTGACCTTGGCGCCGACGCGGGAGACGATGCCAGCGATCTCATGACCGGGGACCATCGGGAAGATGGCGCCGCCCCATTCCTCGCGGGCCTGGTGAATGTCGGAGTGGCAGATGCCGCAGAACTTGATGTCGATCACGACATCGTGATCCCGCGGCTCGCGTCGCTGGAACTGGAACGGCTCCAGGAGCGACTTGGGGCGCAGTGCGGCGTATCCTCGGGCTTGGGTCATGGCGATTCTCCTTCGGGGTCTTCTTGCAGTATGGCACGGAAGGCGAGCCGGCGTTGCCTCATGCCGGGTTAGTGCTGGGCCAAGGGACGGACACGGGCTGAGAAAAAGAACGGGGCCCCGCGTTCGACGGAGCCCCGGTACAGCGGTTGATTCCTACTTGAACAGCTTCGAACCGTAGTCACACAGGAAATCGCGCCAGATGAACCAGTAATGCGCTCCAGGGATCTCCTTGAACGTGGTGTTGAACTTCAGGTCCTGCGCCAGCTTGTACAGGTTCTTGGCGCCTGCGTTGGCCGTGTCCGTGCTTCCCACGCCGATCCAGTAGAGCTTCACGCCGCTCTTCGCGAGGGTGGCCATCTGCTTCTCGACGTTGGGATCGGTCTGCCGGGGGCCGGAGCTGAACACGCCGATCCAGCCGAACACGCCGGGGTTGTTGTTGGTGGCCGTCATGGTGTGGCCGCCGCCCATGGAGAGCCCCGCGATGGCGCGGTTGTCCTTGTTGGCGATGACGCGGTAGTTTTTCTCGATGAACGGAATGATCTCCTTCACCAGGCTGTGCGGATAGGAGCCCTCGTACACCTGGGCCTGAGGCGCGCGGGCGGGAGCGCCCGGTGCGGCGGCGCGGCCGGCTCCGAGGCCACCCTGGGCGGCCTGCACCGGCGGCGGAGCCGGAGCGGTCACCGACTGGCGCGGCGGCGTCGGCCCGAACGCGTAGCCCTGGCTGACAATCTGGGTGGCGTTGCCGTTGGGCATCACGACGATCATCGGCTTGCATTCGCCCTTGGCGATCATGTTGTCCATGATGACGGTGGCGCGGCCCATCGTGGTCCAGGCGTCTTCGTCGCCGCCGCCGCCGTGCAGCAGGTACAGCACGGGGTACTTCGCGTTGCTGGTGTAGTAGTCCGGCGGTGTATATACATACATCCGGCGGCCCTTCTGCTTCAGAATCGGAGACGGATACCAGACGGCCGTCACGGCGCCGTGCGGGATGTCCGGCTTGAACTCCCACCGCTCGCTCCATGGGCCGCTGATCATCAGCAGGTTGTCATAGCGTGCACCGTCTCGCTGATACTCGCCGTTTCCGGGGTCGTTCACTTTGACGCCGTCCACGCTAAAGGAATAGCCCCAGAGTTGATCGGTCAACGGACCAGTCGTCACCGACCAAATGCCCTCGGCATCCTTGGTCATCGGAATGTTGAGGCCGTTGTCCCAATTCCCGTTCAGCACCACAGTGCCGGACTTCGGGGCATACAGCCGGAAGGTGACTCTCTTGTCCGGCAGGACTTCCGGGGAAATGACCCGGGGGCCTGTCGGTTTGGCTGCCGCCGGTTTGGCCGGCGCGGCCGCTTGTTGCGAAAATGCCACGCTAACGATCAGGAGCGACACGATGGCCCCCCCCGCACAAATCAGATTCCGTACCCTCACAGATTTGCCTCCTTCCTACTCTTACCGCGATCCTGGCGGGGGCCCGATCTGGACGCCGGCCGTTGGGTCGCGGTCTTGCGGTTAACGATCTTACAGGATTTCAGACGGAAGACTCCCGTTCTCCGGGAATTCCGCGTCAGAAGGAGGGGCGCGCGGGGGCACGGTAATGTTACAGGTGTGGCAGATGTGAACGGAATGCTCCAGGAACGGGCCGTCAGCGCCAGACTCGACGCAACCGGCCGCGCGCCGCTCTGTGAGAGCCTCACGCCAACGGCACCGTAGCGTTAGCGTCCGTACGCGTGGCGCGGATTGTCCCACAGTAGCGTCTGGAGCCAGCCGGGTTCCAGGCGCGGGAGGAAGTCGCTGTAGAGGTAGGTGTAGTCGCGATAGCTGCCGCCGCCCGGCTCGCCGGGGGTGTACCAGCCGGCGTCGTGCGAAAGCAAGCACTGGCCGAGGAATCCCATCGCTGCGGCGTTCTTCAGGCACTCCAGATGCCAGTCGGCGGACTTGGCGCTGAGGCCGTCGAACTCCAGCCACGCGCCGGCCCTGGCTGCCTTTGCGTGCCACGTCATATCCTTCTCGGTATGCGCGTGCACCCAGACGTAGCGCGAGGGCCGGACGCGCTCGCTCTCTACAATCTCTATCTGAGCCAAAGCTGCCGCGCCGGTCTCGGTGTGCGAGGCGATGGTCAGCCCGGTCTCGCGCGATGTGATGGCGGCGGCGCGCACCAGTTTTCGGTCCAGGTCCGAGAGCGGCACAGTGACGCCGGTCTTGATGAACTTCGGCCTGACGCCTTCGACGCCGCGTCGCGCCTCGTCGACCCAGCGGCGGGCCAGTTCCTCGGCCCCGGCGTCGCGTGCCCAAGATGGGACGTAGCGGTGTCTTCCCGCGCCGTAGATGCCAGTGTTAATCCAGATGTCCACGCCTGTGGCCTCGGCCAGACGCCGCATGAGCTTCGCGTCGCGTCCGAGGTAGTTGGGCGTGGCTTCCAGCAGCCGCACGCAGCCGTGGCGCGCGGCGGCTTCGAGCTTCGGCCGCGCCACCCGGAAGACCTCGTCGGCGTCGTAACGGCCGGGCCGGATCTCGCCGGCGCCCACGAAGTCCACCAGCACGTGCTCATGGACCAGGATGGATGGCGCGGGCTTCGCCGGCGCGGCAATGCCCACAGCGGGGAAGGCCAGCAGTTCACGGCGGGTCATGGAGTGGATTGTAGTCCAACTCAAGGACGGCAGGTAACGTTCACCAATGTGCCGGTACGGCGAATGCCGGCGAAGTGCCGTCGCGAGCGCGTGCCGGAGGACTTGGCACCTTGAAACCAGTGGACGAAGAGCCCGGCCAGATGCCGGACCGGGCTACTGGCTGTCGCGCCTCCAGACCACCGCGCCGCCGACGATAGCCGCCACCGCGCCGCCGCGGAAGGTCTTGCCGTGCCACGGGGAATTGCGGCTCTTGGAAAACGAGCAGTTCACATCGTAAGTCCAGGAGAGGTCCGCGTCGAATATCGTCACATCGGCCGGCGCACCTACGGCCAGAGTGCCGCGGTCCAGCTTCAGAATACGCGCGGGGCCGGTGGTAAACAGCGCCACCAGCCGCGCCAGGGGAATCCGGCCCGAATGGACCAGCGTTTCCAGCGCGACACCCAGCGCCGTTTCCAGCCCGATGATGCCGAACGGGCAGCGCTCGAACTCCTGCATCTTGTCGCTGCCGGCATGCGGGGCATGATCTGTGGCGATGGCGTCCACCGTGCCGTTGGCGATTCCGTCCACCACGGCGGCGACATCCTCCCGCGAGCGCAGCGGAGGCTTCATCTTGAAGTTGGAGTCGTAAGGCGGCATGTCCACGTCGGCCAGCGACATGTGGTGCGGCGTGGCTTCGCAGGTGACCCGGAGCCCTTGAGCCTTGGCGCGGGCGACCATCTCCAGCGAACGCGTTGTGGAAATGTGTGCGACGTGATACTGCGCGCCCGTGTATTCGGCGAGTAAAAGGTCGCGCGCCACAATGACATCCTCCGAACAGCCGGGAATCGCGCGCATGCCAAGCCGGGTCGACTCCCGGCCCTCGTGCATATCGCCGCCGGCGCTTAGGTTGGCATCTTCGCAGTGTTGGATAACGGGCAAGCCGAAGGCGTGCGCGGTCTCAAGCGCGCGGCGCATGACGCGGGCGTTCATCACGGCGCGGCCGTCGTCGGAGACGGCCACCACGCCGGCGCGCTTCATGGAAGCCATCTCGGCCAGGGCCTCGCCGGCGCTATCTTTGGTAATGGCACCCACCGGGAAGACGTTCACCACGGCGTGGCGAGTGGCGCGCTCGACGATGTAGCTGGTCACCGTGGGGTTGTCGTTTACCGGTGAGGTGTTGGGCATGGGGCAGACCGAAGTGAATCCGCCGGCGGCCGCCGCGCGCGACCCAGTCTCAATGGTTTCGACGTGCGAGCCTCCGGGTTCGCGCAGGTGCGTGTGCATGTCGATAAAGCCCGGGGCGACCACCAGGCCCGCGGCGTCGAAGACCTCCGCGCCGTTCGCCTGTATCGCCGTGCCGACGGCCGCCACCGCGCCGTCGCGGATCAGAACGTCGCCCTTCTCGTCGCGCCCGGATGCCGGGTCAATCACTCGTCCATTCTTGATGAGTAGGTCGGGCATGGTCACCCCAGAATCCGTTCCAAAATCGCCATACGCACGGCGACGCCGTTCTGCACCTGGTTGAGGATGGCCGACACCTGCGAATCGGCGACCTCGGAGGCGATCTCGCGGCCGCGATTGATGGGGCCGGGGTGCATCACCATGGCGCCGGGCTTGGCCAGTTCCAGGTGCTCGGGCCGCAGGCCGAAGAACTGGAAGTACTCGCCGGCCGGGAAGGCGGCTTCGTGCTGGCGCTCCAGTTGCACGCGCAGCATCATGACCACGTCGGCGTCGCGAACGGCCTCGCGAATGTCGTGCGTGAGCCGGACACCAGGCGCGATGCGGGCCAATTCCGGGGGCAGCAGCGGCGCGGGGCCGCAAAGCACGATATCGACGCCGAACTTCGAGAGAAGGTAGATGTTCGAGCGCGCCACCCGGCTGTGCGCGATGTCGCCGATGATGGCGACGCGAAGGCCGTCCAGTGCGGGCCGCGAATCGAGAATGGTGCGCGCATCCAGCAGCGCCTGCGATGGGTGCTCGTGCGTGCCGTCGCCCGCGTTGATGATGGGGATGGGCAGGTGGCGGGCCAGAAAATGCGGCGCTCCACTAGCCGCGTGGCGCATGACAATGGCGTTGGGCCGCATGGCCGCCAGCGTGTTCAGCGTATCCACCAGCGATTCGCCCTTGCTCACGCTGGAACCCGACGCGGTGATGGAGACCGCATCCGCGCCCAGGCACTTGGCGGCGATTTCAAAGCTTACGCGCGTGCGTGTGGAAGCCTCGTAAAACAGGTTGACGACCATCTTCCCCTTCAGGATTCCGAGCCGCGTGAAGGACTCGTCCTGCTTCGGCTGAAAATCCCTGGCGCGCGACAGCAGCGATTCGATTTCGGCTCGCGGCAGGTCCTCGATTCCAAGAAGTCCCTTGTGCACGGGCTAGTCCTCCACACGTTCGAACCGAAGGACCTTTTCCACCTGGTCGATCTCCCTGAACTTGACTTCGATGATTTCCGCGTCGGTGGTTTGCACGGTGCGGCCGACGAACCGGGCTTCGATGGGCAGCTCGCGGTGGCCGCGGTCGATCAGCGCCAGCAGTTGCACGCGCGCCGGGCGGCCGTGCTTGAACAGCGCATCCAGCGCGGCGCGGACGGTGCGGCCGGTGTAGAGCACATCGTCCATCAGGATGACGTCGAGGCCCGTGACCGAAAACGGAATCTCCGTCGTGTTGATGACCGGCTTGTCGGCGATGGTCGAAAGATCGTCGCGGTAGAGGCTGATGTCGAGAATGCCGACCGGGACTGCCAGCTTTTCCAGCCCTTCGATCTTGGCGGCCAGCCGTTGGGCCAGTGGAACGCCGCGGCGGCGGATGCCGATGAAGGCGAGCTTGTTGACGTCGGAGGCCTTTTCAAGGATCTCGTGCGCCAGGCGGACGAGGGTGCGATCGATCTCCGACGCGCTCATCAGTTGGGACTTTTCGCGCGTGTGAGCCATGGAATTCGTGTTTCAGGTTACCACAGGGAGTGACGCCGCAAGCGGCCTGTTATCATGGCAGTTTATGGAGGACGTACAGGTAGGAATCGTCGGTCTCGGCAACGTCGGGTCAGGAACGGTAACGATTCTGGCCGAGAACGCTGCGAAGATCGCCGCCAAGCTTGGCTTCGGGCTGAAGGTGCGTATCGTGTCGAGCCTGGACGCCAACACCCGCTTGCTGCCCGAGGGCCTCGGCGAGGTGGAGCGGACGCTGGACTGGCGGCTCGCCGCCACGCACCCGGAGGTAGATATCGTCGTCGAGTTGGTGGGCGGAACCAGCGTGGCGCGGGAGATCCTGGAAACCGCCATCGATCATAAAAAGAGCGTCATTACCGCCAACAAGGAACTGATGGCGCTGGCTGGGCCGGATCTTTGGGACCGCGCCATCAAAGCCGGCGTGAACGTCGCCATGGAGGCGAGCGTTGCCGGCGGCATCCCGATTCATGCCGTGCTGCGCGAGGGTATCTCGGGCGACCGCGTCGAGGCGCTCTACGGGATCCTCAACGGCACCAGCAACTTCATCCTGACCGAGATGGAGAAGCGCGGCGATTCGCTCGAAAAGGTGCTGGCCGAGGCGCAGCGGCTGGGTTACGCCGAGGCCAACCCCAGCGCTGACATCGACGGCTTCGACGCGCGCAGCAAGCTGTCGATCCTCTCCGCGCTGGCCTTCGGCGAGCGAATCACGCCCTCGGACATCTACACCGAAGGGATACGGAGAATATCGCCGATCGATTTCCAGTACGCCGAGCGGCTGGGGCACACCATTCGCCTGATCTGCGGAGCGCGCGCCACCAAGGAAGGACTGATCCTCTCGGTGCGGCCGTCGCTCATTCCGAAATCGACGATTCTGGCGAGCGTACAGGGCTCCTACAACGCCGTTTGGGTGAAGGGCCGCTACGGAGAAGATACGTTCTACTACGGGCGCGGCGCGGGCTCGCGGCCCACCGGTGTGGCCGTGGTGAGCGACCTGATGCGGGTTGCGCGCGAGATCCGGTTCGGCAGCCCCGAGCGGGTCTCTCCGTTCGCCCACGAGCGCCTCGGAGAAAACGCCCCCATCCCGGTGACGCGTCAGCGGCGCGCCTACTACCTCCGGTTCCGCGTCGTGGACCGGCCGGGGATTATCGCGACGCTGGCCGGGATCCTGGCCGGCAAGAGGATCAGCCTCGACGCGGTACTGCAACTTCCCTGCGACGACAAAAACGCTGTGCCCTTCGTGATCACCGTGGAGCCGTCCAGTGAGCAGGCGGTGCGGGAAGCCGTGGAGCAGATGAGCACGCTCGACTTCCTGCTGGAGCCGCCTCTGGCGCTGCCCATGGAAACGGGCCTCTAGTCCTCCGGGCACTTCCGGCGCCGGATGCCACCGCTGGCATGCAGTTGCCGTTCGGTTTTTACGCCTCCGCGGCGCCGCGAGTGGACGTATACTGTTCCAGGCAGTTCATTCAGAAGCATCCCCGGCCAGACGGGTGCGTAACCGCCCCGGCCGGAGTGCAAGGGGGTAAGTGTGAGAGAACGAGAGAACAGCGCCGGGAGCGGAATGGCGCTCGGACGTTCGAAGAAGATGGGCGGGGCCGCGAGCGCCGTCCCAATGATGTGGGTCTCATATCTGGTCATGGCGCTTGTGGTGGCATTGCTGGCGGGCGGAGTCGTGCCCGTGCCGGCCTTGGCCCAGGGGCGCGGCGGCGCGGCGTTGGACCCCAACACACCGCCGCCGGTTCCGGGGCAGAACGTGAACGGCATGCGCATCTTTCTTTGGGCGGGGCCGAAGACCCACGGGCCCGGCCAGCACGACTACACGCAGTTCCTGGCCGATTGGTACAACCTCCTCACGGAACGGGGCGCCGTGGTGGATGGCGCTTTGCACTCGCCCACCAGCGCGGACCTGGAGCGTACCGACGTGGTCGTCATCTACAAGGGCGACGCCGGTTACTTGAATGCCACGCAGAAGGCGATGCTGGAAGGCTTCGTAAAGCGCGGCGGCGGGCTGGTGGTGCTGCACGATTCCGGCTGCGGACCCGACCCGGCCTACTTCTCGACGCTCATCGGGGGTGCCAAAAAGCACGGCGAGGTCAACTTCACCCTGGAAGCCCCGGTGCCCTACACCGTGGTGGCCAAGGACGATCCCATCATGAAGGACATGTCCAACTTCACGCTGTGGGACGAGGCGTTCTTCCTGATGACCTGGGCCAAGGACCCGCCGATCAAGGTGCTGGCGACCACGGTGATCGCGCCCACCCGCAGCGCGGGCGAGCACAAAGGCGAGGTGGTTCCGCAGATCTGGACTTACGAGCACACCTTGCCGGGCGGCCAGCCGGCGCGCGCCTTCGTGTGGATGCAGGGCCACACCTACGCCAATCTTTCCAACTGGCAGATCCAGCGCACCCTGCTGCGCGGCATCGCCTGGGCTGGGAAGAAACCGGTGGACGAGTTGATCGACTACGTGGCGCCGGCGCGCGGCGGCATGCCGGGAGGGATGCCGGGCGCGGGCCGGGGAGCCGCTCCGGCGGCGCCGGGACGGGGCCAGTAGGCAGCTTCTTCAGCACGTGAAGACGGGGCGTGCCGGACCAAGGCGCGCCCCGTGTTGTCTTCACCGAAAGAAAAGGCGTACCCGCCGCGTCAATCCCTCGCGCAATCGACGCAGAGCGTTTCCAGGGGGCGTCCGAGCGCCGCGGCCACGTCGCCGATGGTGTTGTACTCCAACCCCTCCACTCCGAGGAACGACTTGCGGTCTTCCACGGCGGGAATGCGCGTGGAGAGCAGTTCGCCCTTGGACGTCGTCTTGCCCCAGCGGCATTGGGAACGCAGTTCGGGGAAGGCGATGCGAAAGTGGATCTCCTGGACGCCCGCCTTGCGAAGTTTGGGGACCAGTTCGGTTTGTGTCTGCGTGCCGCGGACGATGGAGTCGTCGCACACGGCGATCACCTTGCCGCTGCAATCCTCGCCGCTGGAAAGCAGTTTGACGCGGGCCTCGCGGTCGCGTGCGGCGCGGTCGCGGGGGATGAAGCTGCGCCCGGCGTAGGGGTACTTAAGGAGGAGTTCATCGTAGAGCGGCACACGGCGGACATGGCCCGCCATCATCTGCCGGCAGAACTCCTGGTGGTAGCCGATGGCGTGGAAGCGGCCCGAATCGGGCACCGGGATGACCACGTCCGGCACGAAGCCTCTCTCGATGTCGCGGCGCGCCAGTGCCGCACCAAGCCGCTTGCGCACGAGCGACGCGGGGATATCCTCAAACACGTCGTTGGGGAAACAGGTGTACACCCAGTAGAAACTGCACGACTGCGCCGGCGCCTCCGAGAGGCGTGCCTTGGTCTCCCACTTGCCGTGGTTCAGCAGCACGATTTCGCCCGGCTCCACGTCGCGCACGCGGTGGAAGCCGAGGTTCCGGAACCCGCCGGATTCCGAGGCGGTGGCCACGGCGCCGTCCTTGACGCCGATGACCAGCGGCCAGTGGCCGGTAGGGGAACGGAACGCGTAGACCCCGTCGGCCGAGAGAACCATCAGCGTGAAGGCCCCCTGAACGTCGCGCGCCAGGCGCTGAAGTCCGCCGACGATGTCGTCGCCCTGCACCAGGGCGGTGGCGATGATGTCGATGTCATCGCCGCGCGTGATGACGTGGCCGGCGTTTTTGTAACGCTCCAGAAGCGCCGCCGCGTTGGTCACGTTTCCCGAGAAGCACGCCGAGAACTTGCCGAACCGGGAATCGATGAAGTGCGGCTCGCGCCCGGCGCCGCAGTAGCCGATGCCTTCGGTGCCGCCCATGCCGTCCAGGTCCTTGCCGAAGGTGACGCGGAATAGGCCGCGGTGGGTCCGGATCTGAAACTGCCCGTTGGTGGCGGTGGAGAGGCCGGCGTAGGCTTCGCCGAGGTGCTGATGATCAAAGGTGCCGAAGAAAAGGTCTTCCAGAAAATCAGCTCGATACTGCGCGGGATCGACGCTGAGAGCAAAAAGCCCGGGCATGGATATCTCCGTTGATTGCCGAACCCGACAGGATACCCTGACCTGCAAGCGCGGCGCCATCCCGGTGGTTCCCGGGAGGCACCACCGACTGGCCCCCACCGGCCGGCGGTGACGGCACGGCCGGAGCAAGAAACGCCCGGACGGCGATGCGTCAGCGTCTCCCCGGAACCAGTTTCACGAGCCCGTTCCGATAATCGACGGTGATCGAAAGCAGGTCCAAGACCGTTCGTCCCAGGATGCCCGACACCTCGAATCCAAAAGCGTTGCCTTGTGCCTCGAGGTCGATCGTAATCGCGTCGTCGTTTGACTGTTGCATGCCGCAAAACACCAGATTTACCGTGTCGCTTCGCTTGACCGCGGCTACCTCGCCCTTTACTCCGGTAACTCGGGCTTGCGGGTCCGCGCGAACACGCGTGGTCCTTTTCGCGAAGGTCGCGTCGATCACAGTGGCGAATGCTCCGGTGTCGATCAGGAAATAGCCGCTAGCGAGGCCATTGGCTTCGACCGGGATGAAGAGGTGATTTCCGGCGCGGTAGGCTGGTGTGAAATCCTTCTCCGCTTCCGGAACGACGCGGTCCCAGACCTCCCGCGGCGCCGGGGGCGCGTCGCGGCCCGGCAGAGGGGCCAGCAAGAGGCGTGCCTGCGGGATGTCGAGTGTCACCAGGAAGTCGGAGAACACGTCCGAACCAACAAGACCGTCGGCGATTTCAACGCGCGCGGACTCGGTGAGCACCGTCACGGGCAAGTCGCGGATTTTCACCTCGCCAAATTCAACCAGTCCGGCGAGGGCGGCCACGAAGCCCGCACCCTTTTCGTCTCCCACACCCTTCAATTCGGCCGATGTGGATCCGAGCCTCTCCAGTTTGAGCCGCCCCAGCGCATTGCGCTTCAGGAGAATCCCGCTGGCGCCCGTGTCCAACAACAGGCGTAGCTTTGGGCCATGGTTGAACCGGGCTTCCACGCCCCATCCCGACCGATTGCGAGGGCCGTTCATCAGAGCGATCAGCTTCAACGAATACGGTTGGTAGGCTGAATCCAGCCATCCGATCCTCCGGTCCCCGATGGCTTTGCTTGCTTCAACGCTGAGCTTCCAGTGTGCATAGTCTTCCGCCTTCGGGTCCAGGAGTGCGAAAGCCTTGTCCATCAGCGCCGCGCGCGCAGAAGCGTCACCGGCGAATGGGGCCCACGCTCGCATCGCGTGCGGGTCGCCGGGAAGAGTCCGGAAGGCCAGATCGGCGTACTCTTTCTGGCGGCCTCGCTTGGAGACCGCCCCGGCAAGAGCCGCCAAGCCCAGCCACGCCTCGCCGCAATCGCGGTCGAGTTCGACCGCGGCCCGGAAGGACGATTCGGCCGCGGGGAAATCCGCCTTACGGAAGTGCACGGCCCCAAGGGCGGCGGTCACAGCCGCGCTTTTCGGAAAACGGCTGCGCAGCGAATCGGCTTCCGCGTAAGCCACTTTGGGTTTGTTGCCGCGCAACAGGGCATGGATTCTCATCGCGGCGAACTCCGGGTTTCCGGGACCGGCGGCCGCCAGGCTCAAATAGGCGGCTGCGGCTTGGTCGTACAAGCCCGCGTACATCAGCCGCCTGGCCTCTTCCGGGGACCCTTCGGCAGCCGGAAGCGCGGGCGACGCGGTAACAAGGAGCGCGAGTAACGTTGCATGTTTACGCATCCGCCTTAAGGTCATATCCGCGTATCATAAGTAACAACGGCGCGTTCCGCAATCCGGTGCCGGTGCATCTCCAGTTTTTGGCCCCGGCCCGCGATGGGTCTCGCCTCGGCCGTGCCACTGCGATATGCTTAAGGAAGAAAGGTCCTGGAGGCTGGCTTCCCATGAAACGTATCGCCCCCGTAGTCTGTTTGGTCCTCGCCCTGATCTGGGCGGCGCCCGCGTTTTCGCAGAACCCGCTCGCCGCGGGTCAGAAGTTCCTGCACACCAACATCAAGAACAACATCATCCGTTCGGCCGAGAAGATGCCGGAGGAGAACTACTCGTTCAAGCCGGTGCCGGAGGTGCGCAGTTTCGGCCAGTTGCTCGGGCACGTTGCCGACGCGCAGTACCTTTTTTGCTCGGCGGTGCTGGGGGAGACCAACCGGGGGCCGGGCGTGGAGAAGTCCAAGACCTCGAAGGCCGATTTGGTGCAGGCGCTCAAAGATGCCTTCGCCTATTGCGACAAGGCCTACGACGGCATGACAGACGCGCAGGCGGCCACCATGGTCAAGTTTTTCGTCGGCGGCGAACAGACCAAGCTGATGGTGCTGTCGTTCAACACGGCCCACAACAACGAGCACTACGGCAACATCGTCACCTACCTACGGATGAAGGGTCTGGTGCCGCCTTCGAGCGAGCCGCGATAGCGACATCCGAAGCGCGGGTGTAGGCGCACGCCCGCCGCGCGTGGCGGCGGCACGGCCATCGCCGTGCGAGTGGAAGCGCCCGCGCGCTATCATCGTTGAGTAAGCGGGTGACTTCATGAGAACTCTGCCGATCGCAATGTCCCTATTCTGCCTGTGTTCCGTGGTCCTGACCGGCCAGACGGCCGCGCCGGGCGAAAACCCCTTCTTCCGTACCTGGAAGACCCCGTTCGAAGCGCCACCCTACGGCGAGATCAAGGACGAGCACTTCCTTCCGGCGTTCCAGAAGGGCATCGCCGATCAGCGCGCCGAGGTCGAAAAGATCGCACAGAATCTGGACCCGGCAACCTTCGAAAACACCATCGTGGCGCTGGACAATGTCGGCAAGTTGCTCGACAAGGTGCAGGGCGTTTTCGGGAGTCTCTCCAACGCGGAGACCAACGAACGGTTGCAGGAAGTGGACCGCCAGGTGTCGCCGATGTTGGCCGCCGCGCTGGACGACATCCGCCTGAACCCGCGCCTGTTCGAGCGCGTCGGCCAGGTGTGGGCCAAGCGTGCGAGCCTCGGCCTGACTCCCGTGCAATTGCGGCTGGTCGAGGAGACTTACAAGGATTTCGTGCGCGGCGGCGCGAACCTCGGGGAACCCGAGAAGAAGCGTTTACGCGCCATCAACGAGGAACTTTCCAGGTTAACGGTCAAGTTCGGCGACAACCTGCTGCGCGAGACCAACGCCTATCGCCTGGTGGTGGAAAACCAAGCGGACCTGGCGGGACTTCCCGAGAACGCCGTGGCCGCGGCGGCCGACGCCGCGTAGGCCGAGGGCCAACCGGGTAAGTGGGTATTCACGCTTCAGGCGCCGAGCATCTGGCCGTTTCTCGCCTACGCGCAGAACCGCGAGCTGCGGCGCCAGATCCTGACGGCTTACTTTCGGCGCGGCGACAACGGCAACGAGTTCGATAACAAAGAAACGCTCGTGCGGATGGCCACGCTGCGCGCGGAAAGGGCCAAGTTGCTGGGCTACGCCACGCACGCCGATTTCATCCTGGCCGAGAATATGGCCAAGACGCCTAAGGGTGTTTACGACCTGCTCAATCAGATTTGGGCGCCCACCGTCAAGGTGGCGCACCGGGAGGCCGCCGACCTTCAGAAGATGATCCAGTCGGAAGGCGGCAACTTCAAGCTGGAAGCCTGGGATTGGCGGTACTACGCCGAAAAGGTCAAGAAGGCAAGATACGACATCGACGACAACGAACTGCGCCCGTACTTCGTGCTCGATAACGTCCGCCAGGGCGCTTTCGACGTTGCCACGCGCCTCTACGGCCTGAAGTTCGTCGAGAGGAAGGACATTCCGAAGTATCACGCCGAAGTGAGCACCTACGAAGTCCTGGACGCCGACGGATCGCACCTCGGTCTTTTCTACGTCGATTACCACCCAAGGCCGGGCAAGCGCGGCGGCGCATGGTCCAGCCGCATTCGAGGGCAGTTCCGGCAGGACGGGCGTGACGTGCGCCCGCTTGTGGTTAACGTCTGCAACTTCACGCGTCCCTCCTCCGGCGTGCAGGCGTTATTGTCGCACGAAGAGGTGGAGACA